>JAGCTY010000141.1 GCA_017963105.1 Lentisphaeria bacterium
CACGGCGTCCGCGCGGCGTATTTCTTCTCGGTCGGCCCGGACAACATGGGGCGCAACCTGTGGCGTCTGCTGAAGCCGACCTTCCTGTTCAAGATGCTCCGCACGAACGCCCCCGGGCTGTACGGCATGGACATCCTCCTCATGGGGACCGCATGGCCCGGCCCGGCCATCGGGCGGCGCAACGAACAGGTCCTGCGCGACTGCGCCGCCGCCGGGCACGAGATCGGGCTTCACGCCTGGGACCACTGCAAGTGGCAGAACCGCATCGCGTCGTTCTCCCCCGAGCTGATCCTGAAGCATCTGCGCCTCGCGCACGACGAAATCGAACGCATCACCGGCAAGCCGCCCGTCTGCTCCGCCTCGCCCGGCTGGAAGACCACCGACGCCGTGCTCACCGCCAAGGAGACGTTCGGCTTCCGCTACAACAGCGACTGCCGCGGCAGCTCCATCTTCCGTCCGGTCGTGGACGGCAAACAGCTGGAGACGCCGCAGATCCCGCTGAACATGCCCACCTACGACGAACTGCTCGGCCGCGACGGCGTCACGCGCGAGAACTACAACGAACGCCTCCTCGCCACCGCCTCGCCCGACGGCATGAACCTGCTGACCATCCACGCCGAAGCCGAGGGCGGCATCTGCGCCGACCTCTTCGACGATTTCCTGAGCATGGCGAAGGCGCGCGGGATCGAGTTCTGCGCCCCCGGCGACCTGCTGCCGTCCGACGTGTCTGCGATCCCGTCCGGCTCCATCCGTTCCGGCGTGCTCCCCGGCCGCGAGGGCTGGATGGCGCTGCAGGCTCCGTAAAAAACGCGTTCCGGAGGCCATTGTGAGCGGTTCGGCTGACTACACGGTGATCCTGGCGAACGGCAGTTTCCCGCGCCGCAAATTCCTGCTGGAGATGCTGCATGCCGCCGTACGGATCGTCTGCTGCGACGGCGCCGCCGCGAATCTGCTGCGCGCCGGACTGGAGCCCGATCTCGTCGTCGGCGACCTGGACAGCCTCGACCCCGTTTTGAAGAAACGCTTCAAGTCGTGCCTGATCCACGAATCCGAACAGGAATCGAACGATCTTTCGAAGGCGTTCCGGGCGTGCATGGCGCGCGGCTGGCGCAGCATCGTGATCCTCGGGGCAGGGGGCCGCCGCGAGGACCATCTGCTCGGCAACGCGTCCCTGTTACCGCTTTTCGCCGCCGCCGGAGCCGACGTCCGCATGGAGACCGACTTCGGCACGTTCCTGCCCGTCCTGAAATCCGCCTCGTTCCGCCGGCCCGCCGGCACGAAGGTCTCGATCTTCAGTTTCCACCCGGAAATGCCCGTCACGGCGACCGGCCTGAAATACCCGCTCGACAAGCTCCGCCTGCCCTTCTGGTGGTGCGGCACGCTGAACGAGACGGTCGCGCCGGAGTTTTCGCTGACGTTCGACGGGCGGGCGCCGCTGCTGCTGTATTTCCCGCGTTGAAGAAACCTGCTTCTTTTCCGGTTTATGCGCGGGAAGTACGCGCGCGCGCTTGAAAAAGGCGGCAGGATGCGTTATATTATTTAGATTAGTCCAATTCCAACCATAACCGTCATTTCAACAGGAGATTGACACCATGTCCAAGATGATTTCCCCGCTCCAGCAGGTCCGCAGCGAATACGCCCCGAAACTGCCCCCGGCGCTCCGTTCCGGCGCGGCCGTGAAAGTCGAAAAAGGCGCCCCGCTGGCCGCTTTCGCCGACGCCGAAAAGATCGCCGCCCTCTTCCCGTCCACCAGCAACATGCCCGACCTGAAGTTCAGCGCGGGCGGCGCTGGCGAAGGCAAGCCCGTGAACGTGGCGGTCATCCTCTCCGGTGGCCAGGCCCCCGGCGGCCACAACGTCATCGCCGGCATCTACGATGGCATCAAGTCG
>JAGCTY010000142.1 GCA_017963105.1 Lentisphaeria bacterium
GAAGAAAGGCGGATGGAAACAATGGCCATCTCTGTCAAAGACCTGTTGGAAGCCGGGTGCCATTTCGGGCATCAGACGAAGCGCTGGAACCCCAAGATGAAAGATTACGTCTACGGGGCGAAGAACGGTATCTCGATTATCGACCTCACGAAAACCATCCGCCAGATCGGCGATGCCTGCAATTTCCTGCAGCGTGAAGTCATGAAGGGATCCCGCATCCTGTTCGTCGGCACGAAGCGCCAGGCCCAGCAGGTCGTCCGCAACGCCGCGGAAGAAACCGAAATGTTCTACATGTCCGAACGCTGGATGGGCGGCACGCTCACCAACATCGAAACGATCCGCAAATCCGTGAAGAAGATGCGCGAGATCGACGACATCGTGAACGACGAGGAAAACTCCAACCTCAAGAAGAAAGAGATCGTCCGCCTCGCGCGTCAGGGCGTCAAGCTGCACCGCAACCTCGACGGCATCGCCGACATGAAGCGCCTGCCCGATGTGGTCGTGGTCGTGGACGTCTGCCACGACGACACCGCCGTGAAGGAAGCCCAGAAGCTCAATATCCCGATCATCGCCATCGTCGATACCAACGGCAGCCCTGAAAACATCGCCTACCCGGTCGCCGCCAACGACGACGCCGTGAAGTCCATCAAGATCATCATGGACACCTTCGTGGCCGCCATCAACGATGCCCTCGGGCTCTACAAGGTCAAAGTCGCCGAGGACAAAGCCAAGGCCGATGCCGAACGCGCCGAGAAGAAGGGTGCCGATGACAAGGCCAAGACCGACGAGCGTCCCGCGCGCCGTCCGTCCCGCCGTCCCGCCGGTCCCCGCAAGGACGCCGCTCCCGCCGCCGACGGCGAGAAGAAGGCCGCCCCGCGCCGCCGTACTCCCGCCAAGGAAGTCAAAGACCTGTCCGAACTCAAGAAATCCGATGTGAAACCCGAGGAGAAATAATCATGGCAGCTATCACCCCGCAAATGGTCAAGGAACTGCGCGACAAGACCGACGCAGGCATGGGCGAATGCAAGAAGGCCCTTATCGAAGCGAACGGCGACATTGACGCCGCTGTCGATATCCTCCGCAAGGCCGGTATCGCCAAGAGCGCACACCGCGCCGACCGTGCCACCGCCGAAGGCAAGATCTTCGTCGCCGTCGACGGCAACCAGGCCCTCATGCTCGAAGTCTGCTGCGAAACCGACTTCGTCGCCAACAACGAGAAGTTCCTCGAATACGGAAACGGCGCCGCGAAGAAGATCCTCGCGAACACCACCGGCGACGGCGACGTCACCGAGGCCGCCCAGAAGTCCGAAGAGACCGAGCTCGCAGCCCTGTTCTCCAAGTTCGGCGAGAAGATGATCATCCGCCGCGCCCTCCGCTACACCACCGACCAGAAGATCGCCTACTACATCCACTTCAACGGAAAGATCGGCGTCCTCCTCGACATCGGCGGCGAAATCGACGAAGCCGGCATCAAGAACACCTGCCTCCAGATCTGCGCCTCCAGCCCGCAGTACGTCAACTCTTCCGAAGTCCCGGCCGAAGCGATCGCCCACGAAAAGGAAATCGCCACCGCCCAGCTCAAGGAGAGCGGCAAGCCCGAAAACATCATCGAGAAGATCGTTGCCGGCAAGATCAACAGCTGGTACGGCGAAATCTGCCTCGTCAACCAGCCCTGGATCCTTGACAACAAGACCACCTTCGGCAAGCTCTTCCCGAAGGCCACCGTCAAGCGTTTCGCCCGCTGGGCCGTCGGTCAGTAATCACAATACTCCCGACCGTTTCTCTGAAACATCGAACCCGTCCCGGTTTCCGCCGGAACGGGTTTTTTGTTTTGTTTTTTTGCAGAAGCAAAAGGCCGCCGCACACATATGGATGCCGACGGCCAGGTGTCAGGTCAGTACTGCTTTTCGCCGTCGAGGATCAGCATATGCTCGCGGTTTTCTTCGATCTCGCCGTTGCGGACCTGTTTGTCCCAGTTTTCCGGGGCGACTTCCTTCATGGAGATGGAGATCGCCTGCGGGGGGCAGCCCCATTCCTCCAGGAAAACCTGTTCGATGCGTTCGGCGACGCGGCGCTTGATGGCCTCGTCCTTGGGATAAGCCTTGATCGCGATGTAGGGCATACTATGCCTCCTGTGTTCGAATATGAGGGTGTTGCTTACTCGACTTCGACCGTGACGGTGTAGTCGGTGTTGAACTTGGAATCGGGTTCCCACGGCTGCATGTAGGTGAGGTCGATCTTCGCCTTGCCCTTCTTCAGCGCGCGGTAGACGATGACGGTCGTACCGCCGACGCCGACCATGCCAGCGGGATGGTCTTTTTCCTTATAGTCGTTCTTTTCGAGCTTGAGAATGTCCTTGTCGACCTTGTCGGTCTTGGTCCAGCTGAATCCGGTCGTGGGGTTGGATTCGAGCGTGAGGGTGACCGTGCCGCCGACGGCGACCTTGACGGTCTTTCCGTTGTCCCCGTCGTTGAGCCGGACTTCCTTCGTGGCGGCGGGCGCGGCCTTTGCGTCGGCAGCGGGAGCAGCGGCTCCTTCGACTTCGACGGTCAGCCTGAACGCCTGGGCGGGCTCCTTGTCCTTTTCCCACGGACGCGCATAGCCGAGCGAGATCTCGGTCTTGCCCGGGGCGAGCGCCGTGAACGTGCAGAAATCATTGCCGCCGACGCCGACCATGCCCGCCGGATGCTCGTCGACCTTGTATTCGACTTCGCCGGATTTAAGGATCTTCGCGTCGGGCTTGCCGGTCAGCGCCCAGGAATACCCCGTGGTGCGGTTGGATTTGAGCTTGACGCGGATGACGTCGCCGACTTTGACCTTGAGCGTCCTGCCGTTGTCGTCCCTGGTCATCTCGTAGGTCTTGGACGCGGACGCGGCTTTCGCATCGGATTTCGCATCGGCCGGGGTCGCGGCGTTCGCATCGGAGGCTTCCGCGATGATCTTCACGCTGAAACTGCTGACGGGGGGCTTGTCCTGTTCCCACGGACGGCCGCAGCCGAATGTAAGCTCGGTCTTGCCGGGCGCTTTTACGAGGTAGCGGAACGTCGTCTTGTCGCCGACTCTGACCATGCCGATCGGATAATCCCTCATCTTGGAATCACGCCCTTCTGCTTCCAGCACGGAATCCGAACGGCCGGGCGTTTCGGTCCATGAATAGTAGTTGTCCGCGGCATAGCTTTCCAGTTCGACCACGATGATTTCGCCGACCTTCGCCTTGACTTCCTTGTTCGCATCGCCGGTGGTCACACGGATTTCCACGGGTTCGTCCGGGTTCGGCAGGTTCGGCTGGAGGTCCGCCTTCGGATCGGCGGCGGCGAGGCGAAACGCCGCGAAAAGCACAGCGGCGGCCAGAAAAATAGTGTATTTCATGTTGAAATCCTTTCGGTATTGTGATTGCCTTTTTGAACGGGGTTCAGGAATTGGACGCACTTTCCACCTGAAATCTTAGCACATAAACTGGAAAAATCAAGCCGCAAGAAAAAAAAAGTGGATAATATGCTGTTTTTTTGTGGAAGGCATGTTTTTTTCAAAAAAGTTAGCCAAGGCTTATTGACAAAGCGCAAAGTTGTGCTATAGTATATGGCATGATCGGCGGCGTCCGGTTCGATTTCCCAAACAAAAATCAACCGTATGTTCCCGGAAAAACATAGTTAGTCAAAACTAACTTGTGTCCCCAAGATATGCGGCACGGCATGAAGCTGTGCGGGAAATCCCGGAACGCACCGGGAAAAAAAGGATGTGTGCGGCACGAAGCCGTACGGGAGTTGAAACATGCAGAGAGAAAAGGGGGAGGACAAGTCCTCCACGGCGGCAGTGCGCGGCTCTGCTCGCGTACACGGCAAATTGTGCCGATACAGTGCATGGAACAGCCTGTATCCGCAAACCGTATTTCACTGCATGGAAAATTTCTCTGTGTTTTTTACGCTTTCCGGCACATGTTTTCGCTCCGCGACCTCGAAAACGCCGATGGCATGGGACTTGCTCATGCCGGGCGGCGTTGTATCGTCAGATCAAAGCCAATTCGATTGAAACCCGATAACCCACAAACAAACCAACCAAACCCAAGGAGATCCCCCCAAATGAATCCCATGGTGAAAACCGGCCTGGCTGCGTTGTTCGCGGCCGGCCTCCTGCTCCCCGTGTTCTCCGCCGAGAATCCGGCCGATGAGACCACCGAAGAAATCGAAACCGGTGAAAAAGTGCAGACCATCACGTTTGTGTCGAATGGCGCGCAGAAGGACATGGTCAGCAAGACGTATGTGCTGGAACACACGAAGGCCGTCGACCTGGCTCCGTTCGTGAAGAGCGCGGCCATACGCTTCGACGGCAACTCCAGCGTGACCTGCATGGAAGACAAGGCCAACAGCCGACAGCTGCTGATCGTGTCGACCACGGTCCCCATGATGCCTTACATCGACGAGATGGTCGAGGCGCTCGACCGCCCCGGCAAGATGAACGACTACGACACGATCATCTCCGGCACCGGCATCGCCTACGGCACATACAAGCCGCAGTTCCGTTCCGCCGAGAGCATGCTTGAGATCATCGAGGAGACCGGCATTTCCAGCGGCCCGCTGGATTCCACGATTAAACTCGACCCGAAGACCGGCATGTTCTACTTCAAGGACACCCCGGCCCGCGTGGCCGACATCAAGGCGAAGCTCGAATGGCTCGACAAGGAAATCCCGCAGACGAGCATCGAACTGAAGATCTATGAAGTGCGCGACAGCGACCTGATCGACGTCGGCGTGGACTACCTGGCATGGAAGAACGGCCCCGGCCTCAATCTCTTCGATGCCGCGTACGACGTACTGAGCATGAAAGCCGCCGAAACGATCGTGGACGGCATCACGCAGGGCGCCGACCTCTTCGGCACGTTCACCTACGGCTTCGGCGGCTTCTACACCGCTCCCGCGTTCGATTTCAGCTTCATCCGTCTGCTTCAGCAGAACGGCCGGGCGACGATCAACAGCACCGCCGGGGTCACGGTCTCCAACAACCCGGACGCCGAGTTCAAGGCCAGCTTTTCGCCCGAATACCAGAACATCCTGAAGGACGACGACCATCGCACCAGCGTGGACGTCGGCGGCGACGCCTCGCTCGAGATGAACATCTCCGAGGCCACCATCGCCGGAACCCGCGAGAACGGCGGAGTGACTTTCGCCTACGAGCTCGCCGGTTCGAACGTGGTCGAGCGCAACAACATGGGCGCGGAAATCTCCGAGGGCACGACCGTCTCCGGATCCGTTTCGCTTCCGTTCGGCCAGGAAAAGCTCCTCGCCTGCTGGGACCGCAAGACCGACGTCGAACAGACCATCGGCATCCCGTTCCTCTGCGAACTGCCGGTCCTGAAGTACATCTTCGGCACGACCACCTCGAACGCCGACGTTGTGCACTATATCGTGACCGCCCGCGCCGTTCCGGTCAAGATCAATGAATTCGTCGAGCCGGGCTTGATGGCCGAGTTCGACGAGCTCGCCGCGAAGAAATGAGAACCAGCAGACAAAGGATTACCCATACCATGAAAACGATTACCAAGCTCGCGGCGGCGGCCATCTGCGCCGTTTCCGCCATCAACGCCATGAACGCGGCCGATCCCACCCAGGACTACGCGAAACCCCGCGTCGAGGCGAAATTGAACGTCACCGTCAAGGAGGACACCGAGGTCCTCGAGTTCATCCAGGATAACTCCGACCCGGACGTGGTCACGAAGACCTATGTGCTGAAGCACGCCGACCCCTATGAACTCCGCAGCTACCTGCGCGAGATCGTCCAGACCCGCAAGGTCGACGAAAGTGATACCGGCATCCAGGCGATCAAGTACAACGACGGCACCGGCATCATTATGGTTTCCGCCGAAGACTACCGCTTCGAAGATGCCGAAAACGGACAGGGCATCGACAGCATCATTGAGACCCTCGACAAACCGGGCGTCATCTCCGCGACTGGCGGCTCCGTCTACGTCTACCAGCCCAAGTACCGCTCCGCGGAAGAACTCCGCGACATGATCGAGGCCGCGGGTGCCGACGTCGCCGACGACGTGACCGAGAACGTCGGCGGTACCGACCTCATCCGCTGCGACACCGGCCTGAACCTGCTTGTCTTCGATACCACCCAGTTCTCCCGCAAGAACATCGAATCCGTCCTGAAGGAATACGACGTTCCGTACCCCGAAGTCCGCGCGAAGATCACCGTCTATGAGCTCTACGCCGAAAACGACGCCAAGCTCGGCATCGATTTCCAGGCGTGGAAGAACAACGACGGCATCGACCTCTTCAGCACCGGCGGCCGCTTCATGAAGAACTTCACGTCCGACGGTTCCGCCCTGGTCCGCCGCGGCGGCTGGTCCGACACCCAGTATTTCAACTTCAATCCGAAGTGGAACACCAAGTATATCGACTTCCTGACCAGCAAGGGCAAAGGCAAAGTCCTGCATACCTGCGAAGTCTCGCTCCTCAACGGCGTGACCACCGAGATCGAACGCACCAGCCAGGTCTTCTTCGCCGGGCAGGAATCCGCCGAAACGCCGGAGTACATCGAGGAGTACATCCACCTCGAAGACGTGACCCCGGGCGTTGACTTCACGCTCACCGCCTACACGAAGACCGGAAAAACCATCGACATCTCCGCGCCCGGCGCAGTCACGCTCGACATCGTTCACCTCTCCAGCCCGACCAACACCGTCGCCGAACGCTACTCCATGCGCCTGAAAGGCGGCGAATTCACGATCAACGGCGTGAGCAACGGACGCAAGGTTGGCGCCCGCTACGCCGAGGTCCTCGACGCCGCGGGCGATGAGATCGAGTACACGAGCAACAACGTCCCCGCCTGGAAGGGCAACATCACGAACACCGATCCTTCCGACGAGTTCGGATTCCGCCTGAGCCTCACCCCCTCCATCTCCGCAAAGGCCACCATGCTCGACGTGAACGTCTCCAACAGCTCGCTCATCGGCTACACCTCCGACGGTACGCCCCGCATTCAGCAGGGTGCGGAAGTCGCTTCCAACTTCATGATCTCCAACGACGGCACCAAGCTCGTCATCGGCGGTATCGAAAAGCGCGACGTGGTCAGCGTTTCCGGCGGCGTGCCCATCCTGAAGGACCTCCCGATCCTCGGCTGGGTCTTCTCCACCGAAAGCGAATCCACCAAGCGTTCGCAGCTCCTCGTGGTCGCCGAGGTCATCCCCGTCCGTCCGGAAGAGGCCATGCCCGAAGCCGCGTCCGAGACGGCGAAGAAGATCGAATCCGACCTCGAAGGCGCCGGCGGATGGAATACCTGGGGCTATCATCAGTTCCTCCTGGATTCCGACCGTTGACGACAAACGTTCGGCAAAGGGCATCTCGATTCAATGAGATGCCCTGACTGAAAAAAACAGGGTAACACAGGACTCTTTCACACGATATATGAAATGTGCCGGAGCGCAAGCCCGGCACCGTATCAGTGAAGGACTTGTCCTTCCCGGGAACGGCATGGTGAAACGCCGTACCGTCCCGGGCTTCAAAAGAAAGGGATTTACAATGTCTGAGAAAAAGTGTTCCTGCGGATGCGGAAGCGACGCATCGAAGACGCCGGACTACCGCGTCCCGGTCGCAGGGGAGGAACTGACGCTCGCCGAGCTCCCGGTCGGGATGACCGCGACCATCGTGAAGGTCATGCCGAAGGCGCGCGGGCGCAAGAAATTTGCTGACGTCGGGCTGGTCCCCGGCACCGAACTCCTCATGGAGGCGCACGCCCCCTTCGGCGGCCTGATCCGTGTGAAGATCATGGAAACGAGCATGGCGCTGCACAGCGACGACGCCGCGAACATCCTGCTGAAAAAGGAGGATTGACCCGATGAAACAGCATTTCAGAGTCGCGCTCGCGGGTAACCCGAACTGCGGCAAGACCTGCATTTTCAACGCGCTGACCGGCGCCCGCCAGCACGTCGGCAACTACCCCGGTGTGACCGTCGAGAGCAAGACCGGCAAGTTCACGCTGAACGGCATGGAGATCGAGCTGATCGACCTGCCCGGCGTGTATTCGCTGTCCTCGTCCTCGCCCGAGGAGGACGTCGTCTTCCAGGAGCTCACCAAGCCCGGCATCGACCTCATCATCGACGTGGTGGACTCCTCCATCCCGCGCCGCAGCCTCTACCTCACGACCCAGCTCGCCGAACTCCACATCCCCATGATCCTGGCGTTCAACATGAGCGACGACGCCCGCCGCAAAGGGTTCAAGTTCGACATCCCGAAGCTGGAGAAGTATTTCGGCTCCCCGATCGCGCAGACCGTCGGCAGCAGGATCGGCGGCGTGAAGCCGCTGCTCGACCGGCTCGCGAAGACCCTGACCGAGCTCGAAGACCACGGCGTACCCATGCTCACCTACGGCGAGGACATCGACGATGCGATCAGGGCCGTCGCCGACAGGATCGATTCCCTCAAGGTCGAAAGATATGCCCATATCCCCGCGCGCTTTTTCGCCATCAAGTTGCTGGAGCACGACACCGCCGCCATGCGCATCGAGGAATTCAAGCCCGCGATGGACGAGGTCGAAAAACAGATCGCGCACCTCTGGGAAAAGCACGCCGTTGCCGCCGACACCTTCATGGCCGACCGCCGTTACGCCATGCTCGCCGGCGCCTGCCGAGACGCTATCTCCATGACGCAGGAACGCCGCCGCGAAATCTCCGACAGGATCGACGCCGTGATGACCAACAAGTACCTCGGCCTCCCGCTTTTCTTCATCATCATCTACCTCACGTTCTGGTTCACGTTCACGCTCGCCGATCCGCTCATGGGCATCATCGAGGACGACATCTTCGGCAGCCTGAACGAGGCCGTGAAGAACGCCTGGAACCCCGAAACGCTCCCGTTCCTGCGTTCGCTCCTCACCGACGGCGTCATCAGCGGCGTCGGCGGCGTGCTCGTCTTCCTGCCGAACATCCTCTTCCTCTTCTTCGCCATCGCGATCCTGGAGGATTCCGGCTATATGGCGCGCGCGGCGTTCGTCATGGACGGCATCATGCGCAAGTTCGGGCTCCAGGGGCGTTCGTTCGTCCCGCTGGTGCTCGGCTTCGGCTGCTCCGTGCCCGCGATCATGGCCACGCGAACGATCGAGTCCGAACGCGACCGCAAGACCACGATCATGGTGCTCCCGCTGATGAGCTGCGGCGCACGCCTGCCGATCTACGCGCTCATCATCCCGGCGTTCTTCGTGCCGAAATACCAGGCGTTCGTGATGTGGCTCATGTACTTCATCGGCGTCGTCATCGCGCTCGTCGCCGCCCGCATCATGAAGTCCACGCTCTTCAAAGGCGACGGAGAAGTCTACCTCATGGAACTCCCGCCGTACCGTGTGCCGACCCTCCGCAGCCTGCTGCTCCACATGTGGGACCGTGGCCGCATGTACCTCCAGAAAGCCGGCACCATCATCCTCGCCACCAGTGTGATCCTGTTCATCTGCAACACGTATCCCGAGAAGGAGGAGTTTTCGAAGGACTACGAGGCTGAAATCGCGCGGATCGAGGAGTCGCAAGTCCTGACCGACGCCCAGATCGCCGTACTCGAAACCGCCGTGCAGACCGATGCGCTCGCGGAAATCTTCGGGGAGGACGTCATGAAGGAGGTCAGGGAAAACAAGGTCATCCCGGACGAGGCGCTCGAAGCGCTCGGCGAGGAGGAAGACCTCGAGCTTGCGGAGGATGTGCAGGGCGTCATCGACGCCGCGCAGGAACGCGCCGACGCCATCGCCGCGCTCGAAAACGAACAGATGGCCGAGGCCATGGAATACACGATCTCCGGGCGCGTCGGACATGCGCTTGAGCCGATCTTCCGCCCCATCGGATTCGACTGGAAGCTGACGACCGCCTCCATCGGCGCGCTCGCAGCCAAGGAGGTCTTCGTGGCACAGCTCGGCATCCTGTATTCCGAGGGCGAGGCCGACGAGGAGTCCGTCCCGCTACGTGAACAGCTCCGCGCGAACTACACTCCGCTGCAGGGATTCTGCATCATGCTCTTCTGCCTGCTGTCCATCCCGTGTCTTGCCACGCTCGCCATCATTCGCCGCGAGCTCAATTCCTGGTCTATGCCGTTCGTCGAAGCGGGCGGCCTGCTTGCGCTGGCGTACATCCTGACCATGATCGTGTATCAGGTCGGGTCCGCGCTGCACATCGGCACCGCGATGCTCTGATCGAAAGAGTGGAAATGCACCCGGACAACGCTTCGCAGCAGATGAGCGTGTGTCCGGGCTGAATGAATTCAGATTTCAAAAAAGGGCAGGGGAAAAAAAGGGAAGGTAAGTGTGTAGGGAGAGGCCGCCCCGGAGGACAAATCCTCCACTGATACAGTGCCTTGCATCGCAACGGCACGAGGCGTATCGTGTGGAAATGATTTCTTCTCCTGGCTCCGGCCTCGCTTTTTTGTGCTGAAACGATGTGCATTCCGGCAAGAGTTTTTTCTTTTTTTGATTAAAGAATCTTTTTTCCGCTTGATTTTTCGGTGGTTCCGCGTCATATTATTTCATCGTTTTCTCCGGAGAATCCGCCATGACCAGACGTTTCCATCTCTGCATCCTTGCCGCACTCATCGGCTCGGCCTTCGCCGTCCTGCCGTGTGTCCTGCACGCCCAGATCATCAAACGCAGCCCCATGAACGGCGCGTCCCTGGGCGGACTCACTACCGGGACGAACATCCCGATCGCGGCGTATTCCGAGGATGCGGCCTATGCGGAAATGCTTGCCGCGATCCGGCGTGGCGCGCCGTCTCTGCTGGAACGCGTCCTGCAGAATTACGCCCACACGCCGCGGTTCCTGGACGAACACCTCAACTACTACGAGACGCCGCTCATTTTCTATGCGATCGGCGAATTCAAGCTCGAACACTGCGACCTGCTGATCCGCTACGGCAGCATCGTGGATTTCCAGCTCGATGACAAGCAGTTCCGCAAATTCCAGAAGGGTGTTTCGCGGAAGCTCGACGTCAAGCAGACCATCAAGGGGTCCTGCACTCCCCTCGCCTACGCCTGCCACCTCCCGGTCATCTCCGGTTCGCAGCGGCGCGACGCCAGGGCGGTCATCAAGCTCCTGCTCGACTACGGCGCGGACTGCAACCTGCCCGGATTCGAGGGGAAGCCGCCCGTGCAGATCCTCGGCGAACAGGACCGTATCGACGACCTGAAGCTCATGCTCTCCTACAAGCGCGTGGAGTTCAAATCGCCCGTCCTCGAAGAATACCTGAAGACGCACAAGGACGACGAGGCCGTCAAAATCCTGAAGGCGTACAGGGCCGAACGCGAGGCCGAAATCGCGAAAAACGCCGCCGCTGCCGCGAAAAACGCAAAGAAACCGCCGTTCACCGGGAACCCTACGCTGACCTTCGACCGCGCCGTCCTCACCAACAATACCTCGGAAATCCTCAAGCACCTCGGCGCCATGAAGGACGTCGACGACCCGCTGCCGGGCGATGACAACAAGTTCAAGCAGACCCCGCTGATCCGCGCCGTCGTGCTGGAACGGCCCGCCGCCGTTCGCCTGGTGCTGGACGCCGGGGCCGACCCGAACGTCGCCGACGAGACCACCTGCAATCCGCTGGTCTACGCGCAGATCGGGAAGCTTGACGAGATCGCCGCCATCCTGAAGACCTCCGGCGCGAAGCTTCCCGTCTGCGACAGCATCGAGGACGCCGCGAAACAGGACCGCCCCGACGAGGTCGAACGTCTGTTCAAGGAGGCCGCCGCCCGCAAGCTCAAGACCGCCCCGCTTCTCGCGCAGGCGATGATCGCCGCGGTCAGCCTGGAGCGCGAACATGCGTTCGAGGCAGTCCTCAAGCTCGGCGGCAATCCGAACCAGATCAAGGTCAACAACCAGGTCCCGCTCGTGTTCCACCTGATCGACAGGAACCTCGACGTGTTCATCGCGCTGTGCAAAAAAGCCTCGACCCCGCTCGACCTGAAGGTCAAACACCCGCTCATCAAGCTCCCGCCCATGCTTTACGCGGCGTCCGGCACGAAGACGACTCCGTCCGTCATACAGGCGCTGGTCAAAGTCGGGGCCAGCGCGAACGCCAAAGGCGCGAAGAACAAGACCGCGCTCATGTACGCCGCCGAATCGGGCAACGCCGCCGTCGTCGACGCACTGCTGAAAGCCGGCGCGGATCCGAAGGCCGTCGATTCGGACGGCAGGACCTACCGCGATTACGAAAAGTAACCCGCTTCCCGCGGGTTGTTTCCGCCTCGCATTCGCCTCAAAAACAATCCGTGCGCCTGCTGAATGATTTAAGGCGGATATTTGTTTGCCGCGTCTTTTTTTGAGCTTGTTTTGCGGCTTTTTTCCCGGTGGGACGGCTTGACTTTTTCGGTTCGGCGGTGTATCGTTATGCTCCGGCGCGGACGAATCACGGACCGCGTCCGGGTTTTCATCCAAAACAAAGGGGGTAACGATGAACACCGAAGAAAAACAAATCTGCACCGATGCCGCGTGCAACTGCAAGGGGATGGGGCTGGACCAGAAGACCTGCGAGGAGATCGTGCACCATCTGCGGCGCGCTTACTGCGACGAATGGCTCGCGTTCATGCAGTACTGGACCGCCGCCCAGGTCGTGGCGGGCGTCATGCGTCCGGAAATGACCTGCGAGCTGATGGAAAACGCCAACGAGGAACTGGAACACGCCCGGATGCTCGCGGACCGCATCCAGACGCTTTGCGGCGAGGTCCCGCGTTCTCCGCAGGAGATCCTGGAGAACTGCAACTGCGCGTTCGTGGCGCCGACCGATCCGTGCGGCTACCGGATCATGTGCCAGTCCATCGCGTCCGAACGCTGCGCGATCGCGGTCTACAACCGGATCCTGAAGACGATCGGGGACCGCGACCCGGTGACCAGCCGCATGATTCTCGAAATCCTCGAAGACGAGGAGGAACACGAATACGAGTTCCGCCAGATCAAGGAGGACATCGACGCAAGCCGCGAGGCGCTCGGCATGGGCGTTAAAACGCCGATGAAGTGACCAGGCGGCCCGTCCCGGACCACGAAAAAGGACGCACCGGAAGAAAAACCGGTGCGTCCTGAATTGCGCTTGCGTGTAAATAACGCGGGGGATCAGCCCTTCGTCGCGCCGCTGGTCAGGCCGGCCACGAATTCCTTCTGCAGGATGAAGAAGAGAATCGCGGGCGGGATGATGGCGAGCAGCGTGCCGGCGAGGAAGATGCCGTATTCCTGCACGTACAGGCCGATGTACTGGTTCAGCACGACCGGCAGCGGCAGCTTGGACTGCGTCTGCACGAAGATCTGCGGCTGGAGGAAGGCGTTCCATGTGCCGAGGAACGTGATGAGGCAGTAGGCCGCAGTGATGGGACGCACGAGCGGAAGCGTGATCTCCCAGTAGATGCGGAATTCGCTGGCGCCGTCGACGCGCGCGGATTCCAGCAGGCTGTTCGGCACGCCGACCATGGCCTGGCGGAACAGGAAGATGCCGAACACCGTGATGGCGCTGGGGATGATCAGGGCCAGATAGGTGTCCATCCAGCCGAACTTGTAGATCATCTCGAAGAGAGGCGCCAGGAGGAGCATGCTCGGGAACATCATGGAACCGATCATGACGAAGGCGATGATGTTTCTGCCTTTGAATCTGTATTTCGCGAGCGCATAACCGGCCATCGACGACAGGAAGATGTTGATGGAGGTGATGGTGCAGGACAGGAAGATCGAGTTCACGATGTACTGCCAGAAACTGACCGGCCCCTGCGGGGAGATGTCCTTAACATCGATAAGATGCCTGAAGTTGTCAAGATTCAGCGCGCCGTTGAACCAGTCGGAAACCGGCGGGAGGAACGTGTACTGCATCATGATCGTCTTGTCCTTGAACGCGCTGCAGATGAGCCAGATGAACGGCGTGAGCGTGAGGAAGGCGGCGATGCAGAGCAGGACGACGCGGAGATAGGCCGGGGCGATCTTCCAGCCTTTGCCCGGGATCAGGCGAAGTGCGACGTAGATGACGGCCGCGGCGATCAATACCCAATGTACAGTATGCATTTGTATGTGTCTCCTATTCCGTCAGTCGACGTCGTATGCACGCGTGACTTTGATTTGGAAAATACTGATGGTGAAGATGATGACGGCGAGGACCCAGCCGATGGCGGCTGCAGTGCCGAGGTCGCCCACGTTGAATCCCCAATCGTAGAGGTAGCCGACGATGGTCAGAGCGGAATCGCCCGGGCCGAATCCCTGGCCTTTCATCAGTGCGAACGGGAGATCGAAGAGCTGGTAGGACCCGATCGTACTCATGATGACCACGAAGATCGCGATCGGTTTGATCTGCGGGATCGTGATGTGCAGGAACGTCTGCCACGGACTTGCGCCGTCGATCTGCGCCGCCTCGATCAGCTGCTTGTCGACCGACTGCAGGCCGGCGAGGAAGTAGATCATGTTGTAGCCCACGTACATCCACAGGGAGATGATGATGAGGGCGGGCAGCAGCAGGTCGGGGTTCTGCAGCCACTGTTCTTCAAGACCCCAGCCGATCAGAGCGTCCAGGCCTTTGTTGAACAGGCCGTAGTGCGGGGTGAAGATCACGGCGAACATCACGCCGACGAAGATCTGACCGACAAGGTTCGGACTGAAGATCATCAGACGGAACGCGCCCTTCATCTTGCTGTTGCTGTTGTTCAGCAGCATGGCCAGCCCCAGCGCGATCGGCAGCTGGATGCAGATGGACGCGATGGCGTAGATCGTCGTGTTGGTCAGCGCCTTGTAGAAACGCGGATCCGTGAAGACGAACTTGAAATTGCCGAGTCCGACGAAGACGGCCGCCTGCGGGCCGTCGGTCTGGTGGAACGCCAGCCAGGCGGCGTAGAGCAGCGGATAGGCGAAGAACACCGCCGCATAGACGAGGTAGGGCGCAAGGAACATCCATGGCGCCAGGGGATGGCGGTCGGGACCGCCTTTGGATTTTTTGACGTAGGCAGGGGCCCCGGACGCCTGAGCAGCCGAAGTTGACAGATCGGGACCGCCTTTTTGTGTATTTGTATTGGCAGACATTTCTGTTATTGCTCCTGTTCACTCTTGGTTTCGGCTCCGGCCTTGGCGGCCGCGGCCTTTTCGGCGTCACGGGTGAGGAAGACGTTGCGCGCCACGAGGCTGCGGACGTATTCGGCTTTTTCCTCGAGGTTCTTCTGGATCCGTTCGACCAGACCTTCATCGCCGTGCTTCACGTAGTAGTCGCGGGCATCGTAATAGACGTTGAGCAGCTGCGTTTCGGCCTGGGTTGTGTACGCGGTCACGTAGCGCGGCGGCGTGAAGTCGGCCTGGGAGGCGTAGATCTCGCCGATGGAGACGAAGTCGGCCGTGAGTTCGCCGGTGGCCGAGTCGTGGAACATGTGCTTGTAGAAATCGCTCTTCTGCTTGAACTCGGGGAGTTCCCAGGCGGCCCTGACGGCCGGAACGATGTTCGTGAGCAGGAAGCGTTCGCCGAGGTCGTCGACTTTCATGTAGAGGAATTTCGCGAACTTCCAGGCGAGGTCCTGGTTCTTGCAGTGCTTGGTGATGGCGAGGCCGGAGCCGCCCCAGGTGCCGGTCCTGTAGCTGCCGGGCAGCGGTTCGCCGTCCGGACCGGCCCAGTAGGGCAGTGGCATCAGGGCCAGGTTGCCCTTCTGTCGCGGATTGTCCAGCATGAACTGGGCGGTGCGCCAGTCGGGAGTGAAGAAGAAGAGGTCGAGGCCTTCGTTCATGGCCTGGTAGAAGTTCTGGCCGTCGCCGGCGGGGAACGCGATACGGTCCTTGCCGGAGGTCTGATGGACGAACCATGCGATCACTTCGGCCACCTCGGGCTTGTCGAACGAGACATTGCCGTAGGCGTCGAAGAGGTCGAACCCGCGCTGGGACAGCAGGATGATCAGGCTGATCATGCTGTCGTCGGCCATGTCGATCATGTACCGCTTCTGCGGGATGGTGATGCGCTGGCCTTCCTTCACGAAATCGTCCCATGTCTTCAGCTTCGTCACGTCGATGCCGAGTTCCTTGATCAGGTCGACGCGGTAGCAGAGGCAGGTGGGATGCACGTCGTGCGGGATGGCGAAGATGTGCTCGCGGCTGGACCAGAGCGGATACCGGGTCTGGACCATGTTCTTCGGATCCAGCAGGCCGTCTTCGCGCAGGCGCTCGGTGAGGTCGACGAAGCCGACGTTCTCGAGCGGGCCGCGGGTGAAGTAGCCGATGGTACCCTCGAGGATTTCGACCACGTCGGGGACGTCGCAACCGGTCTGCATGGCGGACTGGAGGCGGCTCATCAGGACTTCCTTCTGCACGCGCTGGAGCACGACGTTGCAGTTATTTTCCTTATTGAACTGGGCGATGGCCTTCTGATAGGGTTTGACATGGATTTCGGCCTGGATGGCCAGGATCAGGTCGGGTCTGCTCTCGTTTTCACGCAGTCTCATCACGCCGAACACTACACCGGAGATGATTGCAATGATCAGAATAACAAACGGGGCTTTTCCGAATGGATAGATGTTTCTCATTGATGACTCCTCAATGGTACGGTCATGACACCGTCGGCATCATGACCATTGCAATTCCTCCGGATGCCGTTACCGCTTGACCTGAACGTTGTCGAGGCCGCAGAGCTGCATGATGCTGTCGAGGTCGCCGGCGCTCTGGGACGCGGGCTTGTCGGCCGGCTTGATGCGCGCGGCGAGCGTGATGGCGATGGAGAGGGCGCGGACGCTGTCGCGGATGAACTGCTTGCGGCATTCGATCTGCGCGTTGAGGTCGCCTTCGGCGCGGAGCATGTGGCAGTCGAATTCCACGATGCCCTTCCAGCCGAGCTGCTGGAGCGCGTTGAACATGAAGACTGTTTCCTTGAGTCCTTCCGGTCCGATCAGCGGCGGGAAGTCATTGTCGAACTGCGCCTTGATCTGGCTGCCGAAATGCAGGAATTTGAGCTTGCCCATGCTGCAGAGGTAGCTGACCGTCATGACGGAGTTCAGCAGCGCCATGCTCTCGTGCTGGAGCAGTTCCGGGTTGACGCCCCAGAAATCCGGCTTCTTGAGCTTGCCGTAGATGAAACCGACGGCGTGGCCGCTGGTGGGGAGGAACATCTGACCGCGGGGCTCGTTCGGCTTCGGCTCGACCGTGGCGCCCTTGTAGTTCGTCATGCCCTGGGCTTCGATGTAGTCGGTCACGTGGTTCAGGCCGTCGGCCAGCCAGGTGTAGACTTCCGCCCACTTCGTGATGGCCGGGACTTCGAAACCGTCGCGGGCGACCCAGTAAGTGTAGTAGTCGGCGCCGAGGAACTTGCCGATGCGGAGGGTGCGTTCGACCTTCTTCGCCGCGAGCTTGCGGAGTTCGGGATCAGGATTGCAGAGGCCGCCGTCGCGGAAGATCTTGTTGCCGTGGAGGCTGCAGGTCATCGTGTTGAACTTGATGCCGGCGCCGTCGAGGATCGCTTTGATCTCACGGAGAATCTTGCTGGTTTCGCTGTTCGGATCCAGGTCGTCGTCCGGGTTCGCGGGATCCCACGGCACGAGGTCGTCGTCGTGCGCGCTGGTGGCTTCGATGAGGCCTTCACCGGCAGCCCAGGCGAGGATGTTTGCGACTTCGATCGAGCTGATCTTGTCAAGGACGGAGCCTCCGAACGGGTCGGACAGCGGGTTGCCAACGCACCAGAAGGGCATTGAGCGGCGGGTGACGCAGTACTGATTGAATTCCATTTGTATAACTCCTTATAGGACCGTAAAAGGAAAAAACGGCCCGGTTGAAATTGCAGAGCCAGTCTCCGATTGAGGCTGATTGTACTCTATTACTATAGCACATCAAATCGAAATTTAAATGGTATTTATGGCCGATAGCATGGATTTTTTGTCAATAATCATTGATTTTTTGGCATCCGGCGTACAGTATTTTCGAGAATAAAATAATTTTACCCTTTCGGACTCTTCGGTAGAAAAACAATTCGCCCGGCATTGGAAACTGGCTTCCGATGCCGGGCGGAATAGAGCGTTATGTAACGTTCCGCTTACTTTTTGGTTTTCTTCGCCGGAGCCTTCGCGGGTGCGGTTTTGGCGGCGGGCTTAACCTCGGCCTTCTTGGCCGGCGCCTTTGCAGGAGCGGGCTTAGTCGGAGCCTTCACGGGCGCGGTCTTGGCGGCGGGCTTAACCTCGGCCTTCTTGGCCGGCGCCTTCGCAGGAGCGGGCTTAGTCGGCGCCTTCGCGGGCGCGGTTTTGGCGGCGGGCTTAACCTCGGCCTTCTTTGCCGGCGCCTTCGCAGGAGCGGGCTTAGTCGGCGCCTTCGCGGGCGCGGTTTTGGCGACGGGCTTAACCTCGGCCTTCTTGGCTGGCGCCTTCGCGGGAGCGGGCTTAGTCGGCGCCTTCGCGGGCGCGGTTTTGGCGGCGGGTTTAACCTCGGCCTTCTTGGCCGGCGCCTTCGCTGGAGCGGGCTTAGTCGGAGCCTTCACGGGCGCGGACTTGGCGGCGGGCTTAACCTCGGCCTTCTTTGCCGGCGCCTTCGCGGGCGCAGTCTTTTCGGCGGGCTTGACCTCGGCC
>JAGCTY010000143.1 GCA_017963105.1 Lentisphaeria bacterium
CCACCTGGTTCGGGAAGAAGTTCACGCCGGAGATGATGAGCATGTCGTCGAGGCGGCCGCTGATGGTGTCGAGGCGGAGGTGGGTGCGTCCGCAGACGCATTTTTCGCGGGTCAGGATGCGGCCGCGGTCACCGGTCTTGAAGCGGATCACGGGGAGCGCCTCGCGGGTGAGGGATGTGACGGTGATCTCGCCGAATTCTCCGTCGGGCACGGGCTCGCCGGTCTCGTGGTCGACGACCTCGACGATGTACTCATCCTCCCACATATGGATGCCTTCGTGGGCGGGGCAGTCCATGCCGCTGCCGATGCCGCCGGTTTCGGTCATGCCGTAGATGTCGAACGCGTCGATGCCGAGCCCGTCACGGATGCGCTTCTTCATGCCGGGGGAGAACGATTCCGCGCCGAAAATGCCGATCTTCAGGTCGGGCAGGGACTGGTTGGTCTCCGCCAGGATCTCCATGATGCGGATGGAGTAGGACACGACTGCGACCATCACGCGGGTCTGGAAGTCGCGCGCCAGCTTGATCTGGCGGACGGTGTTGCCCGCGCCGGTCGGGACAACGAAGAGCCCGGCCTCGCGTGCGCCATGGTAGCAGCCGAAACCGCCGTTGAAGAGCCCGAAACCGGGCGTGATCTGGCAGGTGTCGCCGGGGGTCGCGCCCGCCATGACGTAGCAGCGGCCCATGCAGCGCGCCCACTGCTTCAGGTCGGCGAGCGTGTACGGCATCACGACCGGGGTGCCGGTGGAGCCGCTGGACATGTGCATTTCGGCGAGCTGATTGCGCGGGACGCAGGACATTCCGAGCGGATACTGGTCGCGGAAATCCTTCTTCGAGCAGAAGGGGAGCTTGTGGAGGTCGGCGAGGCCGCGGAAGTTCGCGGGATCGATGCCGGCTGCCTTGTAGCGGGCTGCGGACCAGGGGGAGTTCTTCGCCGTGTGGGCGACGATCTCCTTCAGTCGTTTGTTCTGGAGTTCGGTGATCTGGGCGCGGGAGAGCGTCTCGAGTTCTTCGTTCAGATATCGGAACATAGCATTCTTCCTTTCTGGAATGCGGTTAAGTTTGCTTCTTCAAATCCTTTCTTGACGCGGGCGAGCAGGCCGGCACGCCAGTTGTCTTCGCTGATCTCGGGAAGACCTTTGGAAAGCGCTCCGGTCAGGATCGTGTTCGCGAGGCGGGCGTTGCCCAGCTTCAGCGCGAGCTCGTTGCAGTCCAGGTACACGAGGCGCGGGAAGACCGCATGGAGGCGGTCCTCCACGTCGTCGGGGTAGGTGCAGGCGCCGTTGGTCACGGTCACCGGGATCACGCTCGTTTTCGCGACGACGGCGAGCCCGTCCGGCTTCAGCCAGTGGGCGTAGCGGATGGCCTCGATGTGCTCCATGGCGGCGATCACGTCGATGCCGCCGGAGACCGCCAGCGGGGCGAACGAGCCTTCGCCGTAGCGGACCTGGGCGGTCACGCTGCCGCCGCGTTGCGCCATGCCGTGGATCTCGTTGGTCGTGACGTTGTATCCGGCGGCTTCGGCGGCGGACGCGATAATGCCCGCCGCGAACAGGATGCCCTGTCCGCCCACGCCGGTCAGCAGGATGCTTTTGATCATAATTGCAATGCAGCTCCTTATTATATGCGGAAAATGGAAAGAATGTCTCCGCATCAAGTCAAGATTATCTCAGAACAAAATCCTAATATAGCATAGTCATTCCTAAAAATCAAGCGGAACACGCGCGCGGAAACGAAAAAACGCGGGACGGGCAGCACGGAAAGACGAAAAATGAGACGGGCAGGCACGGTTTTTTTCGTGTTTTTTCTTGATTTTTTGCCGAAAACGCAGTATACTATTTTGATAAAAACACAGTCGCATGGCCCGGATAAAACGGCCGGTGCTGCGACATAACTTCCCAAACAAAAGGAACTCCGAAATGGACAGCAACAAACGCCCGGACGACATGGTCCGCATCACAACGAAAGAACTCGCAGACAAATTCATCGAAGAACAGATCGCGCTCGTGCGGCAGCAGGTCGGCTCCCGCAAGGTGCTCCTGGCGCTTTCCGGCGGCGTGGACAGCTCCGTGGTGGCCGCGCTCCTGATCCGCGCGATCGGCCAGCAGCTCGTGTGCGTGCATGTGAACCACGGCCTGATGCGCAAGGGCGAAAGCGAACAGGTCATCGACGTCTTCCGCCGTCAGCTCGGCGCGAACCTGATCTACGTCGATGCCGTCGACCGTTTCCTCGACAAGCTTGCCGGGGTCGCCGATCCTGAACAGAAACGCAAGATCATCGGAGGCGAATTCATCCGCGTGTTCGAGGAAGAGGCCCGCAAGCTCACGGACGTCGATTTCCTCGCCCAGGGCACCATCTATCCCGATATCGTGGAAAGCGTCGGCGTGAAGGCGCACCACAACGTCGGCGGCCTTCCGCCCGATCTGCATTTCGAGCTCGTCGAACCCGTGAAACTCCTCTTCAAGGACGAAGTCCGCGTTGTCGGCGCTGCCCTCGGGCTCCCCGAATCCATGGTCAACCGCCAGCCGTTCCCGGGGCCCGGCCTCGGCGTCCGCTGCACCGGCGCGATCACCCGCGACCGCCTCGCCGCGCTCCGCGAATCCGACGCCATCCTGCGCGAGGAGTTCGACCGCGCCGGCCTTACGAAATCCGTCTGGCAGTTCTTCACTGTCGTGCCGGATTACCGTTCCACCGGCGTCCGCGACGGCAAGCGCCTGTTCGACTGGCCGGTGATCATCCGTGCGGTGAATACCCGCGACGCCATGACCGCGGTCGTGCCGGAGATCGACTGGGCCGTCCTGAAGAAGATCACCGACCGCATCCTCGCCGAGGTCCCCGGCGTCTGCCGCGTGCTTTACGACCTCAGCCCGAAGGGGCCGGCCACCATCGAATGGGAATGACCGCTTCCCATTGATGGCTCAAAAACCGGTTCATTTGTCGTCTTTTTTGCTCCGGGACTGCATGACAGTTCCGGAGCTTTCTGCCTTGCCGTCATGAATCCTGTTTGCTATGCCTGCCTGAATGATCCGGGCATTCCGGGGGGGGATCGAGTGTCGGATTGTCGGAGTTCAACTGACGCCGCAGCGTGTCCTGTGCCGCTTTTTACCGGAATCGGTCGTGCCGGAAACTTTTTTCGGCTTTTTTTCCGGTTCAAGCTTGATTTTCCGCGAAACGATGGTATATTAAATTCCGTCAATCGAACATGGGGTATTAGCTCAGTTGGCTAGAGCGCCTCGCTGGCAGCGAGGAGGTCATGAGTTCGAGTCTCATATACTCCACCATTGAATCTTCCGCCACTCCTCTAAGAGTGGCTTATTTTTTTGCTTTTCTCCCCACATTTCGAGCTCAGAACAGGACTTTGAGAAACATCCTCAGAGCAGGTCTACACGCATACACACCCCCAAAACCGGCCCAAATTCTCAGTTTTTGAGAGCCTTGAAACAGGTCAGTCCTGTTCCGATTTTGAGGAAAAGTTTCTCAAACCGATAGGGAACTGAGCTTATTATGCGAAAATAATGGAAACTTTGTGGCTTAAATGACCTGTTTTATCCCGATTTTGAACTGTTATGAAAAAGTCAAGGGGGAAATCTCACTTTTTCGTGATATTGTCGATTTATTGAAAGTACTTTCAACGTTTTTGTGTTTTTTGATAGTTTTCTCCTGTCTGTCGGTATTGGGTATGTCGGCAGTTGTTGGTGAAAG
>JAGCTY010000144.1 GCA_017963105.1 Lentisphaeria bacterium
CGCCCATGCCGCCAGCAGGAGCCGCACCGGCCGCACCAGCCGCACCGGCAGGACGCTGTCCGCCCATGCCCATGCCGCCGCCCATGCGACCGCCGCCGAAGCCGCCCATACCGCCGCCGAAGTCGCCCATGCCGCCGGCGGGTGCGTTGCCTTCATCCTCGAGGCGTTTTACCTGTGCCATGCAGCGTTCGGCCAGTTCGTCGTTGTACCCTTTCAGCACGCGGGCTGCCGCGGCAAACAGGGTAACTTCATTGCGGCTTATGCCACGACCACTACCTCTGGTGAACGCCCACATGTCGTCGGGGTTGCCGCTGCGCTTGCCGTCTTCGGAGATCTCGAACCGTTTCAGGCTGGGATCGTACTGCAGACCGTCCGTGATGGTGGCTGCATCGCCCAGATGTTGGTAGTTGTCAAGGACCGAGTTGGAGAGCGTCATCGCGAAGTGTCCGAGCTGTTCGGCCTGGGCAAGGAAGTTCAGCACGCTGTGTTCGATGTACTGCAGGATGTCGGGCTTGCCGTCCGGACGGTGCAGGTCGACATAACGCTGTTCCTCGCTCACGAACGTTTCATCGCGGTCGTCGTGGAAGAGTTCCCATGCCATGATCAGGCTGTTGAGCATATTCGTGGTGGCGCCGATTTCGATGTCGAAGTCGCCCGCGTCGAAGAAGCCGCCGACGTTCAGGCCGGGGATCAGCTCATAGGGCTTGTAGGGGGTGCCGTCGGGCTTGATCGCGGTTTCCTGCCCCTGGAAGTGGCCGTCGAAGTGATCGCTCGGCGGGGCCTGCATGTAGCCTTCTTTGAAGGGTTCGCCGTGCCAGATCCGGTACGCCTCGTTGACCGTCATGTGGTTCATGTGGATGGGGAGCCACACGTCGCTGGTGGCGTCGGTGATCTGGTCGTAAACGTTATCCTCGATGATGAAGTTGCCGGCCTTGTGGTCGCCGTACTTGATGTAGTAGATGCCGGGCTCCTTCACCTTGCTGAAGTCAAATCTCACATAGTTGTATTTGTAGAAATTGCCCCATTCCTTGACTTTGCCCTTGAATGCCAGCGTCTCGTTGCCGTCGGCACCGATCTTCCATAGCTCGGCGGTTTCCTCGGGCTTGTCGTTCTGGTCAAGCTCGATCACGGCCACCTTCGGCTGATCGGGCACGTATCCCATCTGGGAGTAGCCGATGTTCGGCTCGCGGATCCAGCCGGGGACGGAGTTCGGTTCGACGATCCATGTCATCACTTTGCCGGTCTTCCCCGCGGGCAGCTGAGAACGCAGCGTGTACCAGCCGTTCTGCGCGACGATGCGGCCGTCGAACAGCTCCATGTCGATATCGGACGTGATCTTGATCATGCGTTCGGGCGCATCGGGCGCGATCACGAACGTTTTGCCCGATTCGAGCGGCAGCGGATCGACGAACTTGCCGGTGTCGCGGTCGTCATAGGTACGGAAACCCTTGTACTGGCGAGCCTTCTCTTCGTTCGGCAGGACCTCGGTCTTGCTGACCGCGTAACGCGGGAACCGGTTGATGCGACCGTCCGCGATGTAGGTCTTGCCCCAGTACTGGGACGGGATGAACTCCAGGTTGAAGCCGGCTTTCCCGACCACGGATTCGGGCAGCGGCTCATCCAGATAGAGGGCGATCTCCACGGCGTTGCCCTTCGGCGTGACCACGACGCGCGAGGCGAAATTGTAGTCGTTGAAGCGCATCTGGACTTCGATGGACTTGTCCGCCTGGTTCACTCTGCGCGTCGACTGCGGGACCAGGTCCCACTGTTCCGGGGTCTTGCTCAGTCTTACGGCGCCGCCCTGAACGGTTCTCACGCCGTGATGGATGATTTCGATACCGGCGTTCTTCTCGTCGTTGAACCCGCCCGTGAACGCGTTGCTGAACACCAGAACATTGACGCCCTGCCGTTCAAAATAGCCCTTGCTGTTCAGGATAATGCCCTGCTGTTGAGTTTGAGACTGCCGGGTCGGCTGCTGGGCCTGCAACGGGGCAAAGACCGGGGGCAACGCGAGCAGCGCGGCCACGATGAGGGGGGAACAGAAGCGGAAGTTCATGCTGTTGATCCTTATTCGGCGGAGGGAACCGCCATAGTTTTGAGGTTGTTGGAAACAGAGTATATTTATTTGTGCATAATATATACACATTCAAGCCAAATTTCAAATGAAAAAGCCGTTTTTTTCACACCCGTTCCGCAATGTGCGGGAAATGAGCGTGGAAAACACCCTTTCCGGCCTCCGATACCGCCTGCGCCGGTCACAGCTCAAGTCCGCCTCAAACCGTTCGCCCGGCACAGCCCAAGTCCGCCTCGATTCTGTTCGATCGAGCCTGTCAGGTCCCGCAGATCTCGATCCGGGGGGGCGAAGCCGCAGCGAAGAAGGTCGCGCGGAAAGATGTTTCATTTCGGGGAGGGGAGGAGAGAGCCGTCATGATCCGCGTCTTTTCTTTCCGTCCGCAGGTGTTTTTGCGCCTTTATTTGAGCTGTTATGAAAAAGTCAAGGGGGAAATCTCACTTTTTCGTGATATTGTCGATTTATTGAAAGTACTTTCAACGTTTTTGTGTTTTTTGATAGTTTTCTCCTGTCTGTCGGTATTGGGTATGTCGGCAGTTGTTGGTGAAAG
>JAGCTY010000016.1 GCA_017963105.1 Lentisphaeria bacterium
CCCAATTAGCCTTAAATATACCCTCAACTCCAACAAATAGTCCATGCTTTCCGTTTGTAAGACTAAACGCAACACCCCTTTTTGTAAGACTAAACGCAACATGCCCCCTTTTGACCGTTGCATTTACTTTTACAATCGCCAGGTGCAGTTTTTTTTCGCAAAAGCGCGTTTTTCCGCCTTGACATTTGCGGAAGTACGGAGTATACTTATGAATGTCTGTCCGTCCGAATACGGACAATACGGCATGATTCCCGTATCGGCAAACTCAAACGAAGGAGAACCCCATGAGCGAATTGAACAAGAACGACCAGGAACGAGTCAATGAGACCTTTGAAAAGGGCGTTGACAACTTCACGGAGGCTGACCTGGAAAAAGTCAGGAAGGATGGAGACATCGCGGTAGAAAAATCGTCGAAACTCGGAGCTCAGTTCGAATCCTTCAAGCTGACCTGGGGCCTCCTCCAGGACTACTGGGCCGGGGACTACAAGAACGTTCCGTGGAAACTCCTCGCCGCGATCGGTTTCGCCGTGGCATATCTGGTCTCTCCGCTCGACATCATCCCCGATTTTATTCCCATCCTCGGATTCGTGGACGATGCCGCGGTTTTCTCGCTGGTTATCAAGGCTTTCGAGTCCGAGCTCGACGACTACAAGGAGTGGAAGAAACAGCAGGGGAAGTGACCGGCCGTCATGCCTGCCGCAAAGGAACGTCAGCGTTCCGTGAAAAAATCATCCTCCGGCAAGGCCGGAAACGGGACGAAAGGTAAGAAGCTTCCGTTTCCGGCCAGGCTTGCGTGTTTCTGGCCGCTGGCCGTAATCCCGGGGCTGGCCGTCTCCCTGTGTCTGAAACATCCGCTTCCCGGCATTGTCCTGGCATTCGTCTGCAACAGTCTGCTCGAGGTGCTGTTCTACCGGGAGGACAAGCGCCTGGCGGAACGGCAGGACTGGAGGATACCCGAGTTTTATCTTCATTTCTGGGAGCTTTTCTGCGGCTGGCCGGGCGCGCTTTACGCGCAGATGCGGTTCCACCACAAATGGAAGAAACTCTCCTATATGGCCGTCTTCTGGCTGTACGTGATTCTGAACGTGTGCGCGGTTGCCTGGCTTGTTTCGCCCGAGGGCGTGAGGAATCAGGCGGAAGCATTCCTCCGCGGGATCCCGGAGATGTTCTGATTTCCGGACAGCGGTCCGGCTACAGGATGCAGCGTCCGTTCCGGGGCGCCGGCGGGCGTGCCGGTCAACGGTTGTGTTGTCCGGTCGGCTGGTGGATCGCTTTTTTCCGGCGGGGAAGCGCGGATGAAATGAAATGCTGATATTTTAAAAAGTCTTTACTTGAATTTTCTCATAAGATGGATTATAGTATAAAGAGTCAGATCGCTTTTTTGAGCAAAAAAAGTGATATGGCCTGATATTTCGTTCAACCCCCACCGGATTGATTTCCGATGGGTCAACGATAACCCCCGACTGCGTTAAAATATCGCTGCGGCACAATCCTTCAGAAGGAGAGCCTGATTTTGTTTATTCCAGTTTATGAACCGTATCTCAACGGGAACGAGAAACGGTATGTCAATGATTGCCTTGACACGAATTGGATTTCCTCAAGAGGAAAATATGTCAATCTGTTCGAGCAGCATTTTGCCGAATATACGGGCGCCGCGCATGCCGTCGCCGTCTCGAACGGGACAGTCGCGATCCATCTGGCTCTGGCGGCGCTCGGGATCGGGCCGGGCGATGAAGTCCTGGTTCCGACCCTGACCTACATCGCGAGCGTAAATCCGATCGCCTACCTCGGCGCCACGCCCGTTTTCGTCGACTCCACGGTCGACAACTGGCAGATGGACCTGGATGACCTGGAACGCAAAATCACGGAAAAGACGAAGGCGGTCGTTGCCGTACATCTCTACGGCAACGTCTGCGACATGGACCGCCTGGTCGCGATCTGCCGGAAGCATCATCTGCTCCTGGTGGAAGACTGCGCCGAAGCGCTCGGGTCCACCTGGAATGGCCGCCACGTCGGCACGTTCGGCGACATCGGGTGCTTCAGCTTCTTCGGCAACAAGACCGTGACCACCGGCGAAGGCGGCATGGTCGTCGCCGCGGACGACGAGCTGGCCAAACTGCTTGCCCGCCTGAAAGGGCAGGGCGTTTCCCCCGTGCGGTACTACTGGCACGATATTATCGGCTTCAATTTCCGCATGACGAACATCCAGGCGGCGATCGGGCTGGCGCAGCTGGAACAGGTCCACGAGATCATGGCACGCAAGCGCCGGATCGCGGAACGCTACAAGACCGAATTCGAAAAGCGCGGCCTGCCGCTCAAGGTCCTCTGGGAAAGCGAACATTCCCACAACTCCATGTGGCTGCCGACGATCCGCCTCGACGACCCGGCCCGCCGCGATTCCCTGATGGCCGACCTCAAGGAGAAGCACGGCGTGGAAACGCGTCCGGCGTTCTATCCGGTCCATACGATGCCGATGTACGTCAAGTATGCGGAAGGAAAGGCTTTCCCCGGCGCGGAAACGCTCTCCTACGGCGGCATGAACCTGCCCGGATTCCCCGGCATGACCGACGAACAGCAGAGCTGCGTCATAAACGCCATCGCACAGGAACTGGCATGACCGGCAACCGGACGGGGTTTTGAGCGCAGTATGTTTCAGCGAATGTCTCAATATCTGTTCAGGATCTACTCCAGCCGGTATTTCTGGTGGAACCTCGCCCTCGCCGACCTTCGTTTCAAGTACCGCAGATCCTATTTCGGCGTCCTGTGGAGCATTTTCCAGCCGCTGGCCATGACGCTGCTCCTGAGCTTCGTCATGGGCCGGATGTTCAAGATGGAGATGCATTATTTCGCGCCGTACATTTTCTCCGGCATGATCATGTGGGAACTGATGCTGGCGTCCGTGATGGCGGGCTGTACGACGCTGGTCAATTCCGGCGCCTACATCCACCTGTTCAACCACCCGATGGCGATTTATTCCCTGCGGAGCGTGCTGGCGCTCTTCGTCAACTTCCTTTATGCGATGATCGGCCTGATCCTCTGGTGCGTTATCGCGATGCCGTGGAAGATCACGCCGTCGCCCGCCGGGATCGCCGCGCCGGGGGAATACGCCTGGATCTCGTTCATCGTCCTCCCTGTCTCCTGTTTCATCCTTTTCACATGGTGCTGGGCGGGAGCCACGATCTGTTCGTTCAGCGGCGTCCGGTTCCACGACCTGCCGCAATTCCTGGTTCTCCTCATGCAGGCGCTCTGGTTCGTGTCTCCAGTCTATTTCCCGCTCGATCTTTTCCGGAACGGGAAGATGACTTTCCTCCTCGACTACAATCCCGTGTATCATATCCTTGAGCTTTTCCGCGCGCCGCTGCTCGACGGCAATTTCCCGGCAAGCGTGCATTGGGAGTGGAGCATCTGGACGATGATTATCCTGTGGCTCCTCGCCATATTCTCCATCAGCAGCCTTGAACGGAAAACCATTTATTACGTGTGATCGACATGGAACAGACCGGCAACAAAACGGAAAAAATCGGCATCAGGCTCAGGAACGTGGATCTGTACTATTCCTCCGTCGCCTTCAAGGAGCGCTCCCTCAAGGCCACGGTCCTTTCGTTCTGGAAACGGCACAATACCCATGAACTTCAGGATATTCATGCGCTGAAAAAGATCAGCCTCGATATCAAGCCGGGGGAACGCGTGGCGCTTCTCGGACGCAACGGCGCAGGCAAAAGCACGTTCCTGAAAATGCTCGCGGACCTTTATCCGATCCGCAGCGGCATCCGCGAGGTCCACGGCAACGTCCGGCCGCTCCTCGAGCTTTCCCTCGGGTTCGAATCGGAGGCGACGGGCCGCGAGAACATCCTGTACCGCGGCCTGATGCTCGGGCAGACGCCGAAACAGGTCCGGGAAAGGACCGACGAGATCATCGAATTCGCCGAGCTGGGCGAATTCATCGACTATCCAATTAAGACGTACTCCTCCGGTATGATGGTGCGCCTGGCGTTCGCGATCACGTCCAGCCTGGAAGGCGACATCCTGCTTCTGGACGAGGTCTTCGGCGCAGGCGACTATGCGTTCATGCAGAAAGCGCAGAAACGGATCACCGGGCTGATCAACCAGGCGAAGATCGTGGTGTACGCCACGCATGACTGGGGGTCGGCCAAGGCAATCTGCCAGCGCGGCCTTCTCTTCTCGCACGGCAGCATCGTCTACGACGGGCCAATCGACAACACGGTGGAAGAATACTTGAAACTCCTGGAAGCGGAGAAACAATGATGCGCAAGAAAAGAATCCTCTGGATCTGCAACCACGTCACCCTGATGGATGCCGAAGTCCCGCTTCTGCTGGCACTCGGATTCGAGGTATTCGTTCCGAAGAAGTTCCCCAAAGGAAGCGAATTCGTCAGCTGCGTTTCCAAAGATATCTACGACCCGTCTCTGACGATCCCGCCGGAAGACCTTGCGCTGCTCAATACCGTGGATTTCTACGACGACCTTTTCAGCGACGAGGTCATCGACGCGATCAACCGCAACTTCGACATCGCGTTCTGCACCTTCTACGAAAAGCCGCTGAAAATGCTGGTCCGCCATTTCCCCGGCCAAATCTTCATCCGGGCGTTCGGGCTGGCCGGCAAGGCGTCCTACTGGGCCGTTGCCAGGGAAGACTGGGGACGTCATTTCCTCGACCAGATGTATTCCATCCGGGACCGCCTGTTCTTCGCCATGTCGTACCGGAACATGCTGAAGGTGGAAAAGAACATTTTCCGGGAGAACGCGGTCTTCCTGCCGCTCGGTCTTCCGGAGACGTTCGCGCAGCGGCTGAAAAACGGTTATACGGGGACGAAACGCCAGATCCTGTTCGTCTGCCCGAAAATCTGCGCGGTCGAATACTACTGGAACGCCTACAAAAGATTCAAGCATAATTTCTGGGGGTTCCCCTACGTCATCGCCGGCAATCCGTTCGGCAAGATCGCGGACCGGCACCTGCTCGGCTATCTGCCGCGCGCGGAGTTCGACCGCGTGTTCTGCGAATCCCGCGTGATGTATTACCATTCGGTCGAGCCGCGGCATCTGCATTACCATCCGCTGGAGGCGATCTACGCCAACCAGCCGCTGATCTTCATGTCCCAGGGCATGCTCGGCCAGCTGACCCCGAAAGTCAAGTATCCCGGCGCCGCGGAGTCCATCCTGGAGGCTAAAATCAAGGTCGGGCGCGTCCTGATGAACAGCCGCCGCTTCATCCGCGATGTCCAGGAATCCCAGCAGGAGCTTCTGCAGTTCTTTACCCCGGACTATGTCAAGGGATACTGGCTGAAGAATTTCATGCCGCTCGTCGAGGACGGGAAAGACAAATCCGAGAACGAAACGATCACGCTGAATCTGCCCGCCGGGGGGGATGCGGTCAAGCCGGAAGAACCGGCCGAAATCGCGGGGCCGTCCCCTGTCCCCTCGAAGAAACAGGAACATGTCGGGCTGATCCTCCCGATCGGATACCGCGGCGGCACGCTTCACGCGTTCCTCCAGATCGCGAAAATGCTGAAGGCGTGCGGCTACCGCGTGACGATCGGACTGCCGGAAGACTATCTGGACCGGGAAGGGCTCTATTACTATCCGACGATCATGGACGAAGTCCTGCGTGCCCTGGACAAGGACAGCGACATTCCCATCCGTTTTTACAAGTGGAAAAAGATTCCGCTGGAGGAGAACGAGATGCTTCGCGAGTTGTCCCGTCTGCCGGCTTTACGGGAAAAGAACCTGCTCAACGGCATCATGGACGACCATGTGAACTGCTTCTGCGAATGCGACCGCTGGCTTTTCGTTTCGGACCGGTTCTTCTCCGGCATTCCGATTCCCCTGCGTCCGTATTCCGTGGTCGTTTACGATTATCTGCAGCGCTATATGCCGTTCCAGCTTCTGCCGCCCAAGTTCGAGACTCTCTACACGCACTCCACGCGTCAGGCGGAAAGCGTGTTCGTCACGAACCCGGAAACGGCCAACGACATGGTCGTCTACAACGGCGTTTCTTCGAAAAAGATCTTCCTGCTCCCGTTCGAATTCACCGCGGACGAGATGAAGAAATACACGGCGCTGAACCGGGCTCCGTTCAAGAACAAACGTCCCTATATCGTCTGGGCCTGCAACCGCGGCTGGCACAAGAACCATGTCCGTGTCCTTCATGCCCTGATCCGGTACTACAGCGAATTCTGCGGCCAGCTGGAGGTCTTCATCACCGGCGTCGAGACTTCGGACCTGGACTACAAGAAGAACAGCAAAAAAGACAAAGTCAAAGACAAAGAGAAGGATGCCGGAAAGAAGAAACCGGAAGCCGCTCTGCCGCAGCACATCATCGAGTTCCGGGAGCTGTTCAGGAAAAATAAGGAAATCCTGAAGAAGAACGTTCATATCAAGGGCGAGATGGACCGTTATTCCTATTTCGACTTGCTCTCCGGCGCGGAATTCCTTCTGCTCAGTTCGCTCAGCGACAACGGCGCGTTCGGCGCGGTCGAGGCCGCATGGCTCGGGACGCCCTGTGCGTCTTCGGACTATCCGCACATGCGTTATATGGCGAAGCATTACGGAATCACGCCCCTGTGGTACAAGGGCGAATGGATCGACAGCATCACGGACGCGCTGAACATGATGCCGCAGTGTTCGGCGGAATACAGGGCGAAGCTTCCTTCCCGGGAAAGCCTCGAGGCGCAGTCCTACGAACACCACCAGGAATCTATCCGGAAAACACTTCGGGAGGCGTGGACATGAGTCACATCGGCGTTTTTACCGCATATCAGCCCTATGTCGTTCTGGGACAGGAGGGGATCGGACGTCTTCTCGTTTTTATCATGAAGGGGATGCTGAACAACGGGCATGAGCTGACGATTCTGGCGCCGAGCTGGCACCGCAAAGAGGTGAAAAAACTGCTCAAGGAGCATTCCCTGGAAAAAAGGATCAAGATCAAAACTGTGCGGATGCATCCCCCCATCATGCTCATGATCTACGATCTGATGCTCTGGTGGCGGGTTCGGAAAGCCGAGGGGGAAGACGACACCTCGATGGAACAGGACGAGGATGAGGAGAAGAAGGAAAAGATCACCTTTTTCGGCGCACTCCGGAAATTCACATTCGCCCGCCTGTCGAGTTATTCCCTGCCTCTGTTCCTGGTTTATGCGGTCCTGATTCTCGCGATTTACATTGTCCTGTTCCCGTTCCTGCTCATCATCGTGCCGTTCTGGCTGCTGAAGAAATGGTATGCCTACGACTATGACCCGGATTCCAACAGCGGCAAGGCCAAACGTTTCATCAAGGAAAAACTGAACCTGTACCTGAGCTTCGTTCCGCGGAATCTGCGGTCCGACGTGATCGCACTCGGGATCATGAACGCCGCCCGGTCGTACGAGATCAAAAAAATGGTCAAGTATGTCAACAAGGGCGACATCAACTACTGGTACGTCCCGAGCGTGTTCTGGAAGGAAGCGCTGAAGATCCGGAAAAAACGCGTCATCGTCGTCCCCGATCTGGTCTATGCGGAGTTCCCGCAGTGCTACTACTCCGAATCCGTGGTCCCGATGAATGCGCGCAACATCGAGTTCTTCCTGAAGAAGAAACCGCCGGTCATCTGCTACAGCAACCATGTGAAGGACCGCCATCTGGTCCAGCTGCGCGACATCAGCCCGAAACGGATCACCGTGATCCCGCACGGCGTGGTGGACCTCTCCGAACACCTGAAACGGGGGCTCCCGCCGAAAGAGATCATCGAGGTGTATCTGCGCCGGAAAGGACACAGCGTCCCGAACATCACGTTCCTGCGGAACTACAATTTCGAGGAAGGCCGGTTCATCATTTATTCTTCCCAGTACCGGTTCCACAAAAACATCATCGGGCTGCTTCATGTGCTGGAGATACTGCTGCGCCGCGAACACATCAACATCAACCTCGTGCTGACCTGCTCCAATTATGCCGAGCTTCAGCCGGTGCTCGAAAAAATGAACCTGACGCGCGAAGTGATCTTCATGCCACATGTGCCGGAAAATGTACTGGCCGCGCTGAACGCCCTCGCGCTGCTGCATGTCAACCCGACCCTGTTCGAAGGCGGGTTCCCGTTCACGTTCGACGAGGCGTATTCGGTCGGCACGCCGTCCGTCATGTCCGACATTCCGGTGACACGGGAGTACGTCGACGACGAACTGGCGAAGTACATGCTGTTCGACCCGTACGATTATGAAGACTTTGCCGCGAAGGTGAAATGGGGGCTCGAACACAGGGAAGAACTCCTGGCGATGCAGAAACCGTTGTTCGAGAAGTTCGCGCAGCGGTCGTGGGACACCGTGGCGGACGAATACTACAAGGCCATGCGCTGCTCCTACCGCAGAAAGCTGCCTAAACGGAAACGCAAACCATGGAAACGCTCGTAATCCACGGCTGCGGCGGGCACGCCCGCAGCGTCGCCTCGGCGGCGAAGGCCCGCTGGACGGTCGTTTTCGTCGACTCCCACGCCCGGCCCGGCGAAGTGATCCTCGGGTGCCCGGTCTATTCTTCCCTCGATCAGGTCACAAACGCGGAATCCGCGGCGCATCATGTTGCTGTCGGCGCGCTGGCGGAAAAGAAAGCGATCTTCGAATCCCTGCGGAACGCCGGGTATGAGCTGCCTGTCCTGGTCGCGCCCGGCGCGGTCATCGCGGAAGGCGCGGAACTCGGGGCAGGGGCGTTCATCGGCGTCGGCGCTTACGTCGGGCCGAACGCCCGCATCGGGGAAAACTCCATCCTCAACACCCATGCCATCGCCGAACACGACACCGTGATCGGGGCGCATACCCACATTTCCATCAATGCCGCGGTCGCCGGGTATTCCCGGGTGGGATCCGAAGTCATGCTCGGGGCAGGGGCGACTGTCATCGATAAAGTGTCCGTCGGAGACCGGATCGTGATCGGGGCGGGAGCCGCGGTCGTCCGCGACCTGACGAAGCCGGGGACCTACGTCGGCGTCCCGGCGAGGATGCTGAGGCCGTGACGCCTCACGCCGACAATCCGACCGATCCGTCGTCCGCCGGGATTTCTGTCTCCGCGGAAATGCCGGAGAATGCAGGCCAAACCTTCCCGGAAGGCTCGTTTTATCAAAGATACAAAAAGCTCATCTGGCTGGTTTTCGCGCTCATCGCCGTGATGGACGCCGTGATGGCATGGCTGTATCCGTTCCCCGGCAACGACATGGCGTCGCGGTACGCCCCGATGGCGGAGGCGTTTGCCGCCGGGGACTGGCGCGTGGCGTTCCATCCGCGGTTCGGGATGCTGTTTTCCGCCGTGACCGGCAGCATTTCGTTCGTGACCGGGTTGAACGGGTTCCGCAGCTGCCAGGTTGCCTCGCTGGTGTTCTTCTGGTTGACGGCTTTTCCGCTGTGGAGCATCTTCCGGCGCATCTGGGGTGAACGCGTCGCCGCCGTCGGATGCCTGCTGTACCTTCTGAGTTCCTTCCTCACGCGCTATGCGTACTTCGGCCTCCGCGAGACGTGGAAGACGTTCGGCATCGCGCTGGGCGTGTGTGGCGTCATCGCGGTCTGCCATGCACCGCGCCGGTGGCGCGGGTTCCTGATCGCCGCGTGCGCCGGGGCATTCCTGATCGCGGTGCGCGGGGACGGCGCGCTCTATGCGCTGATCCTCCTGCTCGTGGCCGCGAAGGTCGAGATGCAGGTGTTCCGGCGGCTCCCTGTCCGAACGTTCCTGTGCGGGCTGCTCCTGCTCCTGCTGATCTCGCCGCAGCTGTGGTACAACTACGAGAAACTGGGGTATCCCGTGCCGGAATGCCGCCATGCCCAGATCCTGAAACACATGGGGATGCCGCCCTGGAAGACCCCGGAGGTGGAGCTGCCATGAGCGAATTTCTGCATTCCTGTTACAGCGGGACCTATCCGCATTACGCGATCATCGCGTTCGCCGTGATCGTGTACCGGCTCACGTCCGACCGCTGGACCAGAAACGAATCCGCGCTCCTGTTCCTGTTCCTCGCGTTTTACCTCGGGACGGTCGCGCAGATTCTGGTCGCGGACCGGGTTCTCTTCGTTTCCCGCCGCTATCTTCTGCCGTTCGCGCCGCTGCTGTTCGGCTTCACGGCGGTCGGCGTGGTCAAGTTCTACGACTGGCTCAAACGCCCGGTTCTGTTTGCGATTCTGGCGGTGCTGGTCGTCCTCACCCTCATCTGGGACGCCACGGGTCCGATCGTCAAGGAATACTACTCCGCGTCGCACATCGCGGAGAACACCGGCAACGAGGCTATCGCCGCGTTCATCCGCGCGGATTTCAAAGGGGCGAAGTCGCGCGGCGAACTGCCGGTCTGGTGGTATGAGCCGCGTTCTCACGCGCGCCCGGTCCTGAAAGGGGCAACGTTCCAGCTCTCCTACCTGGTCGGCGGCACGTACTGGAACGAGTTTTTCCCGGACGATCCTGTGGATTATCTGCTCGTCCCGGCGGGCGGGGATGCCGGATCTGTCCCGGACGGCTTTGTCCAGGTCTTCGAAACCGAGCTCTACCGGGTATTCAAACCTGTGAGCGCGGATTCCGCCGGGAATGCGTCCCCTGCGGAGACGGACAAGAGTTCTGCATTATGAGCTGAAAAAAGGCGTCCGCGCATTTGCAAAACTCCTGAATGGATGTATATTTATTGTTGACCGTATGAACAAGGGATACCCTCGTTTCCCCTTCTTTTGTCCGAATACGCGGGTCGGGAAATGCAAGCGCCCGGCTTGTGAATGATTCATGCTTGCAGGACCGGTGACGGAATATGGAATTCGATGTGCACGGGCGGCTGGATTTCGCCGAACCCGAGGTCATCCGCGCGGAACAGATGCGCCTGCTCAACGAGCATCTGGCGTACTGCCGCGCCCGTTCGCCGTATTACCGCCGCATCCTGAGCGGCCGCCCGGACCGCCCCGTCACGATCGAATCGCTCGCCGAACTGCCGCTGACCGGGAAGACCGAGCTTGCGGAATTCAACGACCTCTTCGTGGCACTGCCGCCCGAAGAGATCGCCGACATCAGCTTCACCAGCGGGACCACGGGGCGTCCCTGCCGCATTTCCTACAGCGCAAGCGACCTGACCCGCCTCGGATACAACGACGCCAAAGGGTTCCTCGCCGCAGGGATACGGCCCGGCGACCGCGTGCTTCTGACCTGCACGATCGACCGGTGTTTCATCGCCGGGCTGGCGTATTATTCGGGCGTGATCCAAATGGGCGCCACGGCGATCCGCAACGGCCTGAACACGCTGGAAAGCCACGCCGAAATCATGCGCCTCTCGCGGCCCGGCGCCATCGTCGGCGTCCCGTCGTTCCTGGTGAAACTCGGCGAATATCTCGCGGAAACCGGCTACGACACTTCGTCCGTGCATACGCTCGTGTGCATCGGGGAGCCCATCCGCACCCGGGACATGGCATTGACGCCGCTGGGACGCAAGCTCGACCGCTATTTCCCCGGCGCGGCGCATTCCACCTACGCGTCCTCCGAGATCGTGACCAGCTTTACCGAGTGTTCCGCCTGCGCAGGCGGCCATCCGCCCGCCGACCTCGCGGTCGTGGAGATCGTCGACCCCGACGGGCATCCGCTTCCGCCGGGCAAGGTCGGCGAAGTGGTCGTGACGCCGCTCCGCGTGACCGGGATGCCGCTGATCCGGTTCCGCACCGGTGACGTTTCGTTCCTGCTCCCGGAGGAACGCTGCGCCTGCGGACGCAACACGCGCCGCCTGGGGCCGATCCTGGGACGCAAGGCACAGATGCTGAAGATACGCGGGACCACGCTCTTCCCGAATTCCTTCTTCACCGTGCTCGACAGCCTCGAAGACGTCTCCGACTACTACATGGAGGTCACGGGAAGCGCGCTCAGCGACGAGGTGCGTGTGTTCGCCGCGGTCCGCAACCCGGACTGCACCGCACAGTTCATCTCCGAACAGCTCTACAAGCGCATCCGCATCCACGTCCCGGTCGAGATCATCCCGGTCGAAGCCGCGCGCGCGAAGATTTCCCGGCAGTCGCGCAAGCCCGTGCGTTTCTTCGACCTCCGCACGCCGTAACCTCATTCCTTTTCTCTGACGATTCCATGAAAAAAGCCCGTCCCTCGCAGGAGACGGGCTTTCGTTTTGTTGTTTCTTCGTGCTCAAGCGAAGCTGAGAGCACTACCGCAGTGGAGGCATCCGCCTCCGTGCTCAAACGAAGTTGAGAGCACTGCCGCCGTTGAGGCATCCGCCTCACTCGGCGATCACGAAGATGTGCTGCTCGGAGTTGCACTTGAGCTCGGGGGCGTACACGCCGCTGCCGCCGGCGGGGAGGGCGATGAAGCGTCCGGGGAGCTGCGCCCGCATCCGGTAGAACACGTTGGAATCGCCGCGCGCCATGTTGCGGAGGTAGAACTTGGCGCCGCGTTCGCGGTATTCGCGGTAGATGGGGGCCTTGCCGGTCCAGTCGTAGCCGCTGACGGGCTTTTCGAACTCGAATCCGGCGGGCATGCTGTCGGCGAAGCAGACGTAGTCGTAATCGTTCTTCGCGGTGGAGATGAGCTCGACTTCAACGAGTTCGCCGGGGCGGATCACATCGCCGGACTTCAGCGGGACGCGTTTGTACTTGTCGCGCTTGACGGTCTGGACGGAACCCTGGAGCCCTGCCGCGACGGCTTCCTGCACTTCGGGAACGAGGCGGTAGTAGTTGCGCTTGATCTTCATCTCAAGTCCGGCGGGCTCGATCTCGTCCTCCAGCGTGAAATAGTTCAGCATGGAGTTCATGTAGAGGACGCCGGGGCCGTCGATGGAGATTTCGAGCTTGTGGTCGCCGGAGCCGAGGGCGTCGGGCTTGGCGAGCGCGACGAACGGGCTGTCCCACATGGAGGTCTTGTCGACGTGGAAGCTCTTGATCTCCTTGCCGTCGAGGCTGACCTTCACGTTCATGTCGGGCGCGTCTTCGCCTGCCGTCCTGATGTAGCGGGCGAGGGAGCGGACGACTGCGCCGAGTTCGCGGTTGCTGTTGCGCCACGGCGAATTGCGGATGTTCGTGACGAGGTAGTTCGCGAGCTTGCGTGCGTTCGGGTCGGACGGATCGTTGTCGAGCAGGAGGTCGAGGTAGGCGGCGTTCGTTTCGTTTTCGCTGCCGTACCAGAAGAACCTGCACGGGGTCGGGATGTTCAGGTAGGAGGTCTGGTTTTCGTCGTCGACCATGCGGAACTGCGTGAGGTTGCGGACGACCATGGCGCGTTCTTCGGACTTGGGCTCGAGCGCGAGGCCGAGCATGGAAAGCCCGTAGGGCGCGAGCTGGCTGCGGAGTTCATAGAGGAATCCGTTCAGCTCCTTGTTGGGCTTGCCTGCCTTGGCGAGGACGCGGGCGACAAGGGCGTCGGTGTTGGAGACGCCTTTGTGCTTGCGGATTTCGACGAGGCGTTCCTCGGCGTGGGCCTGGAGCCAGGCGACGCCGCGGTTCATGTGGCTGTCGACGGTCTTGTTGCCGTACGCGCTGACATCCAGCAGGGCGTCGACGACGTAGGCGGTCGTGTCCGGGAAGGAGTGTTCGCGGTAGCCGCCGAACCAGCCCCAGCCGCCGTCGGAGTTCACCATGGTGAGGATCATCTTCAGGTTCTCGTCCATCACGCGGTTGAACGTCTTCGCGTCGAACGACGGATCGACCTTGCCGTCCTTCCAGCAGTACTTCTCCATATATTCGGTATAGAGCTTGTCGCGGGAGGTCTTTGCCGGGTGGACATCGTCGAAGCTGACGCCGAGCTTGGAGAGAGCGTTCTTCGCCGCCATGGACGGCACGAAGCGGTTCACGACGCCGAACACGGTGGCTTCGCCGTCGGCCGCGAGGTAGGGCAGGAGCTCGACCATCGCCATGGCCGCGCCGGGGGCGAGGTTCACGGTGAGGAAGGTCGTTTCGGGCTTGCGCTGTTCCGGGACTTTCAGCGTGACGGTCGCGGACTTGTTGTCCTTGTCGAGGTAGGCGAAGTTGTTCACCTGCTTGTCGATCCCCTTCACGAGGACGGGCAGGGCGAGCTGGAGCGCGTCGTCCTCTTCGCCGGCCTTCACTGAGAGCGTGATCTTGCTTTCACCGACCGCCTTGGCGTTCAGCGTGAACGGGCAGGCGGTGTGGCCGCCCGCCTTGACGGTGATGGTCGCGTTGTTCTTCAGGGTCATGGTGTTGACCGTGTCGCCGTCGACCGTGAGCGTAACGTTTGCCGTAACGTCCTTTTCCGTGTAGTTGTGGATGTTCGCAACGGCGTTGACGGTGTCGCCGTTCACCAGGAAGCGCGGGAGCTCCAGGCGGGCGATGAGGTCCTTGCTGACCACGAATTCGGAATCGCCTTCGCCGACCGACGTGTCGGCCGTGAGGGACCACACGTGGACCTTCCACGTGGTGAGGTTGTCGGGAGCCGGGACGTCGATTGTGGTCTGGCCGTTTTCATCGAGCTTCACGAGCCCGGCGAAGTACGCGGCATCGAGGAAGTTGGAGCGGACGAAGGAACCGCCTTCGCCGCCGCCCATGCCGCCGCCCATTTCCATGTCGCCTTTCATCTCGACGGATTCTTCCGCCACCATCATGTCGGCGCTTGCGGCTTTCATCATCACGCGTCCGCCGCGGGCTGCCGCGGGAGCCGCCTCCATGACCATGTCGTCGTCCATGCTGTTCATGGCCGCGCCGAAGGACTGGACAGCGCCGCCGCCGAATCCGCCCATGCCGCCTCCGACGCCGCGTGCCATGGCGCCGTTCCTGCGGACCGCGCCGCCGTCCTTAAACATGACGCCGCCGTTGAAGTAGACGCTTTCACCCTGGCCGAGCGTGAACGGGAAGATGTGTCCGGTCATGAAGAGGTTGTCGTTCATGAAGTGGATGCCGCGGGCGGGATTGTTGTGGAGGCTGGTCATGTTGTCGAGGTTCACGGTGTAGTCGGCGTAGTGCGAGCGCTTCCAGTTCCAGAAGAAGGAATTGATCGCCGGGATGCGGCTGGATGCGATGGCGTCGAGGGACTTGTCGTAGACCGTGAGCGTGACCGCGCCGGAGACGGGCTTGCCGTTGCCGTCCTTGACGGTGATCGTCATCGGGACGTTCTGGCGCGGCTTGACGGGCTTCTTCGGGCCCGCGATGTCGACGTCGAGCATCTTGGAGATCGGCGGGACGGCGATCATCTTGGAGAGGCGCTGGACCTCGCCGTTGCCGACCGCGATCACGGAAACGTAGGTGTTCGGGCGGTCGCCGGGGAGGAAGTCCATCTTGAACTCATGCGAATATTCCTTTTCGCCGAGGCGGACGCACTCGTACTGCGTTTCGCGTTCCTGGCGCGTGAAGAAATAGAGCGTGGCGCCGGGTTTCTTCATGGAAACGAGGATGCTGGCGGATTCGCCGGGCATGTACTCGCTCTTGTCCGTGGTGATCTCAAGCGGGAGCTTGCTGAAGAGGTCGCCGGACTTGTCGAACCCGGCCACGAAGAGCGGATAGGAACCTTCGCAGGTCACGGGGTCCTTGCCGCCGTTCGCTTTCAGCGAGGCGTCGGACGTGATGCTGGAGACGACTTCGTAGACGCCCTGGCGGTCGATCACGAAGCTCACGCCGTTCTCATCGCCCGCGGTCACATCCATGACCTTCACGGGCTGGCCGACGCGGTGCGGCACTCCGTTTGCATCGAGGTCGCGCAGGTAGATCGAGACCTTGCCCTTGCCCGCGACGGGCTTGCCGTCGGGCGTGGTGGCCTTCACGACGAGCGTGACGGGCTTGCCGGTGCGAGCGAATCCGGTCTTGGCGGACGCGGAGACGTAGAACGGCTGGGCGGCGGTCACGACGGAGCCGGAGCCGTTGACCACGCGGTTGGACTCGTCGGAGACTTCGGCATCGATGATGTAGCGGAAATCGAGGTTGCCGAAGCGGCGGAGCGCGTCGCCCGTGTCGATGGGTACGGTCAGGCAGCCGTCGTCGTCCGCGATGCCTTCGGCCTGCGTGATGAGGTCGCGGCCCCAGGTGACCTGGCGGATGCTCTCGTCACGGTAGGCGGTGGAGCAGATCCAGTAGCCTTCGCCGAAGAGCCAGTCGAAGCGGCCGCGGAACGGGAAGATGCGGCGCGCCTGTTCGCGGTGGACGGTGTATTTGATCTTCGCGCCGGACATGGGCGCGCCGAAGTAGTATTTCGCCTGGATCTTCGCCTCGAAGATGCCGCCGGTCTTCACCTGCGTTTCGGGCATTTCGACCTCAAGCAGGTATTCCGGCTTCTTGTACTCCTCGACGGAGAACGAAACGCCGCCGTTGCCGGTGCTCAGGTTGAAGCTGCCGAGGGAGACGTCGTCCGGGAGCACGAACTCCTCGGTGGCGGCGGCCAGCATCGGGTCGCCGGAGATGTTCTGTTCGTACAGCTTCTTGCCGCGGGCGTCGGTGCCGGTGAGCTTCAGCTTGTATTCAGAGCGCTTCTGCGGTTCCTTCTCGTCGTAGGAGGCGCGGCGGGTGTAGACGGTGTACTTCACCGTGTCGCCGGGACGGTACACCGGGCGGTCGGTGATGATGTAGTCGCGGTCGCGTTCGTAGAAGCGGCCCGCGTTCATGGTGGAGTAGTAGGCGTTCGGGAGGAAGGTGAGGCCGTCCTCGGACTCGGAGAGGATGAGCGTGCGGTCGTTGAGCTTTTCGGGGAAGATGACCGCGCCGTCCTTGCCGGTCGTGACCTCGAACTCCTTCACGATGATGCGGTAGCGCCGTCCGCCGAACTCGTTCTGGTTGCGGTTGTTCGCGTATTCCGTCCGGTAGTTCATGATCTTGAGCTTGCGGTCGGCGAGCGGTTCGCCGGTCTTCGAGTCGTTGAGGGTGAGGAAACGACCCTTCGTGACGGATTCCTTCGTGAGGATTTCCGGGGTGATCCAGACGAGGTTTTCGTACCAGGAATCCTTGGAGTAGGTGCCTTCCGTGCCCTCGGGCAGGGTGCGCACGATGTACGCGCCGGGCTCTGTGATGGGCAGCGTGACCTCGGTGTCGGTCTCCCAGTGGTGCGGCTTCGGCGTCACGTCGAACGTGAACTCGGAGATCTTTTCCTTGATGGCGGGCGCCCACCCCTTGAATCCGGTGTTCATCTGATAGGCGTTGTCGGTCTGGTAGGACTGCTCGCCGCCCTCGCAGAGGCTTTTCAGCATGATGTCGACGGCGGTCTTCGCGTCAGCTTTGGTCACGACCGCACGGACCTTCGTGGCGTTGCGGCTGCGGTAGGAGAGGACAGGCTTCGTGCCGAACGGGACGACCTGGATGTTCTGCGTGGAGCCCCAGTTGCAGAGGATCTGCTGGACCATCTCGTTCTCATTTGCCTTCTTGAACCAGTCGGCGGCATTCTCGTACTGCATACGGGCGAGGTAGAGGTAGCCGAGCTGCTGGGCGGACTGCTGCTTGTAGAGTCCTGCCTTGTCTTCGTTCGCGAGTTCCTTGAAGATGCGGAAATAGCTGAACTCCTCGGGGAGGGCGATCTTGCGGACGCCGTCGGCGAGCTCGGCCACGGTCTCCGCGTCCTTCAGTTCATAAAGGTAGTCGCGGTATTTGTCGGAGGTCTGGTATTCGTTGCGGACGTTCCAGTCGATCTGGGAGAAATCGAACTCGTTGGCGAGGAAGGACGCCCAGTCGTATTTGCTCTGGTAGTCGCCCAGCGCGATGGCCTGTTCCAGCGCCCAGCGGAAGCGTTCGCCGTCGCACTTCGCGGACGCGAAATCCTTCGGGCAGGAGTAGAGGACCGGGGAGCCGTCCTTGTTCACCGGCGGACGCGAGGAGCTGCCGAAATCGCCGTCGTCGTAGTCGGGCAGAACGGTCAGGTCGGTGAGCGCCTGGAGCTTGTAGGACTGGCTGCCGGACTGGTTGCGGCAGAGCAGTGAGGCGAGGGCGCGGTAGTATTTGATCTGGAGCGGCTTCGAGACGTTCTTCGCTTCTTCGGAGGCGGACGCCATGAACCGGAGATTCTGCACGCGGTCGCGCGCCGTGCTGTTCACGAGGCGTCCGGCGTTGCCGCGGTTGGCTCCGCGCGTGAAAGTATTATTGAAAAAGTAGCCGTAGCTGGTGACGTTGGCGTTCAGCTCGGCGGCGAGCGAGACGTTTTTCGGGAAACGCGAGGTCACGAACTCGTAGGCGTCGTCATACTCCTTCACGCGGTTGTTGCTGAAGAGGCTCGCGCGGTACAGGTTCCACAGGGTGCCGACGGCTTCGCTCTGGGACTTCGCGGGGATGGCTTCCAGTGCGGCGCGCGCGGCATCGGCGGATTCCTTGAAATTGCCCTCTTCCATGAGTTTGCGGATCTTGGCGATCGTCTCTTTTTCGGCGGGCGTCTGCGCCGTTTCGGCCTGCGGTTTTTCGTCCTGAGCGGGCAGGGCCGGCGTAAGGAGGAACGCCGGGAGAATGGCCGCCGCGGCCAGGAGGAAGCGGATGTTTCGGTTCATAGGAAAATCCTTTCTCTGGTAGCCCGGCGGCACGGACAGGCGGACGAAGCGGAACAGTCAGCCCCTTGCGAATGCAGCCGGACGATGAAAAATGATGGTTGTTTTCAGGTTGTTTCCGATAATTTGACGCGAAAGATATAGAAATCTTAGCGGAAAATCACAAAAAGTCAAGTTTTTTTCGGATTATTCTTCGATTTTTTCGGAGATTTCTTCCTTTTCGCCGTCGGAAGAGGCATCCGCGGCATCGTCTTCTTCATCGTCCGCGGCAGTGTCATCATCGTTGTCCGTGTCGTCGTCCCGGTCATCATCATCCCGGTCTTCACCGTCCTCGTCATCCTCGTCATCCAATGCTTCGCGCGGATCCTGTCCGGCGGATTTCAGGATGCGGACGACGGTGTTCACGTCGCGCGGGTCGAACATCAGGACGAGCGTGTCATCCTCGCCGGGTTCGATAGATTTGAACGCCGAAAGCGTGGTGCGGATCTTTTCACGGCTCATGGCTTCCCGCTCCATCCGTCGCGCCAGCTTGTTCAAGGCGAATTGTGACATCGTGAGTTTGCCGATGGAGCCGGCCCCCGGTTCGATCGTGAGCTGGCCGTCGTCGACGTAAGGCGTCAGTTCGATGAAGAGGTTGAGGGCTTTGCCGGAGAAGAGGGCGCTGCGCGACTTGATCGGAATGGAGAGGTGGGCTCGGATCCTGCCGTCTTCCCAGATCACGGCGTAGGGAACCACTTCCGGCGCGTCCTCACGGTCGTCGCGCATCAGGGCGTCCAGGAGCGTCTGGACTTCGTTCTGAGTGAGGTGAAGTTCTGCGACGTCGACCACGCGGCCTTCCTTGTCGACCAGCGAACGCGCCAGACGCGTGATGACGCTTGCCATCACGCCGGTGTCGCGTTTTTCGAATTTGGGGGCGGGATAGGATACGGGCTTGCCGATCGCGAGGGCGACCAGGACGACCAGGAGAACGATCAGGACGACCAGGAGGACAAAGAAGAGTTTCAGAAGTCTGGAGAAACAGCTTTTTTTCTTCGCCGCCATGATGTCCCCCGTCAAACGATCAGTTGTTGTCGTCGTCGAGGCGCATGGACCAGTAGTTGCCGGCATTCCAGCGGCTGAGCGCCTGGTCCTTGCGGATGGTGTTGCGCGGATACATGAGCTTCACATGACCGTCGGCGAACGCGTAGTTCCACATCTTGCTGTGGAGCGTGGTGGTCGCGTCGAAGGAGGAGGAGCCGCTGGCGGATTCGTCGCCGCCCCATTGTTCGGACTGCTGCGCCGGGCAGGAGATGGAGGACCACCAGGCGGAGAAGAATCCGGTGCGGTTGGAACGGTCGTGGTTCGCGCTGGGGACGTACTCGACGAAATAGATCATGCGGGAAGGCATCGGGATCTTGGCATACTTGAGGCCGACCCAGAAGCCTCTTCCGTCGTTGCTGTCGTTGCAGATGGACTGGCCGCCGATCGTGTCGCCGACCTTCTCGTCATTGGTGGTGCTGCCGCCGGGGGAATGGTTCATGGCGTAGGTGCGGATCGGCATCCCGTTGGAGACGCTGGTGTTGCGCGGATACTTGTCGGCGGGACACTGGAAGAGTTTGATCGCCATGAAATCGGACTTCCCCTTGCAGTTCGGCACGCCCTTCGTCCCGACGTCCATGGTGCTCATCGGCGTGTATTTCAGGATCAGGCGTTCCCACAGGGAGTCGTTGTTGCCGCCGCCGGATTTCGCCGGGGTGACGAATTTCGTGTCGCCAACGTACTGGAGCGCACAGACCATCATCTGTTTCATGTTGCTGGCGCATCCGGCCACATAGGCGCTGCGCTTCGCGGACTGCAGCGCGGGCAGGAGCAGGGCGGCGAGAATCGCGATGATCGCAATGACGATCAGAAGTTCGATCAGGGTGAAGCCTCGGAACGTGGAACGGACAGGATTGCTTGTGCGTTTCATGGGGGTAACTCCTCAAGTGGTTGTTTTTTCAAAAATAATGTACGCCCCGCGCGAAGAAAAATCAAGATAAAAAGCGACTGAAAACGGAGTTTTTTACGTTATTTAACAGAAACGAACGTTAATAACGTGATTTTGAGGCGGACACAGCAAGCTGTGCTGATGCAGTGCCTTGCTTCGCAACGGCACGGAGCTGTATAAAAAAAGTGCCCGAGTGTAAGCCGGGCACTGCCGCAGTTGAGGGCTTGCCCTCACTCATTAGTAGCCCCAGTCCTTGAGCGTCTTCTTCGCCGGAGCATAACCCGCCCTTTCCGCGTCGCGGACCCAGCTGTAGGCGCGGAACGAGCTTTTCTCCACGCCGTAGCCGAAATGGTAGCACAAGCCGAGGTTGTACATGGCTTCGGGCAGCCTCTGTTCGGCGGCTTTGCGGAGCCATTCCGCGCCCTCTTCCTTGTCGACGGGACCGCCCCGTCCGTCGAGGAGGTAATTGCCGAGATTGAGCTGGGCTTCCGCCAGTCCCTGTTCGGCGGCCTTGCGGAACCATTCGACCGCCTTCGCTCGGTCCGTTTCCACGCCCATGCCCAGGTCGCAGCAGATGCCCATGATGCACTGCGCCTGCGGCATGCCCTGTTCGGCGGCTTCCCGGAACCACCTGGCCGCCTCGGCGTCGTCCTTCTCCACGCCGTCGCCGGACATATATTTGCCGCCCAGACGGAACTGAGCCTCCGCCAGGCCGTTTTCGGCGGCTTTGCGCAGCCATTTCGCGGATTCCTCCTTGTCCTGTTCCACGCCCCAGCCCGTATCATAACAGCGGGCTATGTTGTATTGCGCTTCCATGTGCCCCTGTTCGGCGGCTTTCCGCCACCAGTTCGCTGCTTCGGCGTAATCCTGATCGACGGAGTTCCCTGTAGAGTACGCGCTTCCGAGGCCGAACTGGGCTTTCGCGTGCCCCTGTTCGGCGGCCTTGCGGAGCCACACGAGGCTTTCCCTCATCCGGCCTGAACTCGTGTATACCCCTTTCACGCCCCAGTCCGCGGCATAGCAGACTGCGAGGTTGTACTGCGCCTCCGCGAAATCCTGTTCCGCCGCCCTGCGGAACCATTCGACCGCCTCGCTCAGGTCCTGTTCCACACCGTCGCCGTTCAACAGGCAGATTCCGAGGTTGTTCTGCGCCTCCGGCAGGTCCCTGCCGTACATGGAGAAATGATCCGCGGCCATGCGATACCATTTGACTGCTTCGGCGTAGTCCCGCGGGACCCCGTCGCCGTTGTAATACCTGTTGCCGAGCTCGAACTGCGCGTTCGCATCGCCCTGTCCGGCGGAGGCTGCGAGCTCTTCCGCCGTTCGGCCGGCCATGGCGGGGTTCTCCGGCACATAAATGTCTTTCCGGATGTCGGTTTGTCCTCCGCATCCGGTGAATGCTGCGGTCAGGAGAACTGCGAGGAAACAAACGACTGCGGAACGGATCGGGCTGAAGTCGAACATGGCGTGGTCTTTCTGTTGCATGTTTTTGATTTTTGATAATGGAAGAACCAATGATTCCCTGTCTATCCGAAACTAATATAGCACGCCAAATGCAAAAAACAAACCGCTTCTAAAAAAAAGTTTAACAGTGTTGTAATACATTGAGAATCAATAAGTTAAAACAAAGAAAAATGCTTTTTGTTTCTTTGGTGTTGATACAGAAAACGGACCGGCAGAGGGGAATCTGCCAGTCCGAATTCTGTGCCGTCGCGGAGCACGGCACTATCGCAGTTGAGGACTTGTCCTCGGTGCGCAAGCGAAGCTGAGCGCACTGCCGCAGTTGAGGGCTTGCTCTCACCAGCGGAGGATGGAGATGGAGTTTGCGGGGAAGGTGTAGCGGAAATCGTCGGATTTCGCCTTGAACTCGCTCTTCTTCGGGACGATGAGGAGCGGATTCTCGAACGTGTTCTCCATATTCTGGTCACTGCCGGCGAGCGTGGAGGCCGTGCCCTTGATGGTGGAGGGCCTGGTCGCGCCGGTATCGATGGTGAGCGTGATCGGTTTCGTGTCGGAATTCACGAACTTCAGGATGGTCTCGCCGGTCTTCTGGTCGAGCCCGGCGACGGCGGCGAGCGCGGAATTCTGCTGGATTTTCTGGTCGAAGACGACCTTGCCGTCGAGGCTGCACACCACGTTGGACTTGTTCACGTCGATACGGATGTCGTACCATCTGCCGGTCTCGATGACGCCGCCGATGCGGCGGGTCGGGGTGTCGGGATGCTCGATGGCGTGGTCGGTGTTGCCCCAGCCGCCGAGGTTGAGCCAGCTCTTGGTCTCGGCGTCGGGCATGGCGAAACCGATGAGGAAACCCTCGTTGCCTTCGAGCTTCTTCGCCTTCACGGAGATGGTGTAGTTTTCCCATTCGGGCTCGCCGATGATGGCGAGGGTGTCGGTGTCGAGCGAGGACTGCGTGAGTTCGCCGTTCTGCGCAAGCCACTGGCCGCGGACGGGCATGACGCCGTCAAGCCCGGTCTTGAATTCCGGCGCGGCGAGGACCTTGCCGCCGCTCGTGATCTTGAGGTCCTTGTAGGCGACCTTCGTTTCCCAGGAACCGAGGCCGACGAAGCCCTTGAACGTCTTCTGGTGCTCGTCCGAGACGGTAAGCGTCAGGTCGAGGTTGCGGTCCGCGCGGTTGTTCGCGAACATGACCTGCGCCCAGTAGGAGGGCGTGCCGAATACGCGGCTCTGGTCGAAGACGATGGCGTCCGGGTTCCAGGTCTCCCAGCCGGCGCGGCGGAAGAGCGGCGCATAGGAGCTCATGATCACGATGTCGCCGTTGCGTTCGAGCCCGGTCATGAAGGCGGCCTCGCCGAGCGCGGCGTTGAGGTTTCCCTTGCCCGCGCCGGAGGTCACGGCGTATTCGCCGAAGTAGATTTCGGGGCCCTTGCGGTCCTGGTTGTCGAAGCGGGTCGCGTCGCGGCGGAAGGTGTTGGAGTCGGAATAGAGGTGCGGGTCGAGTATGTCGTTCTCATAGCCCGCGGTGGCTTCGTTTGCCACGAGGCGCATGTAGGGATATTTTTCGAGGATGGCCTTCGCGATGAGGGCGTAGCGTTCGGCGTAGGCGCGGCCGCCGTTTTCGTTGCCGATCTCCATGTATTTCATGTTGAACGGCGCGGAATGCCCGTTTTTGGCGCGTTCGGCGCCCCATTTCGAGGTGACGGGCCCGTTTGCGTATTCGATGGCGTCGAGGGCGTCCTGCACGAAAGGCTGCATCTCGTTCATCGGGACTTCGTACATGGTGTCCCTGCCGTTCCGCGTTTCGTGGCCGATGCCGCAGTTGATGACGAAGAGCGGTTCCGCGCCGAGGTCTTCGCACATCTGGAGGTATTCATGGAATCCGAGGCCGTTGCTGACCTGGTACTGCCAGATGCACCACTGGCCCTTGCGCTGTTCGACGGGCCCGACGGAGTTCTTCCAGATCGCGCGGTTTTCGATGCCGCGTCCTTCCACGAAGCAGCCGCCGGGGAAGCGCACGAACGCGGGCTTCATGGCGGCGACCATCTTCATGAGGTCGGGACGGAGGCCGTTCTTTCTGTTTTTCCATGTGCGGCGGGGGAAGAGGGAGACCATGTCGAGCCAGTAGGTGGCGGCACGGGCGTTTCCGATCACGAGCTGGGCGTTCCTGTCGGTGCGCTGGGCGGTCAGGAGGAGCGTGTACTTCTTCCATTCCTTCGTGGGCGTGATGGTCGTGTGCGCCAGGACCTTGCCGTCGCCGCCGACGAGGGAGACGTCGAGACGTTCGCCGCCCTTCTCGGAGCGGGCATACAGCGTGAGGTCGTACTCGGCGCGGGCCTCCACGAAAAGCTGGCCGGGCTGTCCGGCGGCATCGGACTGCCACTGGCGGCTCGCCCGGCGCGGATTGCCGCCCTGCGGCCCGCCCACGAATCCGCGGTTCATCACGCGGCCGCCGGCCTGTGCCACGACTTTCAGGGAAGTCGGGTTGTCGGCGTGGATCGAACCGGTGCGGTCGAGGGTGATATCGGCTTTTTCGGAGAACCAGGCGATCGGAAAGGACATGTTGTCCTCGAACGAACGGTTCTGGATCATTTCGGCGTAGATGCCGCCTTCTCCGGCGCGGTTGATTTCCTCGAAGAAGATGCCGTAGAGCAGGGGGCTGATCTTCGCGCCGGGGCGCGCGGTATCAATTTTGATAGTGCCGGCGGACGGCGTTCCGGGCGCGGCTTCCGCGGCGGCGGAGGAGCAGCCGGCGAGGAGCGCGGCGGCGGTCGAAGCGGCGAGGAGAAAAGCGGAGAATTGTTTCAGCATGGCGGGGCATCCTTCCGATTGTTGTTTTGATTCGTTTTCAACAATATAGTATCGAAACTAAAAAAATCAAACGTGTTAGGATCGAAAAAGCGCAAAAAGCGCAAAAAAAGGGCAGGGCTCCCTGAGGAAGCCCTGTCCGGAATGCTTGCGAATGAACGAAGCCGGATCAGACGATGCGGTTCGTGGTCGCGGGATCGAACACGTGCGCGCCGACCATGGCGAGCTTGAGGGTGATGGTCTCGCCGACCTTGGCGTCGAGGTGAGGTTCCACGCGGGCGATGCAGGGGGCGTCGACGCCGGTATCAAGGTGGAGATAAATCTCGGCGCCCATGGGCTCGCGGACATCGACCTTGGCGGTGATGGACGGAGCGCTGGCGTCGTTCGTGGCGCGATCGGAGCCGATGTCCTCGGGACGGATGCCGAAGAGGATTTCCTTGCCGACGTAGGACTCGATGGCGGAGTTCCAGTCGGAGGGCAGGGGGACGGAGATCGGGCCGGCCTTGAAGACGAGCGCGCCGTTTTCGGAGACGAGCGTGCCCTTGAAGATGTTCATGGGCGGGGTGCCGATGAAGCCGGCGACGAAGGTGTTCGCGGGCTTGTCGTAGATGTTCAGGGGAGTGTCGATCTGCTGGATGACGCCGTCCTTCATGACGCAGATGCGGTCGCCCATGGTCATGGCCTCGATTTGGTCGTGCGTGACGTAGATCATGGTGGTGCCGAGGCGGGTGTGGAGCTTGTTGATTTCGGCGCGCATCTGGACGCGCATCTTGGCGTCGAGGTTGGAGAGGGGTTCGTCGAAGAGGAACACGGCGGGCTTGCGGACGATGGCGCGGCCGACGGCGACGCGCTGGCGCTGGCCGCCGGAGAGGGCTTTCGGCTTGCGGTTGAGGTAATCGCCAATGCCGAGGATGTCGGCGGCTTCCTTCACGCGCTTGTCGATCTCGGCCTTCGGGAACTTGCGGAGCTTGAGGCCGAACGCGAGGTTTTCATAGACCGTCATGTGCGGATAGAGGGCGTAGTTCTGGAACACCATGGCGATGTCGCGATCTTTGGGCGGGACGTCGTTGACGATGCGTTCACCGATCTTGATCTCGCCGTCGGAAATCTCTTCGAGGCCGGCGATCATACGGAGTGTGGTGGATTTGCCGCATCCGGAGGGGCCGACGAGGACCATGAATTCCTTGTCGTGGATGTCGATGGAAACGCTGTTGACGGCCTTCACGCCGCCTTCGTAGATTTTGCAGACATTTTTAAGAATGACTTCAGCCATGATTCACCTGATGAAAGGTTGGTTTGAGTTGAGAATAATGGAATTTCCAGTAATATAGCCTTGTATTTCCGCATTGTCAAGCGTAAAGCGGATTATTTTTGAAAAAAACAGATTAAAATATACAGTATTTTCAGATTTTTTAATTGAACGGGCGCTCGCATACGCGTTGCTCCACGGTCGGGACGGAGCGGATGCGCGCTGGACAATCATGGATTCCGATGCGCCGTCAACCCTCGTTTTCGGACGCGAGGATCATGGCGCGGAGCCGGAAGAACGCACCCGCCACGGCACGTTCGCGAATCTGTTCGCGCGTGCGGCGCAAACGCAGCTCGAAGACCTCCGTTTTGTCGCGGTAGCGGATGGCGGCGAAGACCAGTCCGACCGGCTTCCCGACCGTGGCTCCGCCGGGGCCCGCGATCCCCGTGAGTGCGATCGCTGCGTCGGACGGGATGGCGTTCGCGAGGCCGTCGACCATGGCGCGGGCGGTTTCTTTGCTGACAGCGCCATGCTTGCGGAGGACGTCGGCAGGAACGCCGAGGAGTGACGTTTTCGATTCGTCGCTGTAGGTCACGACGCCGCCGGCAAAGACATGCGAGGAGCCGGGGATGTCGGTCAGGAGTTTCGCCGCGAGGCCGCCGGTACAGGATTCGGCCAGGGCGAGCGTTTCGTCGCGTTCGCCGAGGAGATGCAGGATCTCGTGGGAGAGCGAATCGGCGTCGTCGGACAGAAGCTCGGCCGCGAAAAGCTCCTGCACGGACTGGATGGCGGAATCCATGACTTCGGGGGATTCCGTGGTCAGGAAGAGGCGGACGAATTGGGCCGTGGCGCAGTAGGCGACCGAGAGCATGGAGTGGAAGCGGGCGATGACGGGGAGCATCCTCTCCTCGACGATGTTTTCGCCGAGCCCGGCGACGTGGAATTCACGCGTGAAGGTGAAGTGCTTGAGCGTCTTTTTCAGGAACGGCACGACGGAGGCGTCCATCATGGGGCAGAGTTCGTTCGGCGGGCCGGGGAGCATGATGATCGTGCGGCCGGGGAATTCGTCGGTTTCGGGCGTACGCAGGATCAGCCCGGGCGCCGTGCCGCAGTCGTTCTGGAGGATCTTCGCGCCGTGCGGGACGAGCGCCTGGTTGAAGACGCGCGGCGGGATCTCCTCGCTCGGATGACGCATCTTCCAGTGCTTCATGATATTTAGGGCGGCGGCGCCGTCCTCCTCCAGCCGCAGTCCGCAGCGTTCGGCGATATATTCCTTGGTCACGTCGTCGGCCGTGGGGCCGAGCCCGCCGCTGGTGATCACGATGTCGGCGCGGGCGAGGGAAAATTCCAGCGCGGCGAGGATGTCGGCGCGGCGGTCCGGGACCTCGACGGAGGAGACCGGGACGACGCCGAGTGCAAGCAGGCGCACGCCGATGGAGGCAAGATTGGTGTTGACGACGGCGCCCTTCAGCAGCTCGTCGCCGATGCAGATGACGGCGATCTTTTCGCTCATAGGTAGTCCTTTGGCTCCACGAGGGAGACGCGGTTCAGTTCGTCCTCGGCCGCCTGGCGCCAGTGCTCGAGTTCGTCGGCAGTCAGTTCGGCGGGGATGTGCAGCTCTTTTCCGATGATCACGGTGAGCTTGGCCCACGGTTTCGGGATGCGGAATCCGTCCCAGCTTTTCACGCCCCAGTACGCCGAATAGTTGATGCCGAGCGCGACGACCGGGATGCCGAGCTGGGACGCGATGTGGATCGGGCCTTTGCTCATGTGGTAGCGTGGGCCGCGCGGTCCGTCCGGCGTGAAGACGACCATGCAGCCGCCCTGGATCGTCTTGACCGCGTCATGGATGACTTTCACGCCCTGGCGCCGGGTCGATCCGCGGATGCTCTTTGCGCCGAACTGGGCGGCGAAATCCGCGATGTACTGGCCGTCGCGCGAGGCGCTGATGACCGCCACGGTGCGTTCGCGCAGAGGGCGTTCGAAGAGAGGCGGGAGCATGAGCAGGCGGTTGTGCCAGATGTTGACGATGCAGACGCGCTGCGGGGCGTGCCGGTATTCCTCCAGCAGGCCGTCAGGATCGATGATCCTGACCGGCATGAGCTTGCGCCAGCAGAGCATGAACTTGGCGGGAAACCAGTAGAGCCAGTCGGGGAATTTCTTGATCTCTCGGAAATACTTCTTGATCATGATCCCGTCCCGGATTTTGAGGTGGTTTTCTTCGCCGTCCGGCCCGTGGATGCGGCTTTGTTCGTGACTTTTTTCTTCGCGACGGGCTTCGAAGTCTTTTTGGCCGAAGCCCTGACCGTCTTCTTCGGGGCGGATTGTTTCCCGGCGGATTGAACGGCCTTCGTATGACGGCAGAGACGTGCGAGCTCGCAGCCGGGGCAGTCCGGGCGGTTCGCCGGACAGCGGGTGCGGCCGTGGACGATCAGCAGGTGAGAGAACTGCGCCCAGGTTTCCGGCGGCATGACGGAGCAGACGTCGGATTCGATGACCTCGGGATCGGACGAGGCGGAAAGACCGATGAGCCCGGCCAGACGGCGCACGTGGGTGTCGACCGGAAAACCGGGCTGGCCGAGGGCGTCGCCGAGCACCACGTTGGCGGTCTTGCGTCCGACGCCGGGCAGCTCGAGCAGTCCTTCCATCGTGCCGGGGAGTTCGCCGTGGAACTGCTCGACGATTGCTTTGGATGCCTTCAGGATGTGATCGGCTTTTGCCCGGTAGAACCCGCAGGTGAAAATGGCCTGTTCGAGCTCTTCCCTGCCGCAATTTGCGAACGCCTCGGCGTCAGGCCAGCGTTTGAAGAGGTCGCGGGTGACCATGTTCACGCGTTTATCCGTACACTGGGCGGAAAGGATCGTGGCGACAAGGAGCTGGAACGGCGTCATATGTTCCAGAAAACATTTCTGGGGGCCGTAGACGGACAGCAGTTTGTCGTAGACTTGTTTTGCAAGTGCGGATTCCATGAGGATACGGGAAAAGACCGCGCAGCCCTGGGCGGAATGGGGCGGCCGGATGGTTCGGGTGCAACATTAACGAATAAGAAATTTAGCGTCATTCGGAGGCGTTTTCAAGCGATGAACGTGTTTTTTTCGTTTTTTTTCGCCGTTCGCATTGATTTTTGTGCCGGAAAGACGTATCTTTTTTATGTCAATCGATCTTTCACCCGGATCCTCGGAGGGGGCCTCTTCGTTGAAACGTCCCATTTTCCTCCCCGCGGATTCATTCCTGTCCGCCTTATCATGCTCAACTGGCTTTCCGTTCATAATCTTGCAATCGTGGAAGAGGCCGAAATCGAGTTCGGCCCGTCGTTCAATGTCATCACGGGCGAGACCGGCGCCGGCAAATCCGTCATCATGGGCGCGCTCGGGCTCCTGCTCGGGAACCGCGCCGACAAGTCCGCCATCCGCACCGGCTCGGACCACTGCGAAATCTCCGCCGGATTCACGCTCGCGCCCGGCGCATTGCCGAAACTGCGGGCTTTCCTGGAGGAAAACGCGCTGCTCTCCTCGGACGAACCGGACAGCATCCTGGTCCGTCGCGTAATCACGCACAGTTCGTCGCGGAACTTCGTGAACGGGTCGGCGGTGAATCTGAACGTGCTCCGTGCGATCGCCTCGGCGATGGTCGACGTCCATGCCGCGAACGAAAACGCGGCGATCCTCGATCCTGGCAACCAGCTCGAAGTGCTGGACCGTTTCGCCGGGCTTCAGAAGGAACTGGAGACTGTCCGGCAGCGCTGGGCCGACCTCACCGCCGTCCGCCGCGAAAAAGATGCGTTCGCCGCGTCCCTGCCGTCGCCGGAAGAGGCCGCGCGCCTCCGCCGCGACTGCGAGGAGATCGAACGCGCGGACGTTCACGCTGGGGAGGACGACGAGCTGACCGCGCGTCACGACCTCGCCGCCAATTCGCGCAGCGTGATCGAGCTGGCTTCGCAGGTGTGCGGCGGGCTGACCGACGGCGAGGACAGCATCTCCCAGCGGTTTACGGAATGCCGCCGCATCCTGCGCGGGCTGGAGCGTATCGAACCGGGAAAGGCCGAGGAGTTTCTGAATGCGCTCGACGGCGCGAAGGAGGCCGTGGACGATCTTTCCTCCGAGCTTGCGTCTTTTGCGTCCGAGGTGGAGGTCGACGAACGGGAGTTCCAGGAGATGGAGGAGCGCATGCGCCTGATCCAGACGCTGAAACGACGTTACGGTCCGACGCTCGACGACGTGCTGGCGCACCTGGAACGTGTCCGGGACCGCGTCGCGGCGTTCGACGACGCCGAGCTCCGGCGCAGGGAGTTCGAAACGAAGGAGGCCGACGCGTTCCGGGAATACCGGACCGCCGCCGCGCGCCTCGGCGAAAAACGCAGGGCCGCCGCCGGGAAGCTCGAAGACGCTCTCTCAAAGGAGACGCGCAAGCTCGGTTTCCTGAAGGCAGCCTACAGCCTCGCATTTTCCGACGCGAAGGATGGCCCGCTCGGGACCGATGCCGTCACGTTCCTGTTCACCGCGAACCCGGGCGTCCCGATGATCCCGCTCCGCGACGTCGCCAGCAGCGGCGAAGTGGCGCGCGTGATGCTGGCCGTGAAGACCGTTCTGGCGGCGGTCGACGAGATTCCGATCCTGGTGTTCGACGAGATCGACGCGAATATCGGCGGCGAGACCGCATGCCGGGTCGGCGAGGAGCTGTCGCAGCTCGGTCGCTTCAAACAGATCATCTCCATCTCGCACCTGGCGCAGGTCGCTGTCTGCGCGGACACGCATTTCCGCGTGGCAAAGCATGTCGCCGACGGTCGCACGCTGTCCGGTATCCGCAGGCTCGACGAGGCGGCGCGCGTGAAGGAGCTCGCCCGAATGCTCGGCGGCGGCGACTCGGCGGCCGCCCATGCGGAAGATATGCTCAAACAGACCGGAAAGGTACGCAAAAAGAAATGAAAACGTCGTTTTTAACGCTCGATACGCCGGAAAGCCTTCAGGTCGTACGCGATATCGCCGCCGAAGTCTGGCCGAAGACGTTCGCCCCGATTCTTCCCCCGGAGCAGATCCCGTACATGATGAACATGATGTACGCGCCGGAGGTCATGGAACGCGAACTGCGCGAGGGGTATCACTTCGCCGCGCTGGCCGTGGACGGCGTCCCGTCCGGCTACGTTTCCTGGTCACCGTACCGCGAGGACACTGCCAAGCTGCACAAAGTGTATCTGCTGACCTCGTGCCACGGGAAGGGATTCGGGCGGATGATGCTGGACTATGTTTCGGAGGTCTGCCGCGCCGCCGGGTTCAGACGGCTCCGGCTGAACGTGAACAAGCACAACGAACGCGCGATCGCCGTGTACCGCAAAAACGGGTTCGAAACCGTCGAGTCCGTCAAAAACGACATCGGCGGAGGGTTCTTCATGGACGATTACGTCATGGAGAAACGTCTGGGCTGACGTCCCCGGCAGACGCCCCCGGCGTATGCGGTGCGGCGCCTTAACGTGATTTCTTTTTCGGAGCGGACTTCGAAGCGGGCTTTGCGGCGGCTCTCGACGCGGGGGTCGCAATGCTGCTCTTCGTGGCGGGTTTTACCGCGGATGTGAGGCGCAGCGTGGATTCACGGACGATCAGGCTGGTCGGGATGACGCGTTCCACCGACGGGAGTTTCATGGTCGGATTGTTCATGCGCGTGAGGAGCAGTTCCGCCGCCGCGGTCGCCAGTGCGTTTTCGTCCTGATGCACGCTCGTGATCGGCACGCGGACGATGCCGCTTTCGAAGACTCCGCCGAACCCGACGAGCATGATGTCATCCGGGATGCGGATGCCGCGGTTCAGGAGTTCCAGCTCGGTGCCGACCGCGAGCATGTCATTGAAGCAGAAGATCGCCTCGACCTTCTCTTTCTGTTCCAGCAGCTGTGCGACGGCGCTCTGGCCGGCGATCATGTCGTTTCCGGTGCGGAACATCCAGTCGCCGCGCACCTCGATCCCGGCCTCGCGGAGCCCGGCCAGGTACCCGGAACGGCGTTCCTGGGTCACGTAGGAGTCGAGCCTCGCGCCGAAATAGGCGATTTTGCGGATGCCCATGCTGGTGAGGTGGCGCATGGCGGAGAGTGCGCCGTGGCGGTCGTCGACGACCACGGAATCCGTGTTGATGCCGGGAATCTTGCGGTCGATGAAGACCAGCGGGCAGTTCTGCCTCATGATGAGCTCGGCGGCGCGGCGCCCCTCGTCATAGACGACCGGTGCCCAGATGATGCCGTCCACCTGGCGTTCGAGCAGCGCCGAAATGTCATGGAATTCCTTGATCGGATTGTTGAAACTGCACGCGAGCAGGATGCGGTATCCGTGGGTGAAAAGCGTCGCCTCGATCTGCTGGAGGATACTGGTGAAGAAGGAGTTGCCGAAATGCGGAATCACCACGCCGACCGTCATTGTGTTCTTCTGCTGCCCGAGTTCGTAGGAGAGGCGGTTCGGCACATAGCCGAGCTCCTCGGCCAGGCGCGTGATGCGCGTGCGGAGTTCGCCGCTGACGCCGACGCCGCCGCGGAGGGCGCGGGAAACGCTCATCATAGAAACGTTTGCGGCCTTTGCGATGTCGCGGAGCGTGGTCTTCTGCTTTTTCATGACAGGGATCCTTATCGAGGGAAAAATCGTTGTTTTAAATGCGTTATGGCAGTTAATTTAACGTATAATTTATAAAAATCAAGCGATAAAGACAAATAATCCTAACTTTTTTCCGCGGAAACGGCGTTCTTCCGGCCGTTTTCCACCCACGCCGGGAGCTTTCCGGCGGTCGCGCCCCGGGTTGCGGCGGGAAATGGATCAAAAAACGGAGAAGACGGCAAAAAAGGCGGAACGGACTTGATAAAACGGTTGCTCCGGGGTATATTACAAAACGAAGGAATCAGCCCGGAGCCTTTCCTGTCACGACATATACAGCTCACCCCGGAGGGAGAACCTTATGAAAGTCATCATCGTGGGCGGCGTCGCCGCCGGAGCCAGTGCCGCGGCGCGTCTGCGCCGTCTGGACGAATCCGCGGAAATCATCCTGCTCGAAAAGGGCGCGTTCATCTCCTATGCGAACTGCGGTCTGCCGTACCATCTGGGGGGCGTCATCCCGGACCGCGACGACCTGCTGGTCATGACGCCGGAGAAATTCAAGTCGTGGTTCCGCGTCGACGTGCGCACGGAAAACGAGGCGGTGAAGATCGACCGGGCAAACCATACTCTGACGGTGCGCTGCGCGGACGGCGAGTATACGGAGACCTACGACAAACTCCTGCTGGCGGTCGGCGCGACTCCGGCGGGCGAGGTGTACCCGGAGAAGGAATATCCGCATGTGACGCATCTGTGGACGATCCGCGACATGGACCGGGCGCTGAAACGTCTGCCCGGGGCGAAACGCGCTGTGATCGTCGGAGCCGGATTCATCGGACTGGAGACGGCGGAGAATCTGCGGGAACGCGGTCTCTCCGTGACGGTCGTCCAGCGCGGGAAACATGTCCTGCCGACCCTGGACGCGGAAATGGCCGGGGCACTCGCGGACGAACTTGCGGTCGCGGGGATCGACGTCCGGTTCGGGCGTCTGGTCAAGCAGTTTCATGAACATCCTGACTTCGTGGAAGTCGAGCTGGACGACGGATCGAAGGTCGAAACCGACCTCGCGATCGTGTCGACCGGGGTGCGTCCGAACACCGCGATCGCGGCGGAAGCCGGACTGGAGTGCGGCCCGCGCGGACACATCGTCGTGGACGAGCATCTCCGCACGTCTGATCCGGACATCTTCGCCGCTGGCGACGCCGTCGAGGTCGCGGAACCGGTATTCGGCGGCAGGACGGCGATCCCGCTGGCGGGTCCGGCGAACAAGCAGGGGCGCATCGCGGCGGACAACATCTGCGGCGGACATTCGGCGTACAAGGGCAGTTTCGGCACGAGCATCGTGAAGGTCGGACATCTGAGCGCGGGTTCGGTCGGACTGACCGAAAGCAGACTGAAAGACATGGGGCGCCCGTACCGGAAACTCTACATCCACCCCGCATCGAACGCCTCGTACTATCCGGGCGGCACGCGCCTGACGCTGAAGCTGATTTTCGGAGACGACGGCACGATCTACGGTGCGCAGATCGTGGGCGCGAAGGGAGTGGACAAGCGCATCGACACCATCGGACAGGCCATGCGGAACGGCCTGAAAGCACCTCAACTGGGCGAACTCGAACTCGCGTATGCGCCGCCGTACAGCTCGGCGAAGGATCCGGTGAACTTCGCCGGATTCGTGGCGGAGGACATTCTGGCCGGGAAAAGCGACGTCGTGTACGCCGACGCGATCCCCGCTGACGCGCTGGTGGTCGACGTGCGCGAACCGGATGAACACGAGCTCGGCGCCATTCCCGGCGCGGTCAATATCCCGCTCGGACAGCTCAGGGGCCGTCTGGCCGAACTTGATAAAGCGCGCCTGACCGTGACGTGCTGCCAGGTGGGACTGCGCGGCTACCTGGCCGAACGCATCCTGAAACAGAACGGATTTCGCGCGGCGAACCTTTCCGGCGGCTGGCTCGCGTGGAAGATGTTCCACCGCGAACCGAAAAAAAATGCCGTTCCGGCCCCGGAGGAGAAGCCTGGGGCATCCGCGTCCGCCGTGCCGACCGACCTCAGAAAACTCGACGTGCGGACGCTGCCGTGTCCCGGCCCGGTCGTGAAGCTGAAAGCCGCCATGAAGGACGTTCCGACGGGCGGCGGCGTGCACCTGCTCGCGCCGTCGACGTTCGAGGGCGATCTGCTGAACTGGGCGAAGGGATCCGGGGCCGCCGTGCGGAATCTCGCCCGCGTGGAGACATGGATCGAAGCCGACGTCCTGAAAAACGATGCGGGGCAGACCTCGGAAAACGTTCCGGCGGGGCAGGGGAATACCCGGGCGGGCCAGTCGGCCGCGCTCGTGGTGTTCAGCAACGATTTCGACCGGGCGATGGCGGCCATGATCCTGGCGAACGGGCTGTCCGCCGCCGGGATGAAGGTCAGCGTGTTCTTCACGTTCTGGGGGTTGAGCATCCTGCGAAAGAATCCCGCGCCGGCGGTGAAAAAGAATCTCGTCTCGCGAATGTTCGGGTTCATGCTTCCGAAGGGACCGGAGAAGCTCGCACTCTCCAATCTCAATATGATGGGTATGGGCTCCGCCATGATGAAGTCCGTCATGAAACGGAAGCATGTGCTGAGCCTGCCGGAGCTGATCCGGTCCGCGCGCGAGTCGGGGGTCCGGTTCATCGCGTGCGACATGGCGATGGACGTGATGGGCATCACGCGCGAGGAGCTGAACGATGTGGACGAGGTGGCGGGCGTCGCGACCTTCGCCGAGCTCGTGAAGGACAGCGGGACCACACTCTTCATCTGAGTTGTCCCGACAGAGAAAAGTCCGCATCGAATGGAATCGGTGCGGGCCAAAAACCATTACAATCGGCCGCGGCCGCAATGGCTGCGGTTACCGTGATTTGGCGGCTTTTTCTTCCTCGGCCCAGCGGTCGAAGCATCCCTGGATGAAGTCGATGGTCTTCTGATGCGTCTCGTGGCTGTTCTGGGCGACTTCCATGGGCGGGCCGAACTCGAACCGGACGGGGCGTTCGGGGTGGAGCGGGCCGAGGTCGCGGAGATATTTGCCGGTGGAAAGGAAATCGGTCTTCAAGGCCATCGGAAGGACGGGGACGCCGGCGGATTTTGCGAGCTTGATGCCGATGGTGTTGAACTGCGACGGGTCGAACGTCTCCGTGCGCGTGGACTGCGGGAAGACGATCATGGAGCGGCCGGCCTCGAGCATCTTTTTGCCCTCGGTGAGGACGGTCCGGAGGTCTTCGCGGGGATTGGTGCGGCTGACCGGGATCGCGTGGAACGACAGCAGGATATGGCGGAAGAACGGCACGTCCAGCAGGGATTTCTTGACCACGAAGGAGAAGTCGATATGCTCGCGGATGATCGCGTGGAGCACGGCGGTCTCCAGCAGGCTCATGTGGTTGCCCACGATCACCACCGGCTTGCCGCCGAGGTCGCGCAGATGGTTGAGGCCGCGGATGTGGATGCGTCCTCCGCAGCGTTCGATCAGGCGGATGTTGCGGGAGGAATAGGCGATCTGTTCTTCCTTCCCGAGCCTGCCGTGCGCGGCGGTGTTGCCGCTCAGGAAGAACGTCCAGAAGTTGCTCTGGTAGAAATACCAGCGGCTGTGAAGCCAGAGGTGGAACGCGAGGGAGCAGCGGTTGGACTCGGGGGTATCGTAACTGTCCATGCCGGCGAAGAGATAGTGAGACATTTCAAACCCGTGTGAATGGTGAAAGTGTGGACCCGCGGCGCCCGCCGGGGGAGGTCCTCGGAAAAGACGCTAAAACTACTTCAATAATTTACATCGAAAACCCGGTTTCTTCAAGCGGAAAACGGCATCCCGCGGCGTCTTTTTCGTTTTTTTTTCCGCGCGATGTTTTTTTTGATTGTTTTTTGCCGTTTTGTGCGGTTTCAGGCTTGCATGAGAAACAAAATGTGATAAATTGTATTTCCACATTTACCTCACAACAACGTCATGAAGAAGGACACGGCAAACATGCTGAAGGACGTGTACGATTACTACAGCCACGACGACTGGGCACTGATGAAAGCTGAAATGGACCGGAGGGAGACCCCGTTCCTGGTCGTCAACCTGAACATCATCCGCCGCAACTACGAGGCGCTCCGCAACCTGTACCCGTTCGCACACATCTACTACGCCGTGAAGGCGAACCCAGCGCCGGAAGTCCTGACCGTGCTGCGCGACATGGGGTCCTGCTTCGACATCGCGTCCATCTACGAGCTCGACCAGATTCTCGCGCTCGGGGTTTCGCCCGACCGCGTCAGCTACGGCAACACCATCAAGAAGGCGCGGGACATCGCCTACGCATACGGCAAGGGTGTCCGTCTCTTCACGACCGACAGCGAGAGTGACATCCGCAACCTCGCGCAGTACGCGCCCGGATCGCGCGTGGCGTGCCGCATCCTGACCGAAGGCGGCGAGACGGCAGAGTGGCCGCTTTCCCGCAAGTTCGGATGCCATCCCGACCTGGCGATCGACCTCATCATGCTCGCGAAGGAACTCGGCCTCAATCCGTGCGGCGTGTCGTTCCACGTCGGTTCCCAGCAGCGCGACATCGGCGCGTGGGACTCCGCGATCTCGAAAGTGCGCTACATCTTCGACTATCTCGCGGGGGAGGGCATCAGCCTCAACCTCCTGAACATGGGCGGCGGATTCCCCGTCAAGTACATCTCGAAGACCAGCAGCCCGCACGTCTATGCCGAGGAAATCACGCGCTATGTGAACGAAGACTTCCCCAACGGCCTGCCGGAGATCATCCTGGAGCCGGGGCGTTCGCTCGTCGCGGAATCCGGCGTGCTCGTGACCGAGGTCGTACTCGTCTCCAAGAAATCCAACGTAGGCGTCGACAAGTGGGTCTACCTCGACACCGGCCTCTTCAACGGTCTGATCGAGACCATCGGCGAGAGCATCAAGTATCCTCTCTACAGCGACGCCGAGGGCAAACCGTCCGACAATTTCGTGATCGCAGGTCCGACCTGCGACAGCCAGGACATCATGTACGAGAAGTTCCGCAACGCGCTTCCGTGCGGCATCAAGCCCGGCGACCGCATCTACTGGCTTACGACCGGAGCCTACACGGCCAGTTACTGCGCCGTCGGTTTCAACGGTTTCCCGCCGCTGAAGACGTATTTCGTGAAGTGATACGCTCCCGGGTTCCCCTTATGCAAAGAGGCTGCCCCGTTTCCGCGGGACAGCCTCGAACCGTATCGGACTGAAATAGCCGGACCGGCTTATTTTCGATTAGGTCATTTGTCCTGGAAGTTCTGCAAAGGACTTGAAAGCTGGTGTTTTCACATTACTTTATAGTTCGTCCAAAAACCTTAAAGGAA
>JAGCTY010000145.1 GCA_017963105.1 Lentisphaeria bacterium
AAACTGCTTCCTGATCAGGAACTCTTCTGTCAGACTAAACGCTCTCCCCTTTCCTGTCAGACTAAATGCACACCATCCCTTTGTCAGACTAAACGCACCTTCCCGTTTTCCTCCCCGTGCGTTTACTTTTTCAAATGCCAGTTGAAAAAAAACCAATCAAGTCATAATTATGGTAAGAAAAGGGGGTTGACTTTTTAAAAAAAAGTGTTATAGTAGAGTTTGAATGAATGCCGCCCGTTGATTTTGAGGGGGTTCGCAACCGATGTCTTTCGATTCACACAGGAGGTTCCCGGAACCATTCAACACATCAAACTCCTCCGTGTCTTCCGTCGAGCGTGAAGACGCGTTCGCAGATTCAGCTTTTTTCAAACCACATTTTTCTCACCCAAACAGAAAAGGTTTTTGCAGACTATGGTTATTAAAATCGACACCGAATACAATTTCGTCGTAAGCCCGGATTTCGATCCGACCATTGTCCCCGCGGGGTACATTTGGGATGAAACCGCGTTCAAGGAACTCGTCAAAGCGACCGACAAGGCCACTGCGGACCAGACCATCTACACCTACGGCGGTTCCCAGGGCGGCGCCGATGTCGATTATCTGAACGCTGCCGATCTTACGATCAGCGACGAGAAATACAATGGCGAGGGCCAGGTCGTCGACACGACCGTTACCGCCAACGCGTTCAACAATACCGGCACGGTCACGACGGACGGCGCGATCGTCTTCTCCGTTAAGAGTTTCACCAACTTCGGCGAGTTCGATCTGGACAAAACCGGGTCTCTGACTGCCACCAGCGCGGTCACGAACATGGCGGACGGCACGATCAACCTCAATGCGGGCAGCACGCTGCAGGGCTCCACGGTCGTCAACGCCGGCACGATCACCGTCGTAAGCGACCATGCCGCCATCAATGGCGCGATCACCAACAACGGCATCATCAATGCTACAAAGAGAAAACTGACCGTTGTCGGCAATGTTCAGAACGCCAATGAGGACGACACGGCGGAGGCGCGTGACAACAGCGTGATCACCGCCAGGGAGTTCGAAGTTACCGGAAACGTCACGAACTACGGTATACTCGGCACGGAAATGCAGCCGGATCACGAGATCACGATATCCGGCGAACTCCGCAACTACCGTCAAATCGAAGTCGGGATCCTGACCGCGGGTTCCATCTATAGTGACGGCTATTATCCTGAGATCGAAGAAAAATGCACACGGGGTTATATCATTGCCGGAGAGGTCAACGCAGGATCGATCGATAACGTTTCCGGCGTAATTCAAACCGCCGCGCCCAAAGAAACCGCTGTCGGCATCAATGTCACCGGAACGATCAACAACGGCAATGCCGACGGTATTATCGCCAAGATCAATGCCGGTCTCAATGGCTGGATCCAGGCTGCATCCCTGAACAACATCGGGACCGACATCGAAAATGAAAGCGGCATTATCATCGCCGGCAAGATCACAGTGGGCGACGTCACGAACAATGGCGGAATCTCCACCCGGATCGTCGAATCCACCGGCACCATCACGAACGATGCCGCCGGTCTCTTCGCAGTCACCTACATTGATGATCCTACCGTAACCGGGTTGGTAGAAGGCGCCTCCCTCACCGCCGGGACAATCATCAACGGCGGTACATTTGCGGTCTGCAGCGAGGCTGCGCTGCCCACCGAGATCACTGTCACGTCGATCGAGAACAGCGGCCTGTTCGAATTCACCGGTGTCGGCTTTACTCTGACTGGCGATATCTTCAACAAGACCGAAGGACAGCTTGATGTCGCCGGGACCATAACCGGAGGCACCGGCTCGATCACGAACTCCGGTACACTCAACATCAGCAACGCCGACGATGTCTCCGGCGTTCTGACCATCGACGGTGCGGTTAAGAACGCGAAGACGGGCACGATCAACCTCAATGCGGGCACCACCCTCCAGGGGACCACGATCGGCAACGCCGGCACGATCACCGTCGTAAGCGACCATGCCGCCCTCAACGGCGCGATCTCCAACCACAGCCTCATCGACTCCGTGATGAAAACACTGAATGTGACCGGCGACATCCAGAACGCCAACGAGGACGACATGAGGGAGGCGCGTAACAGCAGTATCATCAAAGTCAGGAACCTCAACGTTACCGGAAACGTCACGAACTATGGCGTCATCGGCACGGAATGGCAGGAAGCGAACGATATTACGATTTCCGGCGATCTCCGGAACTTCCACCAGATCATCGTCAACAGAACCCTGACCGCGAACTCCGTCTACCAGGACTACATCGACTCCGAGATCGAGGAAAAACGCTGCGTCGGTTATATCATTTGCGGACAGGTCATCGCGGGCGAGATCAACAATGCTTCCGGCGAGATCAGCGCAGGGGCGGACAAGGACGCCGGGATCGCCATCGAAGCCACCGGCAAGATCACGAACGGCAAGGCCGATGCCCTCTTTTCCGCAACGCTTCAGGCCGGCGACGACGGCTGTATCCAGGCGGTCGATGCGCTGAACAACATCGGAGCAGCCAGCACGGTCCATGCCGGTTACATTACAGTGCTCAAGGGCACGGAAGCCGGCGACCTTACGAACGACGGTATCATCCAAACCAAGAGCATTACCGTCGACGGATCCGTCACGAACAGCGCCAGCGGCAGCATCGAAATCGACGGCGCCTCCACCGAACCCGGCAATCTCTCCGCGACGAGCATCGGGAACGCCGGCACGCTCAACCTCAACGGCAACGTGACTCTGGCGTGCGACGTCGACAACAGCAACCTGCTCAATTTCCAAGGGACCGTGACCGCCACCGGCGCGATCACGAACACGGAGACAGGTGCGATCAACATCAAGTCCGCCGGCGAGATTTCCGGCAGCGTCGCCGTCACGAACAGCGGCACGCTCCACATCGCGATCCAGTCGGGCAAGGAGAACAAGATCACTGCCGACAAGTTCTACAACACTGCCGGCGTCGGCAGGATCACGATCGGCGGTTCCTTCGCGGGCGGCGTCGCAAGCGTAATCACCGCAACCGAAGGCGATGTCAAAGTTTCCGGCATCACGTTGAGCGTCACCTCCGCCGACGAAAAAGAAGTCACGGCTGCGACCCGCGGCGGCAATGTCGTGATCGCCAGCGGCGTCGACTACAGCACGATCTACCTCAGCAACGGCATCGACGAGGACGCGATCGGGACTGTCGTTCAGGACAGCACCGGCGCATCCTACTACGTCGACTTTAATGCGTTCAAGCTCCCGGCGTCCGCCCTGGAAGACGGCGTTCGGGACGCCACCGCGACCATCCTGATCGACGGCGCGACCGCCAGCGCGCTCAAATACGAGTCCGAGACGACGGCCGCCATCGACGGCCTCGCGTTCGCGAAGGACGGCACGAACGCCGCCACGCCGGAGGACGAGGAAAAGAATGTCGAGCTCGTGCTCACCGGCATGGATCCCGCCAACCCCGAATCCTACCGCGACCTGAAGAAAGGCATCACGGTCGGCGCGGGCGTGACCCTCACGGTCGACAAGCTGCGCCAGACCGGCAAGGACGCCGTTACCAACATCAACGGCGAACTCAGAGCGGGGACGTACAACACCGACAATCAGGTCATTGCCGTCAACGCCTTCGAGGTCGCTGCCGGTCAGGTGAACGTCAACGGCGCTCTGTATGACTGCACGGTTTCGACTGGAGGCACGGTCACCGTTTGTGACGGCGGATATGCCGAAAACGTCACCATGGAGAATGGCGGCAACCTCGAGATTTCCCTCGGCGGCCTGGTAAACGGCGTCACCGTCGCCTCCGGCGGCAGCCTCCTGGTCTACAACGGCGCCAAGCTCACCGGCCGGATGACGTTCGAAGTCGGCGCGGAAATCATCCCGTTCGTCGGTTCGACCCTCGATTTCGACCTCACGCAGACCGAGGCTGGCTCCGCCGCCCTCGTGAACGACCTTTCCATTCTGCTGGGAACGCCGTCCTACACGATCACGGTCGACGGCACGCAGGCGGACGGAACTTACAATCTGGCGGGCGGAGCGTCCTCCTTCAACAAGCCCATCACGGTGGTGAACACCACGGGCGAAGAACTCGGCACGCTCACGGTCGGCAATACGCTCATCGTTGGCGGCGCCCAATACACGTTGAATCTGACCGGCGACGCACTCTCGGTCGAGATCGCTTCGAAGATCCTGCCGGGCTGGACGTTCTACAACGGCGACTTCAACGGCTACGGACCCGACATGATCGCGGCGCAAGCCGACGGTTCCAGCATCGTCACCGTATACTGGAACGGCGAACCGTGGGGGCTCGGTCTTACGCTCGAACCCGGCTGGAACATTGCGGGCACGGGCGACTTCGACGGCGACAACCTCGACGATTTCCTGCGTGTGAACACGGAAGGATATGTGGTCGGCGAAATGTCGAACGGCAACGGCACGTTCTCGCCGCAGGTGCTGAACTTCCTCAGTCCCGGCTGGGGCATCCTCGGCACGGGCGATTTCGACGGCAATGGCGCGGACGACATCCTGATCGCGAATCCGACCGCGGCGTCCGAAACCGTCGGCCTGCTCGGATACTGGAAGGACGGCACGGAGTGGACGCTCATCAACGGCTACTCCGCCGAATGGGAATGCGTCTCCACCGGTGACTTCGACGGCGACGGCAAGTGCGACATGCTCTGGAAAAACAGTTTCATCGGCGACGGCGGCCTGACCTACAACGCCTACTGCACCTGGATCGTGGACAATCCGGTCGACTGGCGCATGGTCAGCGTGGCGAACCCGGCGGAATGGAATTTCCTTTGCTCGGGTGACTTCGACGGCAACGGCTCGCACGACATCGCCATGATCAACAACGAGGGCGTGGTCGGCATCTGGGGCGTCTCCGACGGCTACCTCAGCTCCTGGTCCATTCTCAGCGCGGTCGACACCTCCGTCTGGGAACTCGCCGGGGTCGGCGATTTCAACGGCGACAAGACCGACGACATTGCCTGGCGCAACATGTCCACCGGCCTCACCGGCTACTGGCAGATCAACGACAAGGAACTCACCACCTGGACCAACATCGCGACGATCTCGTGATGCGATAATCCCTTGCCGGAGAATCGCGCTGTATTCACGACACATGGTTGTTCTCGTAAAAACAGCGCGGATTCTCCGGTTGAGTTCAAAATTGTGAGTGGTCGCGTCCTCTCGCAAACGGAGATTTTCCGCGGAGACGGGGCCGGGAGAGCTCCCGGAAAACGCGAAAAGGGGTTCTCCTCGGAGAATCTGTTGGGGCAACATTCTTTGTACAGTCCTCGGATTGAACGAGATATAGCGAGAGATAAAAAAAACACCGTATTGAAGAATTGCACGTTGTCTTGAAGTTTCCCTAAAAGTCCTCGCTTTTCTCCCCTTTCGAGATTGCATCAAGGGACTTCGGCACGACGGCATGGAGCTTCGCCACGCCGATGCCGGGAATGCCTTCCGCCTCAGCCAGTGATCTCGGCCTGCTTGAACGCAAAAACGGGAAACGCAATGGCGTGTGGGAAGTCAAGACTTGACAGGAGAAACGTTTTTCATAAAAACGCCATCCAATATAATGACTGAATTTTTTTCGGTAAATGTCATAAAATTCAATTTGAAAAGCGATTCAGGATGGTGTATATTGTCGATACGAAACAAAAGGATTTGTTAATATCATTCAGACAAATCCGAAAAACTCCCTCCGTATTCACCATTCAAAGAAAGGTCCGATATGAAAAACGCAATGAAGCATTGGAATTGTTTTTTGACGGGACTCGCTGTATTCGCGCTGTTCATTCTGGCAGGATGCAGTTCCGTAGACAGTGGAAGCAGAGTGCGAGTTTCCGACTTCAAAGTCAAGCGGGGAACAAACCTCAGCCACTGGTTTTCACAAACCCCCATGCGAGGGGCTGCACGTGCAGCCAGAGTAAAGGAAGATGATTTCATCCGTTTGAAAGAATTTGGATTTGACCATGTCAGAATCCCGATTGATGAAGAACAATTCTGGGACGACAACGGGAACAAACTGACGGATGCCTGGGAACTGCTGGATGCGTCCATCAAGCTCGCAATCAAGCATGAACTGCGCGTTATCGTGGATTTGCATATCATCCGCAGTTTTTATTTCAATGCATCCATCGAAGGCAACAATACGAATACACTTTTCACAGAAGAAAAATCACAGGAACAACTTCTGAATCTGTGGAGAGAGCTTTCCGCGGCGCTGAACGGATTCTCGACAGACTGGGTGGCATACGAATTTCTGAATGAACCGGTAGCGGATGATCCGGAACAATGGAACGATCTCATCGCGAAAGTACATAAGACTTTGCGTCAGCTGGAACCCGAACGCGTACTGGTGATCGGCTCCAATATGTGGCAGGATGTGGATACATTCAAAGACCTGAAGATTCCGAAGGGAGACAAAAATATTCTGCTCAGCTTCCATTATTATAAGCCGATGGCAGTAACACATTACCGTGCAAGCTGGAACCCCGTGGGCAAGTATTACGGTCCAATTCAGTATCCCGGCATTGTGATTCCACAGGCTGATTTCGACAAACTGCCCGAAGCGCAAAAAGAAACATTCCGATCTTTTACAACGAACTGGGATCGCAGTGTGCTGAAAGAACAGATCCTTCAGGCGGTAACGGTGGCAAAGAAACTCGGTCTGCCCCTCTTCTGCGGTGAATGGGGTGTGATTTCCTCGTCTCCGCGTGAGCCCGCTTACAATTGGTATCGCGATATGATATCCGTGTTCGATGAGTTTGACATCGGCTGGACTACATGGAATTACGATTCAGGGTTTGGATTCTGGAATCCCTACTCAAAACAAGTATCCGACAAGCCCATGCTTGAAATCCTGACCTCGGGGAAAGGTCTGAAGTAAATTCAGAAAGAAAAATCATTCCGAGAAGAAAAGGGTGGCTTCACGGGGAATCGGTTCCCGTTTATCTGTCAAGGGAAACGTCCCCCCCCCGAAATGGAGAAACACCTTTTTTTGAGCTGATTTCAAATGTCCTGCGAGGAAATCTCTTCGACATTTGCCGGAAGATTGTTTCCGGCGGTTATGGCCGTCGCCGTGAACGCACAGACCTGCTTGATGGCGTACTCCTCGGCGACCTAGCCGAGTTGAAGATAGGACGGCCTGAAATCGTGCACACTACCAAAACGAGAGGACACCTTTCGTGTTTTGTCCAAATCCGCACCATGTAAAAAATCCGAGGTTAGGAACAAGTTTCGAAACCATTTGAGACCGTTTTGATGCAAATCAGCGCGGGTTCCTCTCATGCTTTTGAGGTTAAATCCGATTTGAAATCCGGCGAAGGAGAAAAATGGAGAATTGCGCTGTATTTACGACACATGGTTGTTGTCGTAAAATCAGCGCGGATTCTCC
>JAGCTY010000146.1 GCA_017963105.1 Lentisphaeria bacterium
CCCATGCGGTAGCCGCCCATGACGTTGTTCGCGCTCATGCCGCAGGCGAAGAGGCCGGGGAAGTATTCGCGGGTGTTCTCGACGGTGGAGGCTTCGCCGCTGTCGACCCACATGGGCTTTTCGCCGAGGATGCCGCCTGTGCTGGTGGCGAGCTTCAGCTGCGCCTTTTCGACCGCCAGGTGCATGATCTCGCTCGGGTGCCCTGTGCCGTCCAGTACGCACTGCGAGATCACGGTCAGCGGGTCCACGTGCATACCGAGGCGTTCGACGGGCGTCCAGTTGATCACGAGTCCGCCGACCTGTTCGCCGCGGAACACGATGTCCTCGACGCTGACGGCATTGAATATCTTCGCGCCCGCGCTGACCGCGCCGAAGATGAGCCCGCTGGCCATTTCGACGGAATCGAGGGTGTTGTAGCCGGGCGCGCCGGGGATGGGCTTGTGTTTGATGCCGAATTCATCGAGGATTTCCAGGGAGGCGTCCTGCACGACGACTTCGTTGAACAGCATGCCGCCGCCCCACGTGCCGCCGCCGGGCGCGAGCTTGCGTTCGAAGATTGCCACGCGGATGCCGGCTTTCGCGAGGTAGTGCGCGGCGACGAGGGCGGACGGGCCGGCGCCGACGATCGCGACGTCGACCGTGAGGTTGTCGAGAAGTTTCGCCGAGAAGTTTTCGACGATGGCGCGTGAGATGGTCGTTTCGATGACCTGGGAGGGGGTGGTTTCCGACATTTGTCTTTCCTTTCGTTTGGTTGATGGTTTCGCAGAAAACGCGGGCGGCTTCCCATCGGAAAGGATTGCGCTGTCGATTTCCTACGCCGGCATTATCCGGATCAGGTCTGCGGGTATGATCTCAGCCGGGCCGCGCATCGGTGGACGCGCGGATCCAGCACCCCGTGGTATGCAATTAATATACACCGGGACACGGAAAAAATCAAGCACGCCTTCAGCGGAAAACACACCGCCCGGAACAGAAACGGGAAAGAACCGGAACGCGGAAACGGAAAAACGGCGCGGCCGGGATTCGTGGAACCGGACCGCGCCGATGATGCGGGGGAAAATGCGGGGACGCTCAGATGTCTTTTCTGACGGTCGACTTGACACCGCTCCTGTCATGGACCTTTTTGATGAACTGGAAAGCGTCGTCGGCGTTGTCCGCGACGTAGAAGAGATCCAGATCGTCTTCGTTGATCATGCGGTCTCGGAGCATAGTGTTGCGGAACCAGTCGAGGAGCGGCCCCCAGTATTCCTTTCCGACCGCTACGAGCGGGACGGTGCGGACCTTGCTGGTCTGGATGAGGGTGAGCGCCTCGGAGAACTCGTCGAGCGTGCCGAAGCCGCCGGGATAGACGGCGATCGCGACGGAATACTTGAGGAAGCAGACCTTGCGCACGAAGAAATAGCGGAAATCGAGCGATTCGGTCTGATACGTGTTCGGGTGCTGCTCCATCGGGAGCTTGATGTTCAGCCCCACGGAGTCGCCGTTCTTGTTCCAGGCGCCGCGGTTGGCCGCCTCCATGATGCCGGGGCCGCCGCCGGTAAGGACGCCGTACCCGTTGTCGGTGAGGAGCTCGCCGAGGCGGACGCAGTCCTGGTAGACGGGATCGTCGGGCTTCGTGCGGGCGGAACCGAACACGGAGACGAGTCGTTTATGCTTCGCCATGACCTCGAATGAGTCGATGAATTCGGACATGATGCGGAAAACGCGCCAGGGCTCCTCGGCGTTCATGCCGTAGAGTTCGGAAAAACCGGCAAGGTCCTTCGGGAAAAGATCGGCCACGGCGTCACCTCAGAGTGTTTCCAGATACTCTTTGTATTCTTCTTCCGACATCAGCTCGTCGACCTCGGTGGGATCGATGTTGTCGAGCTTGTACAGCCAGCCTTTTCCCTCGGCACTCGAACTGATGATGCCGGGATCGTCGTCAAGCGCGTGGTTGACCGCGATGACGGTTCCGCTCACGGGGGAATAGACGTCGGACGAGGCCGAGACGGATTCGATGGTTCCGATACTGTCGCCGCAGATCAGATCCGTTCCTTCCCTGGGGAGATCGACAAAGGTGATGTCACCGAGGTCGGCCGCGGCATATTCGGAGATGCCGACGATTGCTTCTTCGCCGTCCGTTTTGACCCATTCATGGGTTTTTGAATAGTATTTGTCCATACCTTGATTTCCTCTGTGAAAAGGGTTCGTTTAAAACGCATAGAGAAATTAAGCATAAAAGTCTGTATTGTCAAGCTCCATTTCCGAAAAAGAGCGTTTTTTTTCCGTTTTTTCGCCTTTTCCTCTGTTTCCGGCATGGATCAGCGAAACAAAAACGGACAAACGCGCACTCCCGGCCGAGGTGACCGGCCGCTCGCTATCGGGTTTCAGTCTTCCTCGCGTTCCACCGACGCTTTCGGTTCCGAATCTCCGGAAACGGCATAAATATAGAGATTGTGCAGCAGTTCATCATAGGCCACGCACATATCCCGGAATTCGATGTATTGGAACGAATTGCTGTAGGTCCACCAGATGATCGGGGTGCCGTCGATCATTTTCGGGGTTTCGATGATGCGGTTGAACAAGCCGTGGTGCGTGGAATTCAGCTTGTTGATGAAATCCTCCTTTGCCTCCGTCGGACAGTCGAATTTGACCCACAGCCGTTTTGTTTCGCCGTTGCGAGACAGGAAGAGGTTGACGTCGTTCGCCTCGAGCGGAAGGATGATGCCGAATTCGTTCAAAAGCGTTTTGATCCGCGGCGTGGAATACTCCTCCTCCGCATAAAAAGGGGTGGAGAACTCTTTGAACATCGGTACGACGAGCACGCCGACGAAGACTCCGAAAAGGAACATGACGACCGCGATCAAGGCTTTCATGGTTTCACTCCTGAAGAAGGGTTGTGAGGCTGTGCGTCCGACGCACGGATCCCCGGGTTCATAATCATGAATGACAATATAACATCACATGCGCGCGTTTGCAAATCCGAAATAAATAAAAAAACGGTCAAATCCGAAAAGAGATGACCGTTTTGGAAAACAAGTTGGAAATCGTGGGATCAGAAGCCGCCGAAGCCGCCCATGCCGCCACCGAAGCCGCCCATGCCGCCGCCACCGAAGCCGCCCATGCCGCCGCCGAAGCCGCCCA
>JAGCTY010000147.1 GCA_017963105.1 Lentisphaeria bacterium
AATGTCCAGTTCCTCGGAAGCGATGATCTCGTGGCGGACGCCCTCCGCGCGGCAGAACGCAGTCGCCTCGTCCAGTTCGCGCATCGGAAAGGAGCGGGATCGTGCGGTGACGGCCACGATGCGCTCTCCCAGCTCCTCGTGTGCCACGCGCAGGAGGAAGGTGGAATCCACACCGGAAGAAAAAGCCACCGCCGCACTTCCGATTTCGCGTAGTGCAGCTCTTAGGTGCTCAAGTTTCGCTTCTGTCTCTGTTGTTGCTTCTGTCATTCTCTGGATTCTTTCGACAAGTTATTATATTTTCAGATCCGGTTGTCCCATGTCTTGAATGCAACTTCTTGCCCATTGGCGCGGATCGCGGCGAACACTTCCGCAGCTGAACGATTGTCGGACAATGTAAACTGTGCGACATCGCCATCCCGTTCCAGAACCGCATAGCCTCCGGGTGTTACGCGGCTCCCCGCGCTCATGTTGTCTGCGGCTGTCTGGACGATGCGGTCGCGGAACGACGGCGCTTCGCGTGTCGAGACGGTCATGCAGCATTGCGGGAAAACGATGCGGAACGCAAGCATCATCAGCTCCAGATCTTCGTCGGTCACTTCGCACGGCGGCGCGAAGCCGCCATCGACGCGGCAGATGCGCGGGAAGGCGAACTGCACTTTGGCCTCGTAGCATTCGCGCATCAGATAGAAAGCATGTGCGGCGAGGCTTGCCGCCTCATGTTGCCATGGGCCAAGTCCCAATAGAAACGCGCAGCCGAGAATGCGAAATCCAGCACAGCCGGCGCGAAGCTGCGTTCCAATCCGCCAATCGTAGTCCGCCTTAGGCCCTTCGGGGTGCATTTCACGGTAGAGGGATTGATCATACGTCTCCTGAAAGCATGTCAATCCTTCGTATCCAGCCTTGAAAAGTTCACGGTATCCATCCTCCGTCTGGGGTGCAACTTCAAGCGCAAGGTAGGAGAACATTGACTTCAGAAGCCGTCCTACCGCAGCGAGATGTTCAACCGTGTTCACGTTTGGATCTTCGCCCGCCACGATGAGAAGCGAGTCGATGCCTGTCTCGTGTATTGCCTCTGCCTCGGCGCGGATTTCGTCAATCGTCAGATTCCGCCGTGCCGTTCCCGTGTGCTGTCTGCGGAAGTCGCAGTAGCGGCAGGAGTTGATGCATGTGTTGCCGATGTAGAGCGGGGCATAGACGCTCACCGTCTTGCCGTAGTATCGACGTCGGGCAGTCTGGGCGACGCGCCGCATTTCAGGAAGAAAAGGATGCGCCGCCTTGCTGATGAGGTTCAGCAGGTCGAACCAGTCAGGGCGCGCCTTTGCGAGAGAATTGCGCACGGCATCGGCCGAAACGCTCACAAGATGCGTCTCCACATCCGCTTCGCTGTATTTGAGAAGAGGGAACATTACTTGAAAATGTCCATTGGACTTGTCGCGGCGGCGGTGCGGCGTTCTGCTGGCGGCCCGGCCTCAATCGCGAGCTCCGCAGCGCGGACGGCGAGCCGGAATGCCTCGGCCATCTTCACCGGATCGTCCGCAGCCGCGACGGCGGTGTTGGCGAGAACCGCGTCCGCACCAAGTTCTATCGCCTCTGCAGCGTGGCTTGGGAGACCGATTCCCGCATCAACTACGACAGGCACATGGCTTTGCTCCACGATTATCTCGATCATGTCGCGTGTGCGGAGTCCGCGATTGGACCCGATTGGCGAGCCGAGCGGCATCACCGCCGCCGCGCCCGCGTCCTCGCAATGCCGCGCCAATACGGGATCGGCGTTGATGTAGGGAAGAACGACCATGCCCAGCTTCGCACATTCCTGCACGGCCTTCAGCGTCTCGACGGGGTCGGGCAGAAGATAGCGAGCGTCTGGATGGATTTCAATTTTCAGCCATTTGAAACCCGATGCCAGCGCAATCTTCGCGATTCGCACGGCCTCGCCCGCATTGCGCGCGCCGGAAGTGTTGAGCATCACCTCAACCTTGCTGCGGTCGATTGCGCCGAGAATCGAATCCTCCGCCGCGTCACCTTCGTGTACTCGCGTCAGCGCGGCGGTAACGAGTTCCGTGCCGCTCGCCTCCAGTGCCGCCCGCGTCTGCTCGCGGCTCTCGAACTTTCCAGTCCCAAGGAAGAAACGGTTTGTGAACGTCCTGTCCCCGATTATGAGCGGTTTCATAGTTCCTCTCCAAGCAAGATGGAAGTTACGGCGTTGGCTTCATGTGCGGCTGCGATTGAAACGCGCACGCCCACGGGCGCGAAACCGTCGCGGACGTCACGTGCCTGATCGCCGACGAGAATGAGATTGCGCCCGACACGCCGGGTGCGGATGTCGTTAGATCGCCCCCATCCTGCTAGTCCCATAGCCGAGACAATCGGCTTGCCGAGCGGTAGAAGCGAGTGGAGCAGCATTCTCTTTGCATCCGCCGAATCGAAAGCCTCGACGATTATCTGGCATCCGGCGAACACCCAATCTGCATTCTCTGGCGACAAACGTACGTCATGGAGTTCCAGCATCAACTCCGGCTCGATCAGATGCAGATTGGCGGCAAGCGCATCGATCTTCTTTTCGCCTAGTTGATGGCGGAAGAAGAACTGGCGGTTGAGGTTCGACTCGTTCACTGTGTCGAAGTCGGCGACGACGAGTTTCTTCATGCCCGCCCTCACGAGCAGCATGGCGACGTTCGAGCCAAGTCCGCCCGCGCCGGCGATTCCGACCTTCGCCGATTCGAGAATGTCCCTCTCTCGTTCAGTCAAATAGGTATTTGCGCCCATTTCCACACTCCCACATTTCCACGCTTACACATTTCCACATTCTTCATCCTCCCGACACAATGCGGAACGCATTTAGTTCCGCACCGTTGTGAAGGAGCGTTCCTGCCGCAGCGTTCGCAGCGACGATTTCGCCATCCAGTTCGATTACCGCTTCATTCGCGGCAACGCCGTTTTCCTCCAGAAACGCCGCGACGTTCGCCGCACTCGTCTCGGTTTCCTTGCCTTGGTACTTGATTGTCATGTTTTCCCTTTCTTGTTGAGTTAGATGATGTTTCTCGCTGTCTGCCGCAGGGCGCGGGAGAAGCCCGGTTTTTCCCGCATAAGGGCGCATGCCGTCGATGCAAATCGCAATGGCTTCGGCAAGCTCGAGTCCAAGCAATTCCACGCTTCGCCTGATGACGTCGCGTGAACATTTTGCGGCAAACTTCTTGTCCTTGAACTTCTTGACGACGCTGCGCGGCTCCAGGTCGGATATTCCAGACGGACGCATGAGCGCGGTCGCCCAGACGAGGCCGGAGAGTTCGTCGGCGCAATAGAGGCTTTTCTCAAGATCCGTCTGCGGCGTCACGTCGTTTACGAGCATCCATCCGTGGCTGAGGATGGCGCGGATGTCTGCTTCTTCAACGCCTTCGGCGCGCAGTTCCACCTCCGTGTGGGCAAGGTGCTCCGAGGGGAATCGCTGATAGTCGTAGTCGTGCAGATAGCCGACGGCGCCCCAGTGCTCGACCTCTTCGGGAGGCTGGTCGAAGTGGCGGGCAAACGCCTCCATCGAGCCGCGCACGTTAAACGCATGAACGATCAGATGTTCTTCGTCAGTCGTTGTCGCCAGAAGAGCCTGGGCCTTTTCCATTGTCAGTTTCATGTCGCAAACAATCCTTTCGTGAAGTATCGGTCGCCGCGATCCGGGAAGAGGGTGACGACGTTCCCGCGAAGTCCCGCGTCAATCGCCTTGAGCGCCGCCGCGAGGGCACCACCAGATGACGAGCCGGCGACGATCCCCTCGCGGCGCGCCAGCTCGCGCGTGGCGGCGAAAGCCTCTTCGTCCGAGACCTTCACTACCTCGTCCACCAGCCACATGTCCATCGTATCGGGAACGAAGTCGTTTCCGATTCCCTCGATGTTGTAGTCGGCGTGCTCGCCGCCGCCGAGCGTGGAGCCGACGGGATCGGCGAGGATGGTGCGGATGCCGGAATCGCGTTCCTTGAGGGCTCGGGCGACGCCGCTGAACGTGCCGCCGGAACCGGCCCCGGCAACGAACGCGTCCACCTGGCCTTCAAGGTCGCGCCAGATCTCCGGACCGGTTGTCTCGTAGTGGGCGCGCGGATTGGTCGCGTTGTGGAACTGGCCCAGCACCACGGCGCCGGGTATCTCCTTGGCGAGTTCGTCGGCCCGTTGCTCCGCAAGCAGCATGCCTCCGCTTCGCGGCGTGCGCACGATTTCCGCGCCGAGCGCCTTCAGGAGCGCCACCTTCTCGCCCGAGAACTTGTCCGGCACTACGAACACGATGCGGTAGCCGCGCCCAAGCGCGGCGAACGCGATGCCGATGCCGGTGTTGCCCGCCGTGCCCTCGATGATCGTGCCGCCCGGCTTGAGCACGCCGCGCCGTTCCGCGTCTTCGATCATTGACACGCCGATGCGGTCCTTGACGCTTCCGCCGGGATTGGCGAGCTCGAGTTTCGCGTAGAGCTTCACGCCGTCCGGGATCGGGAAGCGGTTGATCCGCACGAGCGGCGTGTTGCCGATGAGGTCCTGATAAGATTCGTACAGCATGGTTCAGGCCTCCGTTATCGCGCGCTGGACGTCCACCCAGATGTCGTCCACGTCCTCGATGCCGACGGAAAGCCGTATGAGACGGTCGGTGATGCCGATCTTCTCGCGCGTCTCCTTCGGAATCGAGGCATGCGTCATTGAAGCGGGGTGGCAGACAAGCGACTCGACGCCGCCGAGCGATTCGGCGAGCGTGACGAGCTTGAGCGCACTGAAGAAGCGCCGATGGTCGCGTCCCGCGGCAAGCTCGAAGGAGATCATCGCGCCGCCGTTCTTCGCTTGTGAAAGCTGGATATCGCGTCCGGGGAAGCCGTCCAGCGACGGATACCAGACGTGCGAGACATCGGGGTGCGCCTGAAGGCGGCGGGCAAGCGTCTCCGCGTTGGCCACATGACGGTCCATGCGCACGGCGAGCGTCTTGATGCCGCGAATCAGCAGGAACGAGTCGAACGGCCCCAGCACGCCACCCGTGGCATTCTGGATGAAGCCAAGTCGCTCCGCGATGTCCGCGCGGTTGGTGACG
>JAGCTY010000148.1 GCA_017963105.1 Lentisphaeria bacterium
ATCATTGAAAATTACAAAAACAGGATGTATATTCTTGACCAACTCGTGAACTACGAAGTCAATGTCGAATCAGTCATGGAACGGAATTCCCATTCCATGACTCGTTGACAAATGCCAGCTCCGGACAGATGGCCTTATTTATGTAGCCTTCAGCGTGAAACCTTTTCGATAAAGGTTTGCTGAATAACAGTAATGCTTTTTTAAAAGGAGATTTGAAATGAAAAAGACTTAGCGAATAGATAACAATTAATTTCTTAGTATTATTTTTTTTGTATTGTTTATAAATTTGTATAGGAGATTGTTTTATGATTAAAAAACTTTCTTATTGTTTTGTTGAACCGAAAAATATTATTGCGTATAGTGCCAAGAATATCCACCTTTTTGAAGGGTATTTCGATCCGTCAACAGGGCATTTTGAACTTTCCAAGAATGAAAGTTGTTGTGGGAACTGTCGTTGTGTATCTCACAGCTATTCGTTCGTAGTTGAATGCACTGACGAGGAAACACTTAAACATGCTCGTGAAGTTGCTAAAAGATACGAAGACGATGGTAAACCTGTCTGCGGTCGCTGTGTAGCAGCTTTATACAGTGACGGGAAATAAAATAGAATAAATAATAGGGTGCCTTTGTCTGTTCCCGTTGAACACAAAGGTACCCTTTTATATGTAGAAAGCCTTTTTTTGCCGTTCGCGTCTCAGCGGTAATAATAATTTGTCGAGCGTAGCGAGTTTTCCGAGGCGGCAATGCCGCCCCCAGCGAAGCGGGACGCAACGCATCATTCCCGTCAAAAAGCAGTCTTCCCCCATGAGGCAGGGGAGAGCTTTTGATTTGTTTTGAGGTCCGATCTCAATAGGTCAGGTTAGAAACTGTAACTGGGGAGATCAGTAGGAGACTTGCAGCTATTTTTGACGGAATCAGTCTGATACCATTTCACGGAAAGAGTACCTTTAGCAGGACCAACGGAACCGTCGCCACGAACGAAAAATCCGGTGTTTCCGTGATTGTCGGCACCATCGGCACTGACAAGGGAAATATAATCTTCTCCCACAGGCGCGAGCCCATCGCACCAATTGTAGGCGACGTGCCCTTGGAGAGAACCATACAACTGGGCTGGGGAAATCTTGCTCTTGCCTGGACAGAGAAAGACCTTTGGATTGGTCAGGAGATCCTCATCCCGGAGAAGTGTAAAAGCCTTGTAACTATCCGCGTCGAGCCATTTGCCGCCATCAACCGGTATGTCATGTTCATAAACTCCGCCAAAAGCTAGGGATTCTGAAATCCGCTTGGTTTTGTACTTTCTGACAGTCGGATACCAACTGTCGTAGCTCATGCTGTACTGGAAGAAGCCTTTTCCGATTTGGGAAAGATTACTGACGCACTGTTTTGCATGGGCTTGGTTTAGGGCGGGCTGGAGCATTCCACTTATAGCAGCGATTACAGCGATTACGACGATGCCGATAACAACGAGTACAATGAAGAGTTCGTTCCGATTTTTCATTTTGGGTTTTCCTTATGTTTTTATGAGGTTGTAAATGGGGAAATCAACAAGTTCGAGGAGGGGCATCATTTCCCTAACGCTGCGAGGTAAAGCGGGATAGTGATGATGAACAAAAGGACACCGCCAACGATCATAAGAATCCCGAGAACCAAAGGCACGGGAGAATCCTTGTCTTGAAGGGGAAGACCTTGCTTGTCTGAGGTCGTAGTCAGGAGTTCAATCCCAACGAAGAAAATGACCACAGGGGTAGAGCAGAGAAAATTAGCAAGGATCGTGGCAATGCCGTTGCCAATCTTCCCAATATAAAAATTGTGAATCCCGAGACAACCGAGGAAAAAACCGAGGAGAGCGAACGTGTTGCGGCTTTTGTCGGACTCTGCAACAGGCGGAATGTGAGGCTGTTGCATGGGACGGCCAAATTGTGGTGGCGTTTGAGCGAATTGCGATGCTTGCTGTGCCTGTATGAAACGGGTCTGTTGTCCCGTTGATTGTTTTATCTGTTGAGGAGTAAATTCATTTCGCTGTCGTGCTCTATTCAGATGAGCAATAAAAGATTCATTGCAGACAGCACATTGAACCTTTTTCCCAATTACGTCGGGTTCGACATCGTAGGATTGTTTACAGGAGGGGCAGATAATCGTTGGCATAGAAAAGTCCTTTTGTTTGTTTTTAGAAAGATGATGAGACAGAAATTATTACTCTAACCAAGCTGAATAGACCCAAAATTCCTGATAGTCTCCTGATTTTCGGACTTTAGCCATACCTGACCATGGAGAAACATCTGAAACAATTACTGTCTCACCGCCAGTGAACATAATGGCATCTCCTGCCGCCATATGAGTTGCTAAATAACTCTTGCGCGCGAACTGTCATTTTGCTCATAAAACTGGAGATACTTTTCAAGATTGCTTTTTGAACTAAAACCTACAGCTCCACCAGTTATGCGATACCGATGATTTGTTTCTATGTGAGAAGATGAGGAGCTTGAGGAAGAATCATGTTTACCGCAACTCCCCACACCTAATACTATCATAAGTGCAACGACTGATATGGACAGGATTTCATTAGCGGTATTATTTTTTGACATTGTTTTCTCCGTTGATTAATTTTGTTGATAGTTCAAATATTAAATAGAATACAAGGATTAAAACCAGATCAACAATGTCGCATGTTCCGGAAAACACATGAAACAATTGCAGTATTTCAATAAGAAGAGAAAAAACAATAATCGTGGTAATCCAAAAGCGTTCGTGAGCCCCGGTTTTGTGATTCCATATTGAATGAATACAACATAAACCGCTAAAGAACCATAACGCCTGAGGAAGAGAGTAAATAAACCATGTAGGGAGATATTCTTTCATAAAAGCCAAAGATAACCTCATTTGCATAACAAACTCATAGATGCCAATTCTTCTGCACCAGGAAAACATCAAAAGAGTCGGAGGTCTCCATATCAGATAAATTGCTCCGCCCATAAACATCGACAATGCGGAGATAAGGAAAAAGAATATTTTGTTGTATGCGAACCCTTTCCTTTTTGAGGCGAAAGATTCTGTTTCTTGGCCCGAGGTAGTATTCTGCTCAGATTGAGTCTGCGGGGGACGTTTGACGGAGAAATACATCAATGCCCGCCGGAAAAAAAGATTTCCGGCAGAGATAGCTTGACTTTTTACGGGACAATCGGACAGAAGCATAGGATGGCCTTGGTGGGTGCGATTATGCGCACGAGGCAACATCCGAACATAAAAAAAGCCGGACGCTACCCCATACGTGAAATCGTAGGTTCCGCCAAGAACCCGCTCAAGAAACGACAGAGAAACGTCCAGCAAGACACGAAGACACAATGGTCCTTGCTGGAGTATTTCGCATTCTTGAGCAAAAGAGCTTTTTTGAAACTTGGCGGATTCACGATTTCTTTTGCTGAAATAACCGATGTAATGAGCTCGGAACCGGATTCCCGAAGGTCAGGAAAGCGATTCCAAAACACAATTTACACGCGATTCAAGAAAAATCAAATGGTTTTTCTGCTTTTTTTAATCTTTTTTCATCGTGTGAGGTGGAGAAAGGACGCGATGCGTCCACGCTTCGCTGGGGGGACTTCGCTGCCTCGATGAAGTTGCCTTCGCAAGTTTGACCGTTCCCTATACCGCAAAGCGCGTATGCAAGGCTAACATATCTGAAACCACCTTGAAACTAATTGTAATATAGTTGCAATTGCGGCCGCTTCGCTGGGGGCGGCTTTGCCGCCTCGGTGAACTTGCTTGTGCAAGTTCGACAGATTACTTTACCGCGGGACGCGAGGTCAGTGATTAGAAAGTGAAACAAAGCTGAAACTAGTTGCAATGGTCGGCGTTATTTTGGACGCTTTGCGTCCGAGGGGCTCGCATCCGCGAGCCTCGGTGAACTTGCTTGTGCAAGTTCGACAGATTACTTTACCGCGGGACGCGAGGTCAGTGATTAGAGAGTGAAACAAAGCTGAAACTAGTTGCAATTGTCGGCGTTATTTTGGACGCTTTGCATCCGAGGGGCTCGCATCCGCGAGCCTCGGTGAACTTGCAGATGCAAGTTCGACAGATTTCATGACCACGAGGCGCGAACGACTAGGATTTATCATGGGGAAAGAAAAATGTTGCCTTGACTGCGATCGCTTTTTTCAAGATTGTAGAGATGAAACAATCTTGAAACTATTTACAAAAAAGTTGTTCGTTTAATTGCTTTCCTGGGGGGCTCGCATCAGCGGGCCTCGGTGAACTTGCTGATGCAAGTTCGACAGATTACTTTACCGCGGGACGCGAGGTCAGTGATTAGAGAGTGAAACAAAGCTGAAACTAGTTGCAATGTCGGCGTTATTTTGGACGTTTTGCGTCCGAGGGGCTCGCATCAGCGGGCCTCGGTGAACTTGCTGATGCAAGTTCGACAGATTACTTTACCGCGAGGCGCGAACGCCAGAGTTGTTGAATGAAACATAATTGAAACTAGTTGCAACAACTGGCGATTTTGGACGCTTTGCATCCGGGGGGCGCACATCCGTGCGCCTCGGTGAACTTGCTTGGGCAAGTACGACTGATTCATTGACCGCGGGGCGTGAATGGCATTTTGGGGGAAGGAAGGGCATGGATGAAACTATAATGTCAATGTTATGAAATGAGGAAGGGTTTAAGGCGGATTATCTTGTCATTCCATCCGAAATCTATGGGTACGTTTTTCTTTTTTTATTAATGTTTCCCTTGTTTTTCCCAAAAAACGTGGTATAATAAAGTTGTGATTTCTCAAACCCTCCATCAGCAACACCGTGAAATGGCTGAATGAAAATGATAAATCCAGAGCAAGATAATACGACCATCGCTGGCGTCATTGCCGTTGCCATGATTTCCAGCCTCGTGTTCCGCTGCTGGAAACGTGATCGGGACGCCGGACGGCGTCTGCTGATCCCAGACGTCCTGATCGGACTGCACATGCTCGCGGGGGGCATGATGTGGTGGGTACAGCCTTATGCGATCGGTATGTCCGCCGATGATCCTGTCAGCTGGTTTGCATCCGTCATCCGATTGCTGCACATGGTGCTGGGGTATTTCTACCTTTTGTCCGTCCCCGGCATGATCCTGTATCTGTTTTCCTACCTGAGACCAGACGACCGGAAAAAGCTTGTCCTGTGGGAAGGGCTGGTCATTTTCGCTTTCTATCTTGTGGTCACGCTGATATGGAACCTCGTCCGTCTCAGCTAGCTATCAAATTAGCACAGAAGGGGCTGAAAAGATGTCGAACATGAAAATGAAACGAAACATTCTCCTTGCCATCCTCGCGGTCACCGCGGTCGTTCTGACCGTCGCGGCGTTCACCGGATGCGACCGCAATGAAAAGACTGGAAACGAATGCGGAAAAACGGAAGTCTTCGCGGATGATTTGCGAAAAGGCAATGCCGCGTTCGAGGCAAAGGACTATGAGGCCGCCGTGAAGTATTTCACGCCTGCCGCGGAACAGGGTATTCCTGAAGCGCAATTCAAGCTCGGCTTTTGTTATCATGAAGGCATCGAACAGGATTACAAAGAAGCAGTGAAATGGTTTCGCAAGGCTGCCGAACAGGGCTATGCGGAAGCGCAATCCTCGCTCGGGTACTGCTATGATTACGGCGACGGCGTGGAACAGGACAGCGCCGAGGCGGTGAAATGGTTTCGCAAGGCTGCCGAACAGGGGCTTGCAAAGGGGCAGTTCAATCTCGGTGTCTGCTATGCTGACGGCAACGGCGTGAAACAGGACAGCGCCGAGGCGGTGAAATGGTATCGTCTGGCGGCGGAACAGGGTTATGCCGAGGCACAGAATAACCTCGGCGCCTGCTATGCCGCCGGCGACGGCGTGGGACAGGACAGCGCCGAGGCGGTGAAATGGTATCGAAAAGCCGCCGAGCAGGGTGCTGCCGAGGCACAGCTGAATCTCGGCATGCACTATGCGGTGGGCGACGGTGTGAAACAGGACAGCGCCGAGGCGATCAAGTTGCTGCGCAAGGCCGCGGAACACGACGACACCAGGGCGAAAGCGAACGCCGAGCTCAAACGCCTCGAAGAAGAGGATTCCCTGGTCGCCAGGGCGGACTCCCCGACCGGCGAAGCGGAATATGAGGCGGGGCTGAAGCTCTACAAGGAGAAGCAATACGGACCCGCGTTCAGGCTGTTCGCGAAGGGCGCGGAGCGGGGCAATGCCGGAGCACAGACCTATCTCGCCCTCTGTTATGTCTATGGACGTGGCGTCGAAACGGATCCGGACAAAGCCTTCGAATTGTTTCAGAAGGCCGTAGCGCAGGGCAATGCCGAGGCGATGTACAACCTCGGCGTGTGCTATCAGGACGGGGTCGGCGTCAAAAAGGACGGAGCCCAAGCCGTCGACTGGTACCGGAAAGCGGCGGCGCTGGGCGATCCTCACGCGCCTCTCAACATCGGCTACTGTTATTGGGAGGGAGTCGGCGTCGAAAAGGACGAAGCCGAAGCCTTCAACTGGATGAAGAAAGGCGCGGAACAAAGCAATCTCCCGCCGGAGTCCGCAGCCGCCGCGGAATACAATCTCGGAACCTTTTATCTGAACGGGACCGGCGTCAAAAAGGATAAGGACGAGGCGCTTAAACATTTCAAAAAAGCCATGGAGCTGAGCCCCGACATCCTGTCGCCGGAAGACTTCGAAGCGCTGAAAAAGGAGCTGGAGCGTTAAGGCGCACTCCCCGGACGAAACGGACGAAACAGTCTTTTGAGCTTAAAATGAACCCTCCATCAGCAACAACGTGAAAGGGCTGAAATGATGTCGAACATGAAAATGAACAGGAATATCAACTTTGCTTTCCTCGCACTCTTCCTGGCTGTCGCATTGTTCGCCGGGTGCGGCAAGGAAAGCGCGGAAACGAAAAACGAAGCATCGGGCGGACCGGAATGCGTCCTCTACGACACCGAAGAGGACTACATTCTGGCAACGGACCGCTCCGGCGCGGCGCAGGATTCGCAGACTGGCAAACGGGCGGAAGGTGTCGGGAACGATGCCGGAAACCCCTTCGCGGGTACGGGAAATGCCCGCATGGCGGAACTCTGGCGGAAGGCGACGGAGGAGAACGACGCCGACGCGCAGATCGACCTGGGGGTGTGCTATCAGACCGGCGACGGCGTCGAACGCAACATGGCCAAGTCGGCGGAATGGTTCCGCAAAGCCGCGGAACAGGGCCACGCCGTCGCGCAGATCCTCGTCGCCCAGAATTACTCGATGGGACTGGGCGTGAACCGGGATATGGCGGAATCGGCGAAATGGTATCGCAAGGCCGCCGAACAGGATATTGCCTCGGCGCAGTTCACGCTCGGCCAGTATTATTTTGAAGGCACGGGTGTAAAAAAGGACTACGAAGAGGCCGTGAAATGGTGGCGCAAGGCTGCGGAGCAGGACTATTCCACGGCGCAGTTCAACCTCGGCGGCTGTTATTATGAGGGGCTCGGCGTCGAAAAGGACAGGGCGGAGGCCATGAAGTGGTTCCGCCTGGCCGCGGAAAATGGCGAAGAAGACGCGCAGGAAGCATTGGAAATGCTGGCACACGAGGACAACTGAAAGGCGGTGAAGCTATGTCGAACATGAAAACGAACAGAAACATCTTTTTTGCGGCCGTCGCGGTCGTCGCACTCTTCCTGACCGGGACTGCCGCCTGCGGAGCCGGGCTCCCGAATAAAACGGACAAACAGGCGGAGGAAACAAAAACCGAAGCCACGGAAAAAACAGACCGGAAAAAGGCGGAGGAGCTGTATCTTCAGGGGATGGAATACGACTCGAATGACGAATCGGAAAAGGCCGTGGAGTGTTTTCGTCAGGCCGCCGAACTGGGACATGACAAAGCGCAGGTGCTTTACGCCTACACGTGCATGACGGAAGACAGGATCGACGAGGGGATCAAATGGTACCGAGCGGCCGCCGCGCAGGGAAACACCATGGCGCCGACCCTTCTTGGCCGGATCTATTTCGAAGAAGAACAGAAGATGAACATGAAAGAGGCCGCGCGATGGTTCCGCAAGGGCGCCGAACAGGGGAAGACTTTTGCACAGCGGATGTACGGCATCTGTTGTTTCGAGGGGTACGGCGTCACGCAGGACCGTGCGGAGGCCGTGAAATGGTTCCGCAAGGCCGCCGAACAGACGATTCCCGACTCGGAGGCGCTGTACATGCTGGGCGTCTGTTACCGGGACGGTCTGGGCGTCGATCAGGACCGGGCGGAAGCCGTGAAATGGTTCCGCAAGGGCGCCGGTCATACCGATGACTACAACGCGTACGGGCTCGGCGTCTGCTACATGGAAGGCTACGGTGTCGAACAGGATATGAAGGAGGCCGTGAAATGGTTCCTAAAGGCCGCCGAACAGGATCTCCCGTATGCGCAATGCGCGCTGGGCATCTGCTACGTGCACGGGCTCGGCGTGGCGGAAGATCCCGCCAAAGCGGCGGATTATTTCAAGAATGCGATGGACGGCAGCGCGAAGTATTCGTCCAAGGGGCTGCCGGAACGCGCGGAGAACGGCGATCATGAGGCGCAATACTGGTTGGGCGTCTGTTACGAGGAGGGGCGGGGCGTCCGGCAGGACGACACCATGGCCGTCGCCTGGCTTCAGGCCGCCGAACAGGAAAACGACCGGGCGCAGGTCGCATTGGCGCGGCTTGCTCTGAAAGCCGGAGACCTGGATGCGGCGGAACGCTGGCTCCGCAAAGCCGCGAAACGGGACAATCCGTCCGCGAAAAAGCTCCTGGCCGAGCTTTTCCCCGGGAAGGAAGCCGCGGAAAAAGATGACGCGTCCGCTCAGCCCAGGACGGCGGAAATCGGCGCCACGGTCAAACGCCTCGTTTCCGCTTTACGGCCGGTCGATCAGAAACCGCTCGACACGGAGTCGGTCGAGTGGCTCCGCAAGGCCGCCGAACAGGGCGATCCGAAAGCGCAATGCGCCTACGGCATCTGCTGCCTGAAACACTATGGCGGGGCAGCGGGGAAAGCGGAGGCGGCAGAATGGTTCGGCAAGGCGATCGACGGCCTGCGCAGGGCGGCGGAAAAAGGCGATCCCGAGGCGCAGACACTGCTTTCGGAATGCTACGGAGACGGAAACGGCGTGAGACAGGACCGGACGCTGTCCCGCATCTGGCTTCGCAAGGCGGCGGAACAGGATTTCGCCAGTGCGCAGCTCGAGCTCGCGATCCTGTTATTTGTGGAGGATAAGGACATGAAGGAAGCGGACAAATGGTTCCGGAAAGCCGCCGAAAACGGAGAAAGCGCCGCCGAAGGGTTCATGAAACGGCATTTCTCGGATCCCGAGGGGGAATAAGGTTTCGCGTTTTATCAAGAAAATCCGGGGGCTGAAAGCATGTCGAACCTGAAAACGAACAGAAAGATTATTTGTGCAGGTTGTTTCTGCCTGCTTCTGCTCCTTTCCCTGCTCGTTTCCGCGTGCCGTTCCGTTCAGACTGAGGAGAACGGAGAACCGCAAAATGCCCCGGAGCAGACCAGTCACGCCGGAGGGACGGATTCCGAGTTCAACAAACAAAAGAGGCGGACGGTCCTGATCGATGCGGATTCTTTCTCGCCGGGCGCTTATCTGCCGTTCAATGCGAGCTGTTTCGACTGTTTTCTTTTCCCGGCGTATGACGTGAACGGCGTTTACCTCAATTTCGCGCCGGCTTCCTGCATAGAAAACCGCCGGGGAGATCCGACCGACGAAATCCGGCAGGTCAACGGCATCCACTGTTTTCTCGTATCCCCTCGGCTCCACCGGACGAACGGAGTGTTTCTCGGCGCTGTGGCACGTCCGAAGACCTTTGTTTCCGGCGTTTCCCTGATCGGTGCGGGGACCAATGATTTCCCCTTCAGCGTGAATCTCATCCGGCAGGACGGCGTATCGTTTTCGCTCTTCGGCGCGCCGCTGGAATGCAACGGCGTATCGTTTTCGCTCTTCGGCGCGCCGCTGGAATGCAACGGCGTATCGTTTTCCCTGCTGGGGATCTGCCGGAGACAGCGGCAGGGCGTCTACTGTTCCCTGTTCAACTGCTCCTCTGCGCCGGACCGGACCGAAGACGACGAACCGCAATCCGTGGTCCAGTTCGGAGTCGTCAATTCGTGCCAAAACGGCGTCCAGATCGGCCTGCTGAACTTCAATGAAAACGGGTTCCTCCCGGTGTTTCCTCTGTTCAATTTCAGCACGAAAAACGAAACGACGGATTCAGATTCATCCGTAACACGACAAGAGGTTTTACCATGACGGAACAAGATAAAACACTGGAGAATGGGACCGCCAGTCCGCCGGAGCGGAAAAAGGGAATCCACATCAGAATCGATATCGGCAAACGGTTCTGCATCTTCGTGGCCGTGCTGGCGGTGCTGGTCGCGGGCGTGTTCGTTACTGCCCGGTATGTCCCGCGCGATACGCCCGTCGGCGTGTATCGTGCGCGGCAGTATGCGTGCCTGCATGATGACGCGAATGCCATGTTTGTCGTGACCGCCGATTATACCTGTTTTTTCATCCTTTACGATGAAGTGGGATGGCCTGCTAAAGCGGGAGACGCAGATGTTTATAAGGGAACCTGGAAACAGGAGGACGGCGGGCGGTTCGTTTTTACATTCGAATTCGACGATGGAAGCTCCCCGACCATTATCATCGGCAGAAGCTACTGGGGCGGCCTGAAGATGGAGCCCGGCGAGCCGTTGCCCTCCATAGTTGACTACGATTTTTTCTTTCTGCCGCGGATGCTGTGCGGCTTCTTGTGACGCGGGGGCGACATGCTGGACTTCATCATGAATATCGCCGGGCTGGTCGTGATGTGGCTCCTTCTGGTGTTCATCATATTGCTGTTCATTTATCTGTCGATGGACCGGATCGCGCGTCATATGGGATGCGGGAATCTCTTCGACAAATACATCGAAATGGTCATAGACTGGATTCGGGACGCGTTCCGCGACTGACCGGTCAGAACAAGCATTTGGAAAGAAACTGCGAAAAGCTGCATTTCCCATCCGGACGCTCTTGACTTTCGGCGAGCGCAAACTATAGTATATAGTATCTGATAACCGAAAAATGAGGCGTTGAAATGTCGTTCTTCTATCTGCCCTATCTTTACCTTCCGGCGCTGCTGATTTTCACCTGGCTGTTCCGGCGGGAACCATGCGACTATCCGTGGTCGCGGATCCGGAAAGTCCTGTTTGCCTGTCTGCTGATCCTCACGCAGGTGTCGCTGGTCGCGGGATTCATGGGATGGGCGGCGTTCGGTGTGAACATGAAAGCGCGCGGAGCCGCGCAGGGATATGTCCGCGACGTTCAGACGGCGCTCGGCGAGGCGAACCTTCCCGAGAAGGATATCTGGACCGGGACCGTGGAAAAGTATTTCCCGGCATCGGCTCAGGCGGAATTGAGCGCGTTGAAGAAAACGCTGGTTGTCCGTTTTGTCCTCGTGCTCATCGGGTGGTTTCTGATGCTCGGCGTCCTGTCCGCGGATGTCCGGTTCAAGCTCAAAACGCTCCCGTTCCTGCTATTGTTCTACGGCTGCGCGGCGGGCAACTGCGTCGCGGACTTCTATCTCGGGGAAAGCGACTCGGATTTGGGGTGGTGGCAGTTCAAATACGGGACGTTCTGGGAATTCCACCAGGCAGTGTATCAGCGGATCATTTCGAGTAAGGACCGCCTCGCGCTGCGGCTTGCATTCGAAGATGTTTACGACGCCCATGTCTGGCGCGGAATGGAAACGGACGATCCCGATGCCTGCGACAGGATGTGCGAGAAACTCCTCTCCGTGCTGGACGAATCGCTGAGGAAACACGGATCGAACGGCGCAGCGAAGCCGGCGGCCCCGAAAGACTGACCTTGGCGGCCGCGGTCCAAGTACAAAAAGGGTCCGTCACCGGGAGACCGGCGTGCACAAATCGTTTCCGGGTGTCTGATGCGTCAGCCTGAAATAGATGCGGAAGAAGAGGTCGGCATACCATCGCAGGGCGGGGTGTCTGACGAACATCCGCACATGGAATGCGGCGACGCGCTGCGGGAATGACCCGGACTTCATCATGCGGTCGTAGGAATCGAAGCCGTCTTCGAAGATGAATTCCAGCCATTCCGCACGTTTTTCGCTCGGAATCAGCTTCCGTGCTTTCGGGGAGAACCACTTGTAGTTCATACGGGAAAGCCACTGATGGATCCAGCACGGGACCACGCGCGCGTCGAACCCGCCCTCGCGGGAGACCCTGCCGTAGAACGCCAGCAGGGATTTCGTGATGATCGCCCAGTCCTTCATGAAATAGTCCGCGCCTTTCGCCTTTGTCTGAACGGAATTCGGGCGGATGCGGTAGAGGTAGTACGGTTCGTGGATCGGGACGATGCGTTTTGCCAGATAGAGCGCCCGGGGTGAGAATTCGCTGTCCTGGTTGCGGAGTCCGCGGATGCATTTCAGATCGTGTTCCACGAGGAATCCGCGGCGGTGGATCGTCAGCTGGAGCATCGGGCAGAGGCCTCCATGCATGCGATTTTCCAGGTAAAGCGTTGCTTCCGGTCCGGTCATTTCCGCGGGCGCATCCTCGCGGTAGTTGTCCCTGAGCTCGCTTTTGCCGTTGATTTCGTCGTTGGCTACGATCGCGCACGGGTAGAGGTCTGCACCGGGGGTCGCCATGATCTTGTCATGGATGCGTTCCAGACAGCCGTCGGCGATGGTGTCGTCGCCGTCGAGGAAGATGACGTATTCGCCCTGTGCCATTTCGGTCCCGGTGTTGCGGGATGCGGAACACGACCCCGTGCGCGGGCTGGTGAAGATTCTGAACCTGGGGTCGCCGCCGGTCTTTTCGCGGATGACCTCCTCGGTCCTGTCTTTCGAGGTCTCGATGCCGAGGATGCATTCCCAGTCCTGAAACGACTGGTTCAAAATAGATCGAAGACATTCTTCGATGTATGGTTCGACGTCGCAGCAGGGGACGACAAAAGAGAAAAACGGTTTCATGATGGCATCGCTTTATTTGATCTGCCTGGAATCAATGGTTTTGAGAAAAGGATACGGGATTCTTATTTGCCCCGGAAAATTTTTGCCTTAAAACAGTGAACTGGCCGCATTTTTTTCGGGAAGATGTAATCATGATATCGGGATCATCGTTTGTTCCTGTGTTCGACAAGTGGATAATAGAACCGCTGGAAATAAAGCTTTGCAGGAAACAGAATTCCCTTTGCCGCCAATTGGATCAGGGGACGGGCGATCCGTTTTGGACGGGAGGCTTTTGCTAAAATCCGCCAGAAACGCTCCCTGCCTTCTCCTTCGAACAGAATGAGCAGAGCCTGTTTCCGGTCGGCATCGGAGAGCTTTCGGGATGAAACCGGATGGAACATGAACCAGAACAACACCGAAACCCATTGATTGCTCCAGATCATCCGGATGTCATCCGGGGCAGGGTTATCCGCTTCGAAGGCCATCAGAGACCGGATTTGTTCTGCGACATCAAGAATAACGCGAGGAGATAACTCCGTAGTCAGAGAAAGAGGTCTGCGCCGGTAAACATAAAAAACTTCATCGATATAGGCCATGCGTTCCGCGCGGAACCAGACACGGGGGACCCACTCGAAATCCTCCAGGATTCCGCGTCTCTGATACAGTTTATACTGACGCAGGAATGCGACCCGGTAGATGCTTATGACCGTATAAGCGTGGAATTGTCCGCCGTTGCGTCCTGCTCTTCGGATTGCATCCAGGCCGGAAAAGACAACATCCGTATCGGATGCGGAGAAATTGCTGATCCTTTTGGCATGTTCGATATCGGCGTTCTCATCTTCCAGGCTGACCACATCGAAGGAAAGTACATCGAGGGGGCCTGTCGTTTTGAGCTTGTTTTCCAATGTTTCAAGCATGTGCGGCAGGATCCAGTCATCACTGTCGACGGCAACGAGATACTCTCCGGATGCGTGATCGAGCACATAATTGCGGGAAGCGCCCCCGCCTCCGCTCTTCGGTCCGGAGGCGACTTTGAAACGCGGATCCCGTTTTGCCATGTTCCGGCAAATCTCCAGCGACCGGTCAGTCGACTCCTCGACATAGCAGATGACCTCGAAGTTCCTGAAGGTCTGGTTCGCGATGGAATCCAGGGCCTTTTGCAGGTACGGAGCCGACTGGTAGCCGGGCAGAGCAATGGTGAAGAATGGGGACATGGGACAGAAAACGGATTGTTATGATAGATTCATGGAAAGCGAATGTCAGGGTGTGCCGTCAAGAATCCGGGTCAGAAGGGTATGTTGATTCCTGAAATACATCTCCCGGGAGAAACAATTTGCCCGTTCCCTGCAGTGTGCCTGAAGCCTGGAACGGAACGATTCGTCCAGATACAGGTTTGCCAGAATCGCCGCCGCATCGTCGTTCGTATGGTAGATGAGTGCCGGCGAATCAACGATTTCCTTCGGCCCTCCTTCGTCCGGTACGATGGGGATGCTTCCTGTTTTCAGATACTCCGTGATGGATATCCCGAACGCCTCGTCACGCTCCGCATGGAGGGCATATGTGCCGGAACAAAGAAATCGATCTTTCTCCTCCCCGTATAGAGGCCCGAGAAAATGAATCCATTTTTTCTCCGCTGCGGTTGCCAGCATTCGTTTTCCGAAAGCCGTTTCTTTCTCCAGAATCCCCCCTATCTCCAGGACCAGATCGGAACGGCTCTTTTCTCTGGCTTTCTCCACAATCTCGATAATATCGTCAAGGCGTTTGTCCGGATGGATCCGCCCGAGATAGACAACCTTCAGCGGATCGCGTGCGACGCAGCCCGGCAGTGCGGATTCGAATATGGTGGGGGGATAAAAAACGGTACTTGTGAAAGGGCCGTAGTAGCTTCGCAGAAGATCTTCTATGTAGTGTGAATTCGGATAGATATGTTCCCGGGGATCGGCAATGATGCTTTGGGGAGAACGGACTCCGAATATGGGGCGGAGGATATGCTTCATCAGAAACCGGTTGATGTGCTGAAACAGAGAACGCATCGTGCCGAGCTGTTCGTGCCTGGCGTAGCGGAGAAACATATTGTCGTCCATCGAGACCCCCCAGATGAAATGATGGGCGGGCTTTCCGAAATCGCATGTGTTCAAGGCGGAAATGCAAATGTCGGCATTCTTCGCCAGTTTTTTCAAACGGTTTGTCCTGAATACGGGAAAGAACGTATCGATTCTGCACAGGAATATATTTCCCGGTTTGATATATACGATGGAAAGTTTGGAGACATCCACCGGAATTCCGAGCGTCTGCGATACCTGTCCGACATCCGATTCCCATTCCAGCGCCAGGGTTACGTCGCACCCCATCTTCTGAAGCTCGGCGACGAACATAAGCGGCAGCAGTTCTCCTCCCCCCAGAATAGAAGTCCAACGCCGAAAATAAACCAGAACCTTTTTCACGGGAAATCTCTTTCTGACCACTGCTGTCCATATTTGGGGGAGGATATCTTTGAACTGTCGACTCCAAACGTCATCCGGATGCGAATTCCTTATTGACGGGCTGTGTCTGTTTTGTTCATAAGGAGATATTTGGAGGAGACGGCGGTCAGCACCCCGGAATGATGATCGGTTTCTGCTTCACCACGGAGTAGGAGGAATAATCCGGCAGGTCGGGATCTCGCTTGTAGACGAGATTCAGGACCTCGGTGCATTTCCCGCAGTGGGTGCAGTTCGCGGCGCAGCGGCCGGCGATCTTCCCCTCGCTCCATTCCTTCGGGAACGCCTTGTTGTCGAACATATACGGGCGGACAAAGAACGAGAATCCCGGGTCCAGGATCTGGAGCAGGTCGCCGTCGAACGTGCCGGACGTGTACGCCTTCAGGACCAGGTCGGGGCGGTCCGCCTCGCGCGTGGAGAGCTTGAAGACGGAGACATACGGATCGTACTGGTGCAGGTCTTCCGGGCGGATCCAGGATGCGCGGAGGATTTCCTCCAGCTGCTTGGACTGGACGATCCCGACGCACAGGGTCGGCGGCATGTCAAGCGCTTTCATTTCTCCCTGGATATGCGGGAAATTGTGCGAGAGCAGGGTCTCGTGGAAGGTCTGCCACGGGCAGAAACGCAGACAGCCGCTGTTCGCCAGCATACAGATTTTCTTGCCGGTCTTCCTGCCCCATTCGGCGAATAATTTCACGGTCGGCAGGTCGCGCTGGAGATCGCGGCACAGATAGAACGAGTCGAAATCGTCCGACACATATTCCATGGCGATCGTGGAGTTCAGCCGCATGTTCACGGACGCCCGGCGGTCGATGTCCGCGTTGAATTTCTTCGTGATGAACGCGATGTACGGGGAGGTGGTGGTGATGATCTCCGGCAGGATGCCGGCCCGGTCCATTTCCTTCAGGTTCGCATAATAATCCTGCCGCTGCTCCGCGGTCAATGCCTTGTCGCCGTAGCAGGTGGCGTTGATCAGCAGGTCCAGCTTCAGACCCTTCGAACGGCAGAACCGCATGTCGTCCACGACCTGTTTCCGGAGCGGGACAGGATCGCCGCCGATCTCGCGGGCGGAAAGCAGCCCGGGCCAGGGGAAATAGACTTCCTGGAGGAACGGCGCGTACTGTTCCGCGAGGTCGCGGAACGAGAGGTTGTTCCGTTTCCCGAAATAATACCCGAACGCGAATCTGCGTTTTCTGTTCAGTCCGTTCTTCGGGAGGATTTGTTTCAGTCCGGACACCTGAAGCGGTTGAAGATTCAGCTGGTAAGTCGGCCTGCTCATGGTTTCTTGCCTTTCACTGCCGGGACGTGGTCCAGGTCTGAAATGTCTTTCTTTTTCGGGGCGACCAGGGTATAGTTGTTGGTGAGGGAGAAGCCGTCGAGGCGCGAAGTCGGATCGATGTCGTATTTCATGACCTTCTCCAGGATTTGTTCGCATTTGCCGCAGTGCGTGCAGTTTTCCGCGCACTTGCCGGCGATGCCGCTGGTCACCCAGTCCGCCGGGAATGATTTGTTGTCGATCCGGTTCGGCCGGAATCCGAGCGCGTGGTTCGGGTCCATCAGCCGGAGCAGGTTGCCGTCGTAGGAGCCGTTCACGTATGCCTCGACGATCTCCAGCGGGAATTTCGCCTCGCGGGTCGACAGCTTGATCGTTTCGAGCTCGGGCTCGAAGACATGGACGTCTTCGGGGCGGATCCAGGTGCAGCGCAGGAACTCCGCCAGCTTTTTCTTCCGGGAGAACATCGCGTTGCACACCAGGTCTATGTTCTGGGCGTCCATCTCCGCGAACGTGAAGCTGAATCCGTGCGAAAGAAGCGTTTCGTGGAACACCTGCCACGGACAGTTCCGCACGCAGCCGCTGTTCGCCAGCATGCACAGCTTCTTGCCATGGTCTTTGCACCAGGCGGCCATCGTCCGGAACGTCGGCAGGTCGCGCTGGACGTCGCGGCAGATGTAGTAGGAGTCGTACAGCGGCGCAAGATATTCCAGCGCGAGGGTGTTCCGCAGACGCATGTTCACGGACGCGCGGATTTCGATGTCGGGGAAATTGAGCCGGAAGACCTTCGCGATATAGGGCGACGTGGTCGTGATGATTTCGGGGCGCAGCCCGAGTTCGTCGAGGTGTTCGATGATCCCGATGATCTGGAGGCGCTGCTCCTTCGTGAACGATTGTTCGCCGTAGCAGGTCGCGTTCGCCAGGATGTCCAGCTTCATGCCGTGTTCGCGGCAGTATTTCAGGTCGGCCACGATGCGTTCTTCGTCGTCAGGCTTGTCGTAGACTTTGGCGCGGGCGTTCGAGAGGCCGGGCCAGGGGAAATACACTTCCCTGAGCCTCGGCGCAAACCGTCTGGCGAGTTCGGCGAAGGATGCCGGATCGTCCGGTTTTTCCGTCAGGTAGTGTCCGACGGCAAATTTCGTTCTGCTTGTCTGTATTGAGCTCATTTCGGTTCGTATGGTTCTTGGGAGGCGGGGCCGGGTATCGGGAAATGCCTTCTTCGCTTCTCCATTAATGTAACTCCGCTCCGGGATTTGTCAAGCTTTTTTCCATGAAAAGACCGGAAAAAGCTCCGGGAAAAACGTCCGCGTTGCTCTTTATTGTTTTCGTTCCGCTTGTAAAACAAGAAATGTTATGCTATAGTATTGTATTTTTTGGACCTTTCAGACTGTTGCATAGAAAACCGGAGATGAATCGGCAATGAACAGTTATTTCTTGCGAATCCGCCGCCACAACCGCTTTTTCAATACGTGCCTTGTTTTTATCGGCGTGCTCCTGCTCGGATATTTGGGCTACACGACCTATGAGCTCAGAAAGAATACGAGGATCATGAGGAGCGCGAGGCAGGAATACCGGGACTACAACCGGGTGCGCTCCCGTCTCCGCGACGGATCGGACATCCTGACCGAGGCTGTGCGCCGCTATGTGGCGACCGGGGACAAACAGTTTCGCGACGAGTATTTCAGGGAGGCCTTCGACACGAAGAACCGCGAATGGGGCCTGAACCTGCTGAACCAGCTGTCCGGCGAAGGCAAGACCGCGGAACAGATCAAGGAAGATTTCCATGCCGCCATGAAGCACTCCGTTGACCTGATGAACCTGGAGTATGCCGCAATGCGCCTGGTCACGCCGGACGAGGAAGCCGCCGCCCCCGGTTATCCGCGGGAACTGAAACTCGCGAAGGTCGCCCCGGAGGATCTTGCCAAAGACATGCGCGAACGGAAAGAGCTTGCCCTTCAGATGCTGTTCGGCGACGCTTACGCGGAGTACAAGACGAATATCAGCGTCGCGCTGGATAAAAGTCTGTCCGGGGCCGCGAAGCTGGCTGACTCCCGGCGCGACAAGGCGACAAGACGGCAGAACTTCCTCTGGATCAACCAGCTCGTCTCCGTATCGCTCTTCGTGATTTCCTTCCTCCTGATGCTCGTCTGGGCGGAACGGATTTTCTCCCGCAAAACGACGTTCCTGCGCCAGATGCTGGACATTGTCCCCCTGCTCGTCTACCTGAAGGACCGGAAGACCGGGACCTATATCGCCTCCAACCTGGCTTTCTCCGATTATCTTCATCGGTCCGGGATGGAGGACGCGACGGGAAAAACCAACTACGAACTGCTGCCCCCCGATACGGCGCACGAACTGGAGCTTAACGAGCAGGAAGCCATGCGCCAGGACGGGCCCACCGTCCATTTTGAGGCCATTCCCGGCCCGGACGGACAGAACCGGTACTTCCGCACCGCCAGACTCTGCATGAAGGATGCCGATGGCAGGCCGTGCCTGCTCTCCATGGCGCTGGACATCACGGAGGACCACGAACGCCAGCTGAACAGCGAGTCCCTGGAAGAGGCCCTGATCTCGCTCCAGCAGGAACCGATGCTCGCCGCCCCGGTCAAGCTTCTCGAGGTCATCCGACGCCGCCTGAACGCGGATTACTGCTATCTGGCCCGCTTCAAGGAGGAGGACAGCGTCGTTTCCGTCGAACCGGACGCCTTCGCCTGCCGGGGAGGATACACGCTGCCGAAACGGATCGCAGCCGGGACGCGCCAGGTCCTGGACCTGATCGACCGGGTCCGCCTGCTCGGGAGCGGGACTTTCGACGAGGAGGAATCCGCCCGCATCCGCGAATTCTTCCGGATCGACCATGTCGCGCCCGATGCGCCCCACGCGGTCTTCCACGTCGCCCTGCGCCTGAACGTCCAGGGCGAATTCTGGGGCATCCTGTCCGTGGCATTCGCCACCAGGCGCTCCCTGAACGAAATCGAGCATACCTTCCTTCAGAAAAATGCGCGCATCCTCGAAAACGCGATCGAACGGAAGATCGTCTATGCCGCGCTCGCACGGGCGAAAAATGACGCGGTACGCGAGGGCGAGCTTTCCAACAGCGTCCTCAACCTGATGCCCATCCCCTGCGTCGTGAAGGATCCCGCCAACGGTTTCCGCTACGTCCGCTGCAACCGCGCCTATGCTTCCCTGCACCACATGGAACCTGAAGAAATGATCGGCAGGTGCGGCGAGGATTTCTACGCGGACAAATCGCTTGAGGTCATCCGGCGCACCGATGCCGAGGCCATGGAAAAGCGGGAGATCGTCCATTTCGAGGACACCTGCCTCTGGGGCGACTGCAACCGCCGCGTCTTCCTGTACTGGAAACTCCCCCTGGAAATGAACGACGGCCGCACGCTGCTTTTCTGCGTGGCGCAGGACGTGACCGAGATCAAGCAGAAGATCAACACCGAGCATTTCCGCAACGAGATCACAGCGTTCCTGCTCGGCCATTCCGAACCTGAAGAACTTCTCGACTTCGTGGCGAAACGCCTCATCGAAACGCTCGGCTGCCAGCACGTCCTCCTGCACCGGACCGACGGTACGCGCCAGGACTGGTTCCCGGACGACGAGCACACCTACTGCAACAAGTGCGTCGACTGCCCGCTGAAGACCGCCGACCCCTCGCTCTTCTGCCACAACGGCAACGTGGTGCTGAACGACGAAAACATCGCCGGCTTCCCGCTGCCGGAAAACTGCCCGACCAGGATCCTCATTGCCCGCCAGATCTTCTTCGAGGGAGACGAATGGGGCAAGATCGCAACGCTCTTTACCGGCGACGCCTTCGAGTCCCTCGGGTTCTGTGAAGAGCTCCTCGAACAGGTCGCGAACGTGGTCTCCGTCTGCATCGAACGCAAAGCCGGGAACATGGTCATCAAGCGCCAGAACGAGGAAGTCGTCCGCATCAACCGCCAGCTCCAGCTCGCCCGCGACCGCGCCGTCGCCGCCGAACGCGCCAGAAGCTATTTCTTCTCCTGCGTCAGCCACGACGTCCGCACACCGCTGAACGCCATTATCGGCTACACCGAGCTCCTGAAGAAGGGGATCGGCGACGAGAAGGAGCGAACCGGCGCCTGCGACGCCATTACCACGAGCGGACGCGCCCTGCTCCAGCTCGTCAGCAGCATGGTCGACCTCGCCAGACTCGAATCCGACACGCTCGTCATCGAACCGGTCATGACCGACCTCGACGACCAGGCCGCCAAGATCCTCCATTCCTTTGACATCTCCGTGGCAGCCAAGCCAGTCAGGCTCCGGGGCGAATGGGACGAAAACCTGCCGTATCTCGAGGTCGATCCGAAGCGTATGTGGCAGATCCTCTTCCATCTGCTCGACAACGCCGTCAAGTTCACCGAGGAAGGCGAAATCTCCCTGAAACTCCTTTTCGAACGCGGAAACGGCACGGACAGAGGCGTCCTCACGATCACGGTCTCCGATACGGGCAGCGGCATGGACGAGGAGACGCGTCTTCGCCTCATGCGGCCGCTTGCCTCTGCGACGGTTGAGAACGGCGGACACCGGCTTGCCCCCGGCCCCGGCCTCGGCATCTCCATCTGCCGCCATCTCATCGACCGCATGAACGGGACCATCGAACTGCGGTCCGAACCGGGCGTCGGCACGGCCTTCGTCATCCGCCTCCAGGACGTCAGGTTCTCCGAACGCACCAGCAGTTTCCCGCGGCCAGGCAGCCTGATCGATTTCCACGGCAAGTCCCGCGAGGAGCTTCATGTCCTGATCGTCGACGACGTCCCGCTGAACATCTCCATCCTGCGCGCCATGCTCCGCAAGAACGGCATATCCGACATCGTCACGTCCGTGAACGGCAGGGACGCGCTTCGGAAGATTCGAGCGGACGTGAAGCCGTTCGACCTGGTCCTGACCGACCTGTGGATGCCCGAAATGGACGGCCGCGTGCTGCTTCAGGAACTCCGCGCCGATTCCAGGTTCCAGTCGCTCAACGTCATCGCCATCACCGCGGACGTCGATGCGAAGGAGGAATGTATGAATCTCGGGTTCAGCGACGTGATCTTCAAGCCCGTCACCATTGCGAAGATCGTCAACTGTCTGCCGCCTGCCTCCTCCTCTCCGCGGGAGGATTGACCGCCGGATCGCTGCCTCCTCTCATTACGGAAGCCTTTCCGTCATCCGTCTCCGGTCCGCGGGCGGATGGCCCTTCCGCCTCCTCGCGTCTGGCCGAAAAAGCGTCTTTTCCAAACAAAAAATACCCGCCCGTTTTCTGATCCCTGTTGAATGCCCCGGAGACGGGGCGGGATGCTGACGGAGCGGGTATCTGCTTTTACGAACGACCGCCGGAAAAGAGGGCGGACCGGTCGCATGCAAAGTCGCGGATCAGGACTGCGGCGCCGTGTCGATCGCCACGACGTCCTCGGCCTGCGGGCCCTTGTTGCCCTGGCCGACGGTGAATTCGACGAGCTGACCTTCCTTCAGGGTGCGGTAGCCTTCCGACTTGATGGCGCTGTAGTGGACAAAGATGTCCTGCGCGCCTTCACGCTCGATGAATCCGAAGCCCTTCGTGTTGTTGAACCATTTGACTTTGCCTTTTTCGCGTTCGCCCATGTTTGCCTTCTATCTGTTTCTCCCGGGGGGTTGTTGAACAGACGGCGTGCGCGTCCGGGCTCGCGCGGACACCGCCGGATGACATGCACGCCGGGGCGTTGTGTGCAGGCTTGTCCCGCACATGGAAAACGTGCCATGCTTCTCCGGGTGATATTATACCGCAAAAAAATGGAAAAGAAAAGAGGCGGAATGGCAAAAAAAGTAAAAAAAGAGAAAATATTCCGAAAAAATCCAAAAAAGAAACGTTAGTTAACTGCGCGTAGCTTGTTTTCTAAAGTAAATTTTTGTACATTTCATCTCCTGTGCCTTCTCAGGACTGCAAATCTTCTCTACCGCTCTGTCGAATTGCATTTTCAGCACAAAAATGAAAGGCTGTAAAATTGGAAGCGGGAAAATAAAGGCAAGTATGCCATGCACCCCTTTGTTTTTGCTGGAAAGAGATTAGAAAGTGCGAAGTATAAATACGGACTTTCTCTGCGTAAGAAAAAATAGAATAGTTCAGGACGCTGTATTATTTTGTAATGCAGATAATCGGGCCGATCCGCGGCGGAAACGATTTGGCGCGGATTTCGGCTGGCGGAAAGCCGGGACTCCGGCTTCCTCTGTGAGGCGGGCGGCAGGGATCAGAAGCGGCGCGGGTCAACGGTCGCCCCGTGATTGTGATCCGAAGCGGCGCGGGTCAGCGGTCGAGCAGGAACTTCACGTCGTCGATGCTCAGCGAGGACAGCGCTTCCGTCGATTCCTCCACGAGGTCGTTGAACAGCGCCCGCTTGCGTTCATGGAGCGCGAGGATGCGTTCCTCGATGGAGTCGCGCACGACCAGCCGGATGATGTTCACGCTGCGGGTCTGCCCGATGCGGTGCGTCCGGTCGGCCGCCTGGTCCTCGACGGCGGGGTTCCACCACGGGTCGAAGATGATGACGGTGTCTGCGGAGGTGAGGTTGATGCCGACGCCGCCGGCCTTCAGGCTGAGGAGGAAGACGCGGACTTCCGGATCGGAATTGAACCGGTCGATGCGTTCGGCGCGGTCGTGCGTGGAGCCGTCGAGATACTCGAATTCGATCTGCTGTGCGTCCAGACTGTCGCGGATGATGGAGAGCATGGATGTGAACTGGCTGAAGATCAGGACCTTGTGCCCGGAGTCGAGTGTTTCCAGCAGAAGCTCGTTAAGGAGTTCGAGCTTGGCCGATGCGATCCCGGAGCCTTCGCCGTCGGGCAGCAGCTCCGGCGCGCAGCAGACCTGCCGCATCCGCATGATGGATGCGAGCAGATGGATGTGCGTGATGGACCGGTCGCCGGTTTCGAGTTCGCTGAACTGCCTGTACTGCTCGTTCGCGCGTTTTTCGAGCGTCCGGTAGAGTTCCCTCTGCGGAGATTCCATGTCGCAGTAGAGGAGCTGTTCCTGTTTGGGCGGGAGTTCGAGGCAGACGTCCGCCTTGCGTCGGCGGAGCATGAAGGGCGCGATGCGCCGCACGAGCTCGCGTTTGAGTTCGGCGCTGGCGGCGATCTCCGAGTATTTGTCGCGGAAGCTGTTGAGCGAGCCGAGAAGGCCGGGATGGAGGAAGTCGAACATGCTCCAGAGGTCTTCGGCGGAATTTTCCAGCGGGGTGCCGGTGAGGATGATCCGGCTGGCGGATGGGATTGATTTGCAGGTGCGTGCGTTGAGGCTGAGCGGATTCTTGATATGCTGGGCTTCGTCCAGGATCAGCGTGGACCATTTGACTGCGCCGATCTGTTTGATGTCGCGGCGCACGAGCGCGTACGAGGTGATGACGATTTCGCGCGTGGCGGCCTTCTCCCACAGCGAACCGCGGTTCGGGCCGTTCACGACGAGCGTGCGGAACCTCGGCAGGAAACGTTTGATCTCGGCGGCCCAGTTCCCGACCAGGGTGGTGGGGCAGACAACCAGCGCGGGGAGGCGTTTCTGCGGGGCGACAGCGAGGAAGGCGAGGACCTGTACGGTCTTGCCGAGGCCCATTTCGTCCGCGAGGATGAGGTTGCAGCCGCGGCTTGACATGCCGTCGAGCCAGGCCACGCCCGTTTTCTGGTATTCTCGGAGCTGGCCGTGGAAGATCGCCGGGTCGAGCTCGGGGCGTTCCGGCGAACTCAGAACGCTGTCGTAGTCCAGCTTCAGGCGCAGGAAATCGACCGGCACCGCCCCCGGCAGCTCCGAGGCGGCGTCCGCCCAGTAATACGCCGCATGGCGCGGGATACGGATGATCTCGGCGTCGGGATCGTCGTCCGCGCCGGGCAGGTACGTGACGACCGGCTGAAGCGAGGCCGCCAGACGCCGCAGGGCGTCGGGAACCCGTACGAAATGCCTGCCGGGGACGGCCGGCGGCAGATAGGTTTCGCCTTTCGATGCCGCGGCGGCCAGGTCGTTCCAGCGGATCGCCGCGCCGCCCGCGGCCAGGTGCACGCCGAGCTCGAACCAGTCCGGGCCGGAACCGCGCAGCGTCGTCCGGAGCGACAGGCGCGAGCCTCCGCCCGTGAGCGATGCGAGTTCCGAATTGAGCAGGAAATCGCGCCCTTCGCGTTCCCAGCGCGGGATCACTTCCTCCACGAACATGCCGACCGCCTCCCGGTCGCTCAGGCGGTATACGACCGACGTGCCGGACGCGGAGCGTTTCGTGCGGTGGGAGAACCCGAAATGGATCAGCTCCTCGTGACGGAGCGCCTCCTCCTGCGTATTGCGGAGCCAGAACATGGCGGCGTTTCCGTTCGCGCCGAACCGCGTGGCGTCGGCTGCGCAGAGCTGGCTGCCGTAGTTGAACATCATGGCGAGTTCGAGCGTGCCGTCGTCGAGGAAACGCCCGTCGTAGACCGTACGGAATTTGCGTTCGCGCACCTTCACGCCCGTGGACGGCAGAATGCGGATGGGCAGGTCCTTTGCGGCCAGCAGAATCTTTGCCGCCTCGTCGTCGCACGGCTGGATGGTCGTGCGAAGGAAATTGCGGATCCACGCCACGTCGTTCCGGGCGGGCAGCCACCAGTATTCGCCGAGCATTCCGACCCAGCAGCCGCTGCGTCCGGCGATAACCTTCACGTCCTTCAGCGGCAGGGGCGAACCCTTGACAAGGACCGCGGACCTCAGCAGACAGCCGGTGCGGAGCTTTTCGAGCAGTAGCACGGGCGCGGCCTGTTCCGGGTGGACGATGATCCTCTGTCCCTTGTGCACGAAGCGCGTGAATCCGGGCAGGCAGTGGAAGAATTCGGTGCATTGTTCCGCCGTAAGCGACAGCGTCTGATGCTCCAGCTGTTCCGCGTTGATCGCGAGGAAGCGGATGACCTGACGGTCCTGCGGCGAGAATGCCGCGAGGCGGAGCGAGGCGGTCGATTTGTCGAAATGGAGCTGGCGGAGGTTGGTCTGGTTGCCGGCGTAGGCGCGCGTCCCGCTGACCAGGTTCACGTGGAGATGCACGTTTTCCCATTTGCTCGGGGCGTGTGGGAACTCGTCCTCGGTTTCGATCTCGACGTGCGCCGTATGCTCCCCAAGGAGCTCGGTCAGGAGTTCGGGGATCCCGACGAACCGCAGTCCGGCGAACTGCGCCGGCAGGTCCGGCAGCTGCGGCTCCTCGTGTTTTTTGATCGTGTATTTGGCGTGGTACAGCGCCGCGGCCATCGAGTGCGGACAGAATCCGGGAAACTTGCCGCGGCAGGTGCATGTGCCGGAGAACGGGCCGTTCGGGAAACCGCGGATTTCGGCGTGGGAGACCATGCCGTTCGCGTCGCGGCAGACGGCGCGAATCACCCCGCGTTCGATCTCGTGGCAGCAGAGCAGCCCGCCGCTGTGCAGGATCTGCTTGGCCTTCTTGAACACTTCCTTGGAGCTTGCCGCGATCAGTCTCGCCTCAAAACTTTCGCCCATACGGTTCCGTCCTGTTTTTTGTTTGAAAAAGAACCAATAATATACCTCCTTCCGGCGAAAAAAGCAATCCGAAACAGTCATATTTTACGAAAAACAGCCGTTCCGGTCACTTTTTCGTCATTTTTCGCCTTTTTCGCTTGACTTTCCGGAAAATCGGCCTATATTAAATGCATTCTGTTTTTTGTGCGCCCTTAGCTCAGTCGGCTAGAGCAAATGACTCTTAATCATTGGGTCCGGGGTTCGAGTCCCCGAGGGCGTACCATTTTTTTTGCCTTTTTTCCGGTAACCGGACGGCTTCCCGGCCTGATAACGGTCCGGTTTCGACATCCGCGAGGTGACGCTGTGAACATCCTGGAAGCATCATTCATGGGCGTAGGCCTCGCAATGGATGCGCTCGCCGTCTCCCTCGCGCTCGGCGCGGTCGGCTGGTCCTGCCCGAAAACGCAGCCCGATGTTCCCGGCGCCCCCCCGGAAGCCCCCGCTGAACGCCCCTGGTTCCGCCGTCTCCCGTTTCTCGGTCCGACGCCCGCCGCTCCGGTCTGCGCCGTCTGCCATGCGCGCGGCCCGGATGCCTGCGGATGCGGGCGGAATCCGGGGCGCGGGACGTTGACCTGGGACAAGATCGTGCTGACGGCCATGTCCTTCGGCGTGTTCCAGGCGGTCATGCCGACGGTCGGCTGGTTCGCGAGCGGGCTCTGCGGCGGATTCGTACAGAAGCTCGGCCGGATCGCCGCCGGTCTGCTGCTGGCGTTCGTGGCCGCGCAGATGTTCCGTGAGGGGTTCTCGAAGGCGGAGGACCCGTCGAAGAGGATCGGCGTGTGCTCGCTCCGCCGCCTGGTCGTGCTGTCGTTCGCCACCAGCATCGACGCCCTGCTGGTCGGCGTTTCCTACGCCTGCCTCGGACGCACGGACATCACCGGCGACGTGCTGCTGATCGGCGCCGTGACGGCCGCCATTTCCGCCGCGGGCTGCGTTTCCGGGCGCGTGTTCGGCAACCGGCTCGGGAGTCGGAGTTCGATCTTCGGTGGCGCGGTGCTGCTTGCCATTGCGGTGAAAATCATTTTTTACGGGTGATCCCCGGGAGGAGTTTCAGTTATGACACAGAAAATGAAAAGCGTATTCGGACCGATCATTTCCCGCAGACTCGGCGTTTCGCTCGGCGTCGACCTCCTGCCGTTCAAAACCTGTTCGCTCGACTGCGTCTACTGCGAATGCGGCGCGACCACGAACCTGACCATGGAGCGTGGCGATTTCTACCCCGTGGAACGCGTCCTCGCCGAACTCGACGCATTCTTCGAGAAACACGAGAAGATCGATTACGTGACGTTCTCCGGCGTCGGCGAGCCCACGCTCCACACCGGCATCGGACGGATCGTCCGCGCCGTGAAAGAAAAACGTCCGGAGGTCAAGATCTGCCTCATCACGAACGCCACGCTGCTCGGCGATCCGGGTCTGCAAAAGGAACTGGAGGGGATCGACCTCATCATGCCCTCGCTGGACGCTTCCTGCGAGGAGGAATTCGTCCGCGTGAACCGTCCCGCGCCCGGCGTGACGTTCACCGTCCTCATGGCCGCGCTCAAATCGTTCCGCGCGGCCAGCAAGGTAGAAATGTGGCTCGAGGTCTTCATTGTCCCCGGCATCAACGATTCCCCGGCCTCGCTCGAACGCTTCGTGGATTGCCTGCGCGAAATCTCGCCCGACCAGGTGCAGATCAACTCGCTCGACCGCCCCGGCACCGAGGACTGGATCGAAATCCCGTCAAGGGAACGCCTGGAGGAGATCAGGTCGGTATTCGAGGCGTGCGGGTGCCCTGTCGTCATCATCTCCCGCAAACAGCCCGCGCCCGCCGTTCAGCCGCGCGGCGCGAACTGAAAACACCGCTGAACGGATTCAGAGTACGGATTACTCGTTTTCCTTATAGAGGATGCGGCCTTCCATCATGTAGCGCGGCTTGAACGCGAACTCCGGCGAAAGAAAGTTCTCGCTGGCCGGATAACTCTGCGAGGAGACGCCGAAGACCGAGAGAATGCCTTCCGCGGCACGGTCCAGCTGGATCGGTTTGTCCACGGCGGCTTCCGCCGCGGCGATGCGTTCCGGGTATGCCTCGCGGTATTCGGGCGAGAACCAGAACAGGAACGGGACTTCGTAGGAATCGCGCTTTTCCGCGTCGCGGTAATTCTGCAGGAAACTCGTCTCGACGTTCTCGCCGTGGTCGGAGAAATAGAACAGCATGTTCCTGCCGCCCGCGGTCTTCAGCTCTTCGATGATTCTGCCGAGCACGTGATCCGTGTACCGGATGGAGTTGTCGTAGGTGTTGATGTTCTCCAGGAAAAGCGGATTGATCTCCTGCCCCGGGACCTCCGGTATCTGCTCCGTGAAATGATTGAACTCCTCGGGATAACGGTTGCGGTAGGTGATGTGGCTGCCCATGATGTGAAGGATGATCAGCATCGGGGCGTCGCCTCGCTTCGCCAGGGCTTCGCGGACATCGTCGATCAGGCAGCCGTCGAACTCGTTTTCGTGGTATTTCGGCTGCCATGGCACGAAGAGCGCGGAAACGGAGTTTTCGCCGAAATTCTCCTGCGTGGAATAGGCGTTGATGCGGTAGCCCGCACGGTCCAGCACGGACATGATCGTGGCGCGCGGATGCAGCTGGTCGTGGAGTGTTTTGAACGTCAGCATGTAGTACAGCGAGTAATTCGTGACCGGCATCGCGGAGATCACGTTCCGGAACACGACGAGCTCGTCCTTGTTTTTCTCCAGTTCAGGCGTCGTATCCCGGTTGTAGCCGTACAGCGAGAGGTGCGAGCGAACGGCGCTTTCGCCGATTACGATCACCGCCGCGTCCGCCAGCCCGTCGCAGGTCAGGTCCTGCGGGATCTGCGGATATACGATGCATTCGTGCAGGATATCCATCTTCCTGCCGGAATCCGCCACTTCGTTGGGCAGGAGCGCAAACCACGCGGCGGAACCGCGCAGGACGGGATCTGGGCCGATCCAGGAGTAATAAATGTAAATCCAGGCTATCGGCAGCACGCAGAATCCGGCGAAGGTCGCAGACAGCTTCCGGTTCGGAAGCGGCTTCACGCCGAACCCGAAAAACCGGACGATCGAAAGCCCGGCCGCGGTGGCGAATATGTAATACACCATGGAAAGCGAAATGATCTCGCGCAGTATGAACTCGCGGGATTCGCGCCAGGAGGTCGTGGAAAGCAGGTTCAGCGTGCCCGCGTGCAGCGGCATATGAAACCGCAGGACCACATACCCGCAGACAAAGAAACACAGCGCGGCCAGAAACATCAGGACAACCGCATACACCCGGAACCACCTTCCGCGCAGCAGAAAGAGCGGTGCAAACGGGAAGATGTAGCCCGCCAGTGCGGAAAGCACGGCGGTCCATTCCAGCGGCACCTGGTCGCGATGCACGAAGATGCGCGGCAGATAATCCGGTCCCGCGATCAATACGAGGTAAACGATCAGAAAGATCCAGATGCTGCCGAATACCTGTTCCGCGTGTTTTTTCAGAGTGTTTTCCATGAAATGTGAACCGGCGTAATGCCGTGTTGAAAGCTTCCTGTTCGCTGTTTTGTCCGGGGGCGGGAAAGACGGGCGTCCTCTTCGGACAGTACGTCTTTTTCCCGTTGCGCTGATCCGGGTTAAACTATTAATATAGCATGAGAAACTGAAAAAATCAATTTGGGCGTGTACTTCCGGTGAAAAAAAGCCTCTTCGACGGTTTCTGACAAAAAGTCATAGTGCTTTCTCGCAGTTGATTTGTGGTAGCTGGTAGATTTTAAGCTTGAAGTATTCCAAGTCTCGGAAGCCGTATGCCTGACGGATTAACCAGCGGATTTTGTTGTTGAAGCCCTCCGTACTGGCGTTGCTGGCATGCCCGAACGTCCAGTAGCTAACGATACCGTCCAGCCTGTCCCGAATGGTCTTTGCCATTGTTTTCAGTTCAGGAACAAGTGTTTTTTCCGCCATTGCACACCATCTGTGAAGTGCGATATTGGCCTGATAAGCGTCTTGAGCGACTCGATAGATGGTTCTCAAAGCCTCCTTGAACATATAAGCATCGCCAAGTTCCTGAAACTTTCCCCTCAGATTATGTAGAATGTTCTGATTATCTTCAGGGATATCCTCTTCATTTTTGAGGAACACAAACCTCAATCCTTTCAGATGCTTGCGCTCCATGGAATCCAGTTTTGCCGTAACTCTGCGCCGAACATGGTCGAGCTTATCATTCATGAGCTTGATGACGTGGAAGTGATCGAACACGATTTGAGCTTGCGGGAAGTGTTCGGCAAACCAGGTGGAGTACGCATTTGCCATGTCCATTGCAACAAGTTGCAATTTACTTGCACTTAATTTGCTCAACGCTCCTTCCAATGCTGATATGCCTTTGCCGTCGCCGACATGGATGACCGCGCCGCTTTCCAAATCCCGCACGATCGTGAGGTATGCTTGGTTCGCCTGACCATGTCCGATGTGAATTTCATCGACCCCGACAGCCTGGACTTTCGATGTGTCGATTGTTGCAAATTTGTGCTGAAGATACCTCTTTTCGATCTCTTTCACAGTATGCCACCTTAGGTGAAAATAATTCGCCAGAGCCCTAATGCTGACCTGCTCCCGGAGCTCAAGGATTGTCCGTTCGAACTCATTGCTGAGGCGGGCCTTCGGATGCGAAATGAACGGAACCTCCTCAGTGGAACGTTCGTGGCAGCGGTGGCAGTACACTTGATGTAATGTGTAGATGAAATGAACTTCCCGAATCCGTCCCATCGGCAAACCGCGCACGTCTCGTTCATAGAGAACCCTCAACGTGACATCCTTTGACCTGCACTTCGGACATTGGTGCTTCTTACGTTTGAGGTAGATTTCCAGCCTTTCTTCGGAATATGTTGTGGTTTCTTCTTGAAAATCGAGGATTCCCTGTGTATAGTAGAGGTAGGTCGACATTGGTACTCCTATTTTTGTTGTCGCAAATTCAAAAATAGTACCGATGCCGACTTTTTTCAACCCTATCTCATTGGTTCAACACGATTATCTCCCATTTTTCTTGTCAGAAACCGTCGAAGAACC
>JAGCTY010000149.1 GCA_017963105.1 Lentisphaeria bacterium
CGCCGCTTTCCTGTTACAATCCCCTCGAAACGGGGCATGTTTCCGATGGGTCGTTAACTGCACGTGCGACCCGAAGAAACCGTTACAATCCCCTCGAAACGGGGCATGTTTCCGATGATGCGGTTGCCAGTATCTCCAGCGACGACTACGGGTTACAATCCCCTCGAAACGGGGCATGTTTCCGATGGGTTACCTTCCTTGTTTAGGCGAAATAACAATGGTTACAATCCCCTCGAAACGGGGCATGTTTCCGATAGAAGCTGTCTTGGCAAAACGCTTATCGACAGAAGTTACAATCCCCTCGAAACGGGGCATGTTTCCGATACAAACCCGTCTCAGAGATAGCGTCTGCCCTTGAGTTACAATCCCCTCGAAACGGGGCATGTTTCCGATGGTTCTCCTGCGTGACAAGATCATCCGCTGGATTGTTACAATCCCCTCGAAACGGGGCATGTTTCCGATGGATTATTGTCAATGACGGTCTCATGATAGCCATGTTACAATCCCCTCGAAACGGGGCATGTTTCCGATTGAGCTGTGAAAGCCACGAGGGAAACGATCTTCCGTTACAATCCCCTCGAAACGGGGCATGTTTCCGATGGATCCCAAGCAAGCTAAGGTTCTGCAGAACCTAGTTACAATCCCCTCGAAACGGGGCATGTTTCCGATCATGGTTGATGAGTCCCTCATTCCAGTATCAGAAGTTACAATCCCCTCGAAACGGGGCATGTTTCCGATCGACAAAGGTTGGGACGGCGTCGCGATCTTCGATGTTACAATCCCCTCGAAACGGGGCATGTTTCCGATTGGCAGTCAGCGATACCGCGTTTGAGGTTCAGGCGTTACAATCCCCTCGAAACGGGGCATGTTTCCGATAAGTGCGCCGAGGAAGGTGGCTGGAAGAAGTGAATGTTACAATCCCCTCGAAACGGGGCATGTTTCCGATATGGAAGCCTTGCTCAGTCTGGATCGCATGGCGAGTTACAATCCCCTCGAAACGGGGCATGTTTCCGATAAGGAGAATTCGTCCGCAATTCTCGCGGTTTGGTGTTACAATCCCCTCGAAACGGGGCATGTTTCCGATCTGAAGGATTACATCGATCAGATTTCTTGGCATATGTTACAATCCCCTCGAAACGGGGCATGTTTCCGATGGAAGACGGCATGGATGAAGAGCTTGCAGACTGGGTTACAATCCCCTCGAAACGGGGCATGTTTCCGATCCAGTTAAATCAAAACTAACTGCGATTGTGGCAGGTTACAATCCCCTCGAAACGGGGCATGTTTCCGATTCAGGGGAGGCAGTGAATGCAAGCCTGCGATCAGTTACAATCCCCTCGAAACGGGGCATGTTTCCGATAAACACAACAGGTCTGGGAGGTGAACTCAGGGTTGTTACAATCCCCTCGAAACGGGGCATGTTTCCGATTTATTGGCAGTGGCCACTCTGGGGAGGATTCTTAGTTACAATCCCCTCGAAACGGGGCATGTTTCCGATGGTGAAGGGCAGCAAAATGTGCTACAGACTGTTGTTACAATCCCCTCGAAACGGGGCATGTTTCCGATCCATCTTATGGCGGCTTAGCTCAGTTGGTAGAGTGTTACAATCCCCTCGAAACGGGGCATGTTTCCGATTCCGGCATGGTACTACGTCAGTCCGGAGAAGCCGGGTTACAATCCCCTCGAAACGGGGCATGTTTCCGATGGGCGGGTTACTGTACTATTCCGTACCGAAGCTCCGTTACAATCCCCTCGAAACGGGGCATGTTTCCGATGTGACATCCTTGTAGGTGTAGAAGCCGCCGTAGAGTTACAATCCCCTCGAAACGGGGCATGTTTCCGATACAAGGTCATTGGCGCTGTGGCGCTGACGTTCTGTTACAATCCCCTCGAAACGGGGCATGTTTCCGATGAGAGGTCTATTGTCTATGGCCTCTGTCATCTGTGTTACAATCCCCTCGAAACGGGGCATGTTTCCGATGGCAAGTAATGATCCCCTCCAAACGCTCACATTTGTTACAATCCCCTCGAAACGGGGCATGTTTCCGATTTCTCAGTCACGCGCTCGGCAAAAAAGAAGATCGGTTACAATCCCCTCGAAACGGGGCATGTTTCCGATGTTCGGCCAGCGCGCCCTCGACATTCGCGAGAAGTTACAATCCCCTCGAAACGGGGCATGTTTCCGATTGTTTCCAGATCCTCTATCAGACGTATTCGACGAGTTACAATCCCCTCGAAACGGGGCATGTTTCCGATGGCGCCGGCACGATCTCGAAGCTCATGCTCGACGTTACAATCCCCTCGAAACGGGGCATGTTTCCGATCACCAAACTCTTGGCCAGAGCTTAACGCTCAAAGGTTACAATCCCCTCGAAACGGGGCATGTTTCCGATCCAGCGAATTTTCAATATAGAACGGCAGATCCATGTTACAATCCCCTCGAAACGGGGCATGTTTCCGATGGATGTTTCATACGGATGAAGAAAAGCATCGTGAGTTACAATCCCCTCGAAACGGGGCATGTTTCCGATACATACTTCACCTTTACTGATCAACTGATCCGCAGTTACAATCCCCTCGAAACGGGGCATGTTTCCGATCTTCGTTTCTCGGTTTCATCGACCCGGTCCGCTGGTTACAATCCCCTCGAAACGGGGCATGTTTCCGATAGGACTGCTCATCCTCCTGAAGATCCTTGGCATGGGTTACAATCCCCTCGAAACGGGGCATGTTTCCGATTGAAGCTCGAATTTCCCAATATCCGCAAGCTCGAGTTACAATCCCCTCGAAACGGGGCATGTTTCCGATTGAATGCGATGGTGAGGGCGGTTCCTGGGATGCGGTTACAATCCCCTCGAAACGGGGCATGTTTCCGATGAAGAATCTGTATGGACAGGCTACCATCTCACTGGTTACAATCCCCTCGAAACGGGGCATGTTTCCGATAGTGCGAACTGTTCACCGCTGCCTCTGGTAAGCAGTTACAATCCCCTCGAAACGGGGCATGTTTCCGATCTATCGGCCTCGTTAATCACAAAACAATCACCAGTTACAATCCCCTCGAAACGGGGCATGTTTCCGATGAAGAAGATATGGTAACAGCCTGCGGCATTTTGAGTTACAATCCCCTCGAAACGGGGCATGTTTCCGATGAAAATTGGTTTGCTAAAGGACATGCGCTTGCATGTTACAATCCCCTCGAAACGGGGCATGTTTCCGATGAGACGGAGACAAGGAATGCGCTCTTGATAGGGTGTTACAATCCCCTCGAAACGGGGCATGTTTCCGATATAAAAAGATTGTCGATACACCCGTACCCGTACGGTTACAATCCCCTCGAAACGGGGCATGTTTCCGATTATCGCACTCCAGCTCGTCAAAACCCAAGTTGAAGGTTACAATCCCCTCGAAACGGGGCATGTTTCCGATTTACGCGAAAAACGCGTAAACGAGGTTTAACTTGTTACAATCCCCTCGAAACGGGGCATGTTTCCGATTGGTGAAGAAAGGCACGTGCGAACTTATCCATGAGTTACAATCCCCTCGAAACGGGGCATGTTTCCGATCAGCGCCTGCTGCAGGCGCTACCGTATCTCGTGCTGTTACAATCCCCTCGAAACGGGGCATGTTTCCGATTTGAAGTTGGGTTCCGTTGCAGTTATTCGGCAGCGTTACAATCCCCTCGAAACGGGGCATGTTTCCGATGGCGCATAATGGCGGCGGTTGTTATGTGCAGCTGTTACAATCCCCTCGAAACGGGGCATGTTTCCGATGTAGCCTTCGTATCAGCGGAAACAGTCGAGACCTGTTACAATCCCCTCGAAACGGGGCATGTTTCCGATCGTCCTCACGGAGCCGAACACCTACTGGTGGTCCGTTACAATCCCCTCGAAACGGGGCATGTTTCCGATACAAGGCGAACGAGAAAATGTCGATCACCGGATCGTTACAATCCCCTCGAAACGGGGCATGTTTCCGATGGATATTAAAGAACAATCAATCCAGATTGCGAACGTTACAATCCCCTCGAAACGGGGCATGTTTCCGATGTTGCTCTGAATGCCCCTGCAACATTCATGATGGGTTACAATCCCCTCGAAACGGGGCATGTTTCCGATCCGTCATCGGAACACCGGACCCTTTCGGGACAGAGGTTACAATCCCCTCGAAACGGGGCATGTTTCCGATTCCTGGCTTCTTGATGATGAGGATGACTGTCTCGTGTTACAATCCCCTCGAAACGGGGCATGTTTCCGATGCACCGGTGATCGCGCCTGCGCCTGCGCCAATACGTTACAATCCCCTCGAAACGGGGCATGTTTCCGATCTGGAAAGTCTGGTCCTGATTCCTGCCGCCATCAGTTACAATCCCCTCGAAACGGGGCATGTTTCCGATCCGCAATTGCCCGGAAGCAGACATGTGCACTGATGTTACAATCCCCTCGAAACGGGGCATGTTTCCGATTTCTCTCCGTACTGCTGATGAACTCGTCGATGAGTTACAATCCCCTCGAAACGGGGCATGTTTCCGATGGGAAAGTGTAGCCCTTCTCCTGGAATTCCGGCTGTTACAATCCCCTCGAAACGGGGCATGTTTCCGATATTATATAAAAACTCTTTTAACTGATTGTGAAATGTTACAATCCCCTCGAAACGGGGCATGTTTCCGATAGCGGGCATCCCAACCATCTGGAAACGTGGATACTATACAGCCGATTCGCAGAAAAAACAAGTCCGGAAAGCGAAAAACACGAAAAAAGACCGGATTTCGCGTTTTCCGCAGGCCGGCCCGGCATCGGAACCTTCCGCGGCAGAATCACTTATGCAAGTCCGCAGAAAAACTCCCCCCGAACCTCGCAAACCGACGGTTTCCGTGCATTTTCCGATTTTTTCCGCAAAAAAAGCGAATCCACCCGAAAAAAAACGTCCGGGGCGCCCTTATCATCTTCAGAACCTCCGCGCACCAGAGCCGCCGCAGGGCGGCGCGGCGGCATCGGCAAAGCGGAACCACCCCCACATGAACCAGGAAGGAGAAACGAAAATGGAAGTCCTCGAACTCAGAAATCAGCGGTCCAGACTGTCGGTCCGCGAAGGTCAGCTGGTGATAAGCGACGACGGCGGCGTCATCTCGCGCCATCCGATCTGCGCGACGGAAATGGTGCAGGTCTACGGGAACCCGCAGATCACGACCCAGGCGGTGAAAGAGTGCCTGAAGGAAGGCGTGCGCGTGAACTATTACAACGTGTACGGGAAGTACCTGGGGCGCGTGGAGCCGGGTTATCCGAAAAACACGCAGCGGCGTCTGGAACAGTACCGCGTGTACCTGACGCCCGAGCTGCGTCTGGCGTGGTCGCGGGAGATCGTGCGCGCGAAAATCCAGAGCGAGAAGGTGGAAGTGCGTCGACTCCAGGAGCAGGGATACGCGGAAAAAAGCCCGTCGATCCGCAAAGAACTGGAGGAGGGTCTGTCGCGCGCCGCACAGGCGGAAAACGTGGCGAACCTGCTCGGGATCGAGGGGAACTGCGCACGCATCTACTACGAGGCGTTCCGAAGCGCGCTACCGGAGGGGGTGACCTGGAACGGGCGGAGCCATCACCCCGCGGAGGACGGCCTGAACGCGGCGATGTCGTGGGCGTACGGGATCACGGCCATGGAGATCCGAAGCGCGATCGAGCGTCACGCGCTGGATCCGCATTGCGGCATCCTTCACGAGCCCGGATACGGAAGCGGCGGTCTGACGTATGACCTGATGGAACCCATCCGTGCGAACTTCTGCGACCACGTGCTCCTGCGTCTGATCCGGAAAGACCGGAGCCTGCGGAAGGAAATCCGGAATGCCGGGGACGGCACGTTGAGCGAGGCGGCGAAAACGACCATCGCGACGAAACTCCGCGAAAGCATGGAGGAAAAACGCTGGAACCAGAAATACAACATGCGCGAGCTGATCGGAGAAATGGCGCGCGGCATGGTGTCCGCCCTGAATACGCCCGGGCAGCCGCCGTCCTGGTCGGAAATGCTGCCGGCGCGGTAAGGAAGGATGTACCTGGTGGCCTACGATATCACGGACAGGAAACGCCTGAAACGCGTTTCGAAACTCCTGATGCGGTACGGGAAACGCGTGCAGAAGTCCGTTTTCGCGTGTGATATCAACGAACGGCGGCTTCGGGAACTCGAGTCGAAACTGCGCACGGAAAAACAGGACGGGGATTCCATCATGATCTTCGAGTACCGGGCGGAAAACGCGAAGGGAATCGAGAGGGAAACGGGGGGGCACCCCCGCGACGCCCCGGAAAGGACGTCCCCGGCGGAAAGAACCGGACGGACGGAATCGAAAACCCCATTCGGAAACGCGACCGGAGCGCGCCCGTCCCTGAAAAAATGCGGAAAAACATGGGATTTTTTCGAAAACGTCCGGAAAAAACGGCGCGGAAGCGCTTAGAAATGGTGGAAACAAACGGAAACGGAGAAACAAGAATGCAATCAGCCGTTTCAACCAGCGCAAACGAACGGAAAAGAGGCACACATATGTCAGATCCGGTTACGAAGACCGCGAGCAGTTGTCTGTGAGAATCCGTGAGAAGAGGAAAGAACGACGGGAAGGAAAGGATGATGAAGCGGAAGGATATGGGAAGGAAAGGATGATGAAGCGGAAGGATATGGGACCGCCCGCAGGAAGAGCGGGCGGATCAATCGATCAAAAAACGAAAAAAACGAAAATGCCGCTTGTAATTCATAAGAAACGGTGTTATTGTTAGGACAAAAGCGAAAAACGGCGTCCGCGGCGTCGAAACGCGGACGGGGACACGGCGCACAGGGAATGCAACGGAGAATCAGAGAAGGGAAAACGGAAATGAGCCTGAACAACGAATTCGATGTTCAAAACGTATTTCATCTGGTCGGAGAACAGACGCTCCCGGTCTACCTCGCGGCACAGCAGTTCCGCCCGGAAACGAAGCATTATCTTCTGACATCCAGGAGCCAGAAAACGGAACTCACCGTCCGGCGTCTTCAGAGCGCACTGAACCGTCAGGGTCTGAAAAGCGAGGTGATCTACCTTGGGGACGAGTCCATCGCGGTGTCGTACCAGAATCTGTTGCCGACACTTCAAACGGTCATCGGGAAATACGGCGGCAGCGGGAACGCGGTGTTCGAAATAACCGGGGGAACCAAGTTGATGGCGTTCGCAGGGCTCGTGACGGCGAACCAGGAAAACATGAAGGCATTCTATGTGGATACCCGCGGAAAAAAACTGTTCTGCCTGAACCGTCAGAACGAAGAATACGACCTGAAATGCGAAATGAGCATCCGTGAGTTCGTGACGCTGAACGGCATGACGACGACGCCGGGAAAGAACCTGAACGTCACCCGGGAATTCGTCCGGTATATGAACGAGCATTGCCACGTCTTCCAGAGCAGCCAGGCCCAGTTCGCGAAAAGCATCGACAAGAAAACCGCCAATCCGAAAAATCTATTCCAGTCCGCATACTCCACGATGGTGAACAGGCATCAGGACAAAATCCCCGAATGGGGCGGTCAGTGGGAAGCATTCCTGAAGGCGAACGGCATCGAAAACGACTGGCAGGCCCAGGCAAGATTCCTGAGCGGGGGATGGTACGAGCATTACGTGTACGAAGAACTGCGCGAAGAGGCCGGCATCCGGGAAATCCAGCTGAACACGACGGTGTCGTTCCAGCAGAACAACAAAAGTGCCCAGGAATTCGACGTGGTATACACGGACGGATGTTCGCTGGTCATCGTGGAATGCAAAGCCGGCCGTGTGATCCAGGATTATGTCCAGAAACTCGAAAACCTGCGAAACGATTACAGCGGGGCGCTGGGGAAATGCGCGCTGGTGAGCCTCGGCAGAAGCACGGAGTTCGTCAATGTGGCGGAACGCATCCGGAACAACCGGGCAATCGCGGGGTTCTTCGGAAAGGAAGGCCTGCAAATGCTGAAAAACCATTTGTTCGACTTCGTGACCGGAACGGTATATGAACAGCACGGCCAGAAGAAGTCCGCCAGACGGACCCCGTGACCGCGGAGAAGCCAGAAGAGGAAAGAACAGACGGAAAGAACAGGAAAGCAAAACAGGATGGAGAACAGTAAGATGTTTATAACAGGAAACACATACCCGATGAGCCTAATCCGCAGACCCGTGCATATCACGCCCGTGTCGCTGGAGTATTACAAAGCCCGGCTTGGCGAAGGGGGATGGGTGTCGTTCTGGGGGCACGAAAACACCCTGGAAGCGGCGAAAAACGTGTGCGGGCATGACCTTCGGCCGCCGGAGGCGCGTCCAGCCATGACGCTGGATCCGGCCGGCTACCCCGTGCTGTACGGCCGGAAATACCGCGAATGCCTGCTGTTAAGCCCGGAATACAGCCCCGGATACCGTCCCGTCATCGGGAAGGAAGACAGCCCGGACGACATCCAGTCCTGGCATGCGCTTCGCATGGAATGGGAGTAAAAGGGAATGTTCCGGATCAAGACTCTGAACTACGAGTTCGCCTCCCCGTATGTGCTGGGCCTGCATGATGCAATCCCGACAATCACGTTCCGCGGGGCATTCGGATACGCCCTGGCGCAGGTGATCGCGCGGGAAGCGTGCGTGCCGGAGCTGGCGGAACAGGTCGACCTGTACCGGAGATTCTTCATGCCCGAGAACGACGGGGAGGAAAATAGCCGGAACCATGACCTGGCACGTCCGTTCGAGCTCCGCGGGTTCTATTCACGGGAGGACAAACGGAGCTTCATCCTGCAGATCCAGCTGTTCGGGAAGGCGATCGAGCACGAACAGCTGTTCGACCACGTGATCGAGGTGATCTCCTACATGGGAATCGGAAACCGGCATCAGGTCTGCCATTTCGAAAAACTCCGGACGGCAGAGACGACACCGGAGGCACTGACCCCGACAGAACATCTGATGGTGTACTACCTGACGCCGTGCGTGCGCCTGAAATCCGGTGGAAGGATCTACAGCGACTTCATCCCGTTCCATGTCCTGCTGCCCCGCCTGATCGACCGGCTGACCGAACTGGACAACCTGTACGGAGACGGAAGCTTCGAGCAGAGCTGGGATATCGGGGGAATGAAACGGGCGTCGCGCCGGATCGCGGACATCGCGGAAAAAGGCGTCGTGTGCCGGACGAAACGCACGAGCAGCCGCACGAAACAGGAAATGCATCTGAAGGGCTTCCAGGGGAAAGCGCTGTATGAAGGCGACTTCACGGCGTTTCTGGAGCCCCTGAAATATCTGCCGCATGTGAACATCGGCCGGTTCAACGTATTCGGATGCGGCTGGTGCACACTGGAATTCCAGAACAACAACCCCCTTATGAAAGGAGCAGTATGAAATATCTTTATGGATGCGACGTGAAGAAGATCCAGAGTTATATCTCGGACTCTTCCAGACTGAAGGAAATCGCCGGCGCGAGCGAGCTGGTGGATTACGTGTGTACGGAGCTGTTCGAGGAATTCGCGGGTCCGCCCGCCAAAGTCATCATCGGAGCCGCGGGCAAGGTCCGCGCCGTGTTCGAGAACATCGATGACGCGTCGCGGATCATGCGCGGGTTCCCGAAACTGGTCGACGAAACGGCGGAAGGACTCCAGCTCGTTCAAAGCATCGTCGAAATCGGGGGCTCCTCGATCACAAAGGCGGACGTGGACAAACTGGAGCTCCTCCTGGCCCGGGAAGTCCCGATGGTCTCCGCAATCAAAGACTGGAGCGTGATCGCAAAAGCGCCGCGGTCGGGACGGCCAGTCGCCCGCCGGGAAGACGGCGAGGAGCTTGATTTGGCATCCTGGCAGAAATTGAAGGCCGTAAAAGAAAAACACTGGAAGAAACTGCGCAAACGCTTCGGACTCGGCGATGAATTCACGTTCCCCAGCGATGCCGGTAAAATCTCCGGTACGGATTCCCTCCTCGCCGTGATCCATGCGGATGGCAATTCGCTCGGGCAGACGCTCATGAAGCTTTCCGCGTCGGGAGACTATGAAGAGAAGTGGAAAGCGTTCTCCCGGGAACTCGACGACGCGACGACGGAAGCCGCAAAAACGGCCTACGAGACGATCGGGAGCCGCAAGTTCCGCCCGATCATCCTGGGCGGGGACGACCTGACCGTGATCTGCTCCGCGGACGATGCGGTCGAATTCACGCGGACGTATCTCGAAGCATTCCGCAGGGAAACGAAGGCCAGAGAGAATCTGGGCGAGCTCACGGCCTGCGCGGGCATCGCGTTCATCAAGGAAAACTACCCGTTCCATTTCGGGCTGGAGCTTGCAGAAATGCTCTGCAATGAGGCGAAGAAGCGCGCAAAAGAAATCGACAAGGTCCATGTCCCGTCGTGCCTGATGTTCTCGCTGGAACTCGGCAGCTTCATCGAAAAGGACTTCCAGTCCATCCGGGAACGCCGTCTGACCGCCGGAAACACCGGCCTGGACTTCGGCCCGTACAAAACGGACGGCGCGATCGACATGCCCGACATTTCCGACCTGATCGCAGCGGCGCGGTGCCTCGGGCTGTGCAACCCGCTGAAAAACGGCATACGGCGCTACATCAGCGAGCTTCATGTCAACAGGCAATCCGCGGATTTCCTCGCGGAACGCGTCCAGCAGATCGCGAGGGAGAAGACGGAGAATATCTATTCGGACTTTGCGGTTTGCCTCGGCCGCCTGACGGGCGTCGAACCGGGCAGGAACCTTTCGGACCTGCTGATCAACAGGAACGGGAGGACGCCCGCACTGGACCTGCTTGTCCTGTCAAAGTTTGTCAACAAAGAGCAAGGGGGAGAGAATCATGACTGAAATCAGATACGAACTTGAGTTTTTCTCCGCATGGCACTGCGGATCCGGCATGAGCGGCGGCAACGACGCCGATTATGTGCCTGTTCTTGATCACGACGGATTGCCGTTTGTCCCGGGGAAAACAGTGAAGGGACTGTTCCACGAGGCCGCGGAAACCCTTTTCGATGCGGACTTCGTGGGACGCGTTTTCGGCGTCAGCGATTCCCGCGACGTCAGCGGCCCGCAGAATGCTTCCGCCGGAGCGGCAATCTGGAGCAACGCGGCGCTGCCGGAAAAGACCCGCAGGACCATCCTCAAACAGAAACAGAACGACCTGCTCCAGATCAACCGGTATTTCATCAGAATTGATGAAAAAGGCCAGACGGAGGAGAAGTCTCTGCGGCGCGGGGAATTCATCGTCCCCATGACGCTTGCCGGAACGATCCGCGGCCTCGAGGAAGCGGACGCCGACAAGCTGGTCGAGTGCATGGGATTCATCAAACGCCTCGGGCTGCAGCGCAGCAGGGGGTTCGGCGTCTGTCAGTTCCGCCTGGTCGAAAAGACCGCCGAGGCCCGGCCGGAAGTTCAGAACATTCCCGAGAAGCAGGAGTATTTCTTCCGCTGCAGATTCCTGACGCAAATCGTACTGAACAACACAGGCGCGACCGAAGGCGTCATCGATACGCTGGAATACATTCCCGGCGCAAACTTCCTCGGCATCGCCGCCCGCAACTATGCGGATTACGGGGACAAGGCATTCGAACTCTTCCATTCCGGCAAGGTGCGCTTCGGCGCCGCCTACCCGCTGGACGCCGGGGGGCACCTGTCGCTGCCGTGCCCGGCCAACTGGTTCATTCCGAAGGGGAAAAGCCTGTTCGACAAGGACTGCGAAGTATTCTGCACGCCGGAGAAACGGGAGGAAAGCCGCAGGAACGATATCCAGCCGAAGCAGGTCCGCGCCGGATTCTTTGTGCCGGATAAGGCTCCGCATGTCATGAAATCAGGCGGCAAAAGCTACTCCCTGAAAAGCGCGTATGACTCGGAAAAACGCCGTGCGGAAGACGGAATGCTCTACGGCTACACGGCGCTTCCGGCCGGATCGGAATGGGGCTTCTCCGTCCGGGCGGACAAGGATGTGTCCGCGGAAACGCTGCGGCAGGTTGTCGCATCCCTGATCGGGAAGAAGCAGATCGGCAGATCCCGCAACGCCCAGTACGGCTCCGTTGAGATCACGCTGCTGGACAAAAGCCCTCTGCCCGCCGTGGAAACCGTCGCTCCCGTGAACGGCAAGTATTATTTCTACGCGGCCTCGCCGCTCGCATTCCTGGACGAATACGGGGAACCGACGCTGCTGCCCGGGATGTCTGACCTCGGCTTCCCGCCGGATGCCGAAGCCGGACTCGACATGGAATCCACGATGGTCCGTTACCACAAGTATTGTCCGTGGAACGGTGCCCGCAAATCCCGGGACGCGGAACGTCTCGTCATCCTGCCCGGCAGTGTCCTCGTCGTGAATTCGAATATGCCCCCCGCCCCCGAGGTCATTTCGCGCGGCGTCGGCGTTTTCCTTTCCGAAGGATTCGGACAACTGATGTGCAATCCCGGTTTCCTTTTCTGCGGAAAACTCGGCAGCGAGGCGGAGATCGCCTCGTCCGGCCAGGCGGAATCCCGGAACGGCGACGACTGCCTGCTGCTCGCATATCTCGACAGGCGGAACCGTGAATTCGAGCTGGTCAAGGGCGTTTACGACAGCGTCAGGGAATTCAGCCGGATGAACGAACGGGCGCTGAAACGCATTACCCCGAGCCAGTGGGGCGCAGTCCGGGCGATCGCCATCGCCCAGCAGAACTATTCCGACATGATGGATGCGCTCTTCCGGAAGGACGAGGCTCATGACAATGATCTGAGTTATGAAATCATCATCAAGAACGGCAGGGTCACCCGTCCTCATCATCAGGGGTTCCTCCTTCATGGAAAAATGTCAAGGAAATGGGACAGAAGGACGGGCCTCGCGGAGAAGCTGGAGGAATCGGTCAAGGCGGTCAGGGACAGTCTTGGGGAACGTGCCGCCTGCATGTTCATCGAAGTCCTGGCTTCGCAAATGCCCAAAACCATCAAAACCGCGGTAAAGGAGAATTGATATCATGAATCAGGTTTATTCGTTCCGACGCATTTATTTTGAGACGGTATCCGCCTTGCACGCGGGATCCGGGGAATCCGATCCGATTCAGGACATGCCCATTCAGGTCGACGCGAACGGATTACCCGCGATCGGCGCCACGTCCATCGCAGGCGTCCTCCGGCATCTCTATGAACAAACCGAAAACGACGATCTGTTCGGGGGACAGACCAACGGTTCGCGCATCAGTTTCACCGCCGCCGCAATCCTCGACGAAAACGGTACGCCAGTCGTCGGGATCGCCGAAACCATCTCCGGTTACCTCGAACAGGTCGGCAGAGTCTGGCGTCGCGATCACTGCGCCCTGAACCATCTGGGAACGGCGAAGAAAAACAGCAAGTTCGACCGTTCCGTCCTGATTGCGGGCGTCAGGTTCGTGACGGAGTTCTGCATCAGTGGAAAAAGCGTCGATCAGGTCAAAAAGGAGGCGGATGCCCTGACCGCCATTTTCCAGCGGGCGGATTTCCGGCTGGGCGGCGGCACGCGCAACGGGTTCGGCCGCATCAGGGTCCTGAAAATCTCCGGACAGGAGTATGACCTGAATCTTCCCGACAACCGTTCCGCTTTCCTGAAACGCTCGTCCTCGCTTGCCGCGGACAGCGGGGAACCGGAGCTCCCCCTTACGGAACACGCACTCCGGGGGGCGACCGAAATCAGCATTACGCTGGAACCGGACAGCTTCTGGCTCTTCAGTGACGGGACCGGGTTCAAGGATCTGGACATCCGGCCCAAACTGGAATCGCGCGTCCGGTGGAATGACAACGCCCCCGAAATCGTGCCGACCATCCTTCTCCCGGCGACATCGGTCAAGGGCGCGCTGGCGCACCGCACGGCCTACCATTACAACAGGCTCTGCGGACGCTATGCGGACAACCTGAATCCGGATGAAATGAAGCAGATCGGCGGCAGCAACGAGGCCGTGGAAACGCTGTTCGGCTGGGCAAAGGACAGCAGGGATTCCGATTCCCGAAAGGCCCAGGGCTCAATCGGGCGCGTCATCATTTCGGACATCTATTGCACCGAGGACGTCCGCAGCAAGGTCTTCAACCACGTCGCGATCGACCGCTTCACAGGCGGCGCACTCGATGGCGCGCTCTTCACGGAGGAAGCACTGTTCGGCGGCAAGCTTGACCTGAATATCATCATCCTTCCCGCGGAAGTCGACGAAAAGCCTGAAATCATGCAGGCGTTCAATCTGGCGCTGGAAGACCTGAAGAACGGCAGGCTCCCGCTCGGCGGCGGTGTAATGCGCGGACTCGGTACCATGCATGAATTCAACAGAAACGAGGTGTAATATGAAAGGACTTTTTGATTCCAGGAAACTCCAGTCCGGGGAACTGATCGAAAAAATCAAGGCGACATTCTCCGGAAATGTCAGCGGTTTCTACCGGCTTTCCAACGACGAAGAACCCGTGATGCTTTCCGCTCAGCTTCTGCCCGAATTCTCCGCGGACGCCGTGCCATTCCTGTTCGAGGCGGCCTTCTTCGACGGAAAGGTCAGCGTGAGCGTCCGGCAGTACAACGACTACTGGCTGGTCAACACGGTCGAGTGGAACGAGACCCCGCCCGGCGCACCGGGAAGCGGAGACGACTATCTTGTTTACCGGCAGTTCGACAAAACGCGGAAAAGCCTGCTTTTCTATACGCAGTACCTCCCCGTGGTGAAAAATGGTTTTGAAGTGCTGATGCCGGCATGGAACGCCTTCATCGGCTTCGAAGAAAAGGAGAATTGATCATGTCTATTTCCGCACCATATAATTTCGTGCCGCTTTCCAAACGGATCATCCACCCGGAATGGGCGGAACAGGTCTCGCAGGACATCCCGTTCCGGGACGGTCAGGACGGCGAGTTCAGGATCAAGCTCACGGCCCTTTCGGACATCTATGTCCGCAATGGACAGATCCCGTCCCCTGACAAGAAGAATCAGGATACCAGTTTCTTCCTTGCCCCGGACGGCAGATACTGCATCCCCGCGACGTCCGTCAAAGGCATGATCAGGAATGTGCTCGAAATCGCCACGTTCAGCCGTATGCGCCAGATTTCGGACAAGCGCTATGCCATCCGGGACCTGAACCTCCGGGCTTACCGGACGCAGTTCACGGAAAATGATACACGGTCCAAGGTCTGCGCCGGATTCCTGGACATATCTTCCGACGACTGGAAAATCATCCCCTGCAGCTGGGCGTCCTGGAGACGGAGAGACATCGACCCCGAGTTCGGAAACAAAAGAGCCTCCGCCGCTCAGAAGTACCTGGATTTCATCCGCGACTACGGCAGCATCGTCAAACGGGCCGACGTCACGTTCATCAACACCAAAGACAAAGTCGATGGCAAATCCGTTATCCCTCATTGGGAGGCGACTTTCAGGAGCGACGGACAGTTCGAGGGCGTTCTCGTTTTCACCGGACAGCCGCAGGATTACGATCCGAACAATCCCAAGGACAAAGGAAAACGCCGCGAGTTCTTTTTCTATGACGCGAAGGAAGGCGAAGCCTTCCGTGTGGATGATGAGAAAACGACCGGAATCGACGAAAACGGCGAAATCGTCCGCAAAAACCAGCAGGATTTCCGGTTCGTCCATGACAAGAATCATGGCGCATCCGGCGATTTCGATGCGTGGGAGAACAAGCTTCTCAATGTGCGGAAAACCTACTTCAAAAACCGCATCCCTGTGTTCTACCTCAAAAACAACGGTAAACTCCGGTTCGGACTGGCCGCGATGTTCCGTCTTGCCGGAACCGTGTCCACCGGGGAAGCGCTTCGCAACACGGATCCGGATCACGCTCCCGATCAGGGGGCGGAGTTCAGTCCCGATATGGCGGATCTTATTTTCGGGTATGCCACGCCGAAAAAATCGCTCCGCGGACGTGTCCAGTTCTCCAGCTGCTTCGCTCCGGAAAACACCGCGCCGTGCGAGGAAGTCATGCGCATCCTTTCCAACCCCAAGCCCAGTTTCTTCCCCGCATACCTGAAGCAGGATCAGAATCTGAAAGACCGCGATAACTACAAGACCTTCTTAGATTCCGATGCCTTGCTGAACGGCTGGAAGCGCTATCCGGCCCTCGTCAGGCAGGCGGCAAGCCAGGATACCGGAATGGAAAGCAAGACGGACATGCTGAACAACAGGTTCCAGCCGCTCCCGGAAGGCACTGTTTTCGAAGGCCGCGTCGTTTACCACAACCTGCGTCCGGTGGAGCTTGGCGCTCTGATCTGGTCGCTCTCCCTCCGGAGCCCCAACCACTACTGTCACTCCCTCGGCATGGCCAAACCGTACGGGTTCGGAAAAGTCAAGGTCGAGATCGAGGGCATTTCCGTAGAGGAACAGAATAAGCTTCGCGATACGTTCACGGACTACGTGAAGACTCAGCTTCAGGAAGCCGGGGAAGAGCATTGCGACAGATTCGAAGGGATTCCGCAGATCCATGCCCTGATGGAAATGGCAAAGTACAAGGATTGCGAATCCTACCAGAGCTTTGATTACATGACTCCGAAGGAATGCGGCAAATGCAAGGCGAATCCGCCTTCCGTTCTGCTCCCGTACTCCGTCAAGCCGATTCAGAAGCCGGCACAGAATCCGGAGACGCAAACGGGGGGCGATGATAAATCCCAGGTGTATATCAAGCAGCTCAAGGACAACATCCACAACCAGAAGAACGTCATCAAACTCTTGAAAGGCATTCCCGCCGGCCCGGATGCGCAGAAGGCTGTTCCGGAATTCAGGAGAATGCTCAAAAACGAGCAGTGGATGAAGAACAAATACTCCTCGGCCGCGGGCGACGTCGAAAAGGAACTGAAGAGACTGGAAACTCCGGTCGATCCGGCATCCTGATCCGCCCCGAAAGGCGGGATGTCTCCGTTGCAACGGCACGGGGCATTCCGCCGCACTCCGCGGCCTGTTTGCCTTGCAATGCGGGTGGACTGGTGTCCGTCGCCGGGAGGCGGGATTCCCCCCCCCCGACAAGCCCGCGACATTCTCGCGCCGACTGCCCGTTCCCGCACGCAGCCCTTTTTTCGAACCTCACAAAAAACCATCGAAGAGGAATAAAAACGGGCTTTGTGACAAAACCCGCTTGATTTTTTTCAAAAACAGAGTATAGTATTATCATGCAAGTTTTTTGCAGCTCAATTATGCTCCCGTAGCTCAACTGGATAGAGCGTCTGACTACGGATCAGAAGGTTGGGGGTTCAAATCCCTCCGGGTGCACCATTTTTGACCTCAAAATCACCCCTTTTCACATTTCGTGATAGCGGGTGATTTTTTTGTTTTGATGCAGGTATTACGGAAAGATTGCGGAAACCTTTTCCGCCTCGCTTTGAGCTTGAGACTTCCCGGATTCCGGAAAAACAGTCCCGGGGAGAAGTCTTTCCGGAAAGATAGGGGAAACTGCCGACGATTCACCTGCCCGCCCTGAATGGCGGGACGAAAAGGCTCCTTTTCAACATTCCCGCACGGCCATATGTTCAACTCCGGGGCCATCTTTTTTCAGGACAATGCCCAAAAAGGTCCGTACAGCGCGGGTGTCTTCGCGGACGACACGGGCGCACAGCCTCGAACAGACTGGACCGCAGGAGATTATGACGCTCCCGCGGTCCGTTTTTGTCTTCGAACTGTTCAGGTCTGGCCTTTGACGATTGCGGCCCGGACCGGGATTCCTTACGAGATCGTGGCGATGTTGGCCCAGGTGGTGAGCTGTTTGTCGTTGATCTGCCAGTACCCGGTGAGGCCGGTTTCGTTGCTGCTCCAGGCGATGTCGTCCGTGCCGTCGGCGTTGAAGTCGCCGACGCCCGCGAGCGTCCAGGCGGATGTGTCGACCGCGCTGAGGATCGACCACGAGCTCAGGTAGCCGTCCGTGACGCCCCAGATGCCCACCACGCCAACGTCGTTGATCATCGCGATGTCGTTCATGCCGTCGCCGTCGAAGTCGCCCGCGCAGAGGAAATTCCACTCCGCAGGATTCGCCACGCTGACCATGCGCCAGTCCACAGGATCCTCCACGATCCACGTGCAGAACGCGTTGTAGGTCAGGCCGCCGTCGCCGATGAATTCATTCTTCCACAGCATGTCGCACTTGCCGTCGCCGTTGAAGTCGCCGGTCGCGATCATCGACCACTCGGCCGAGTAGCCGTTGATGAGCGTCCAGGTCACGCCGCTTTCCCAGTAGCCGAGCAGGCCGACCGTCTCCGACGCCGCGGTCGGGTGCGCGATCAGTACGTCATCCGAGCCGTTGCCGTTGAAGTCGCCCGTGCCGAGGATGGACCAGCCGGGGCTCCTGAAGTTCAGCACCTGCGCCGCGAATGTGCCGTCCGCCTGCGTCATTTCGCCGACCACATAGCCTTCGTCGTTGAGGCGCAGGAAGTCGTCGCGGCCGTCCGCATCGAAGTCGCCGACTCCGGCGATCTTCCAGCCCGGATCGAGCTCGAGGTCCGTGCCCCAGCCCGAACCCTCGGTGTATATCGAAACGCGGCTGCTGTCCTTTGCCTGCGCCGCAAACATGGATTTCGCGCCGCCCGCGAACCGCCCGGGGAAGAAGACGAATCCGGACGATGTGCCCGGCTGCTCCACCGTGAACGCGTCGCCCGAGGCCGCGCCGGAGATGTTGCCGACGCTGTCGACCGCCAGCACGCTCCACTGCCACGTGGCGAAGTCCGCGTTTTCGAGCACCAGGGTCGTTTCAGCGGTCGTGAGCGTGAATTCCTGCCCGTCGTGCGAATAAACCACCGTGTATTCCTTCACCCCGGCGAGGTCGTCCGTGCTCGCACTCCAGCTCAGCGTGACCGTCCGGTCGACGACGACCGCGTTGAGCCCGGACGGGACCGCCGGCGCGGCCTTGTCGATGTTCGAAACCATAAAGCTTTCGACCTCGGAGACATTGCCCGCCGCGTCGATGCCGTGGAAGAGGACCGTGCCGTTGTTGATGATGATAATGCCGTTCACATCGTAGTCATTCCAGGTCGCGCCGCCGTCCAGCGAATATTCCTTCTTCACGGAATCCGCGCTGAATTCGGCGGTCACGGTCACGTCCTTGTTCGTGAACGCAACGATGTCGGCGGAAGCAACCGGCTTGACCGGGGCCACCGTGTCGATGTTCCCGAACACATACTCCGCCAAGCCGACGTTTCCGGCCGCATCCGTCGCCTTGAAGTAATACGTGGCATTTTCCTTGACCTCAAGCTCGCCCTCGTATTTCGTCCAGGTCTCGTTATCAGTCGAATAGAAGATTTCGAGGCCGGGCTCCGTGCTCGCCGTCAGCGTGGACTGCTGAAGCGGCGTCACATTGTCGCCCGCAAGCTCGATCACAGGCGCGACTTTGTCGATGTTGCCGACCTCATAGCTGACGATCTCGGATTCGTTTCCGGCGGGGTCGACGGCCTTGAAGAAGACAGTCGCGTTTTCGGTGACGGTCACGCCGTCCACGTAATCAAGCCATTCGCCATCCTCGCCGATCCTGTAGAGCGACTTGTCCACAGCCGTGTTGTCCGAAAATTCAGCCGTAACCATGACATCCTCGTTCGTGGTTTGTCCGTTCGGGACGCTTGCGACGATATTGCCGACGACGGGGAGCTCGTGATCGATTCCCTCGACACGGAGCGAGATGTACTGGCTTTCCAGCCCGGTTTCCGTGTCCACCGCCTTGAAGTAGTAGCGCTCATTTTCGGTCGCGACCAGGCCGTCGCCGTACTCACGCCACTCGAACAGGTCCTTCGAGTAAAGTGCCCGGAGACCGTCCCCGACCTCAACCGAGATGGAAACCGTGTTGTCTACGAGCTCGCTGGTGACGACCGGTTTTTCCGGCAGGATTGCGTTCAGTTCCGCCTTGAGATAAGTCTGGGCGGCATCGCTGATGGAAAGCATGTACGAATTGCACTCGTCGAGCGTGATGTCGGCGGTCCCCTCGACGCAGACGTAGTTGTCTTTCGCGACGGTCAGCCTGTACGCGCCGTTGTCCTCCGCGGCGGTCTGGAGCAGTTCGCCGGCGGCGTCGAATTCCCGCACGACGAGTCCGGTCCCCTTCACGGTCACGTCGATGCGGTCCGCATACACGGAAAGGATCTTGTAGTAATCCTTGTCGCCGGCGTAGGTCATGAGGCCGCCGTAGTTGCCGGTCGGCAGCTGCGTGGCCTTGTCGACGGAGTTGTTGCCCGCGGCGAGCGGGGAGATCGACCCGGTGCGCGAATAATCGAAGAAGTCCACGCCGTTCGACCATTCGGCAACGAGCTTCAGCGTGTAGGTCGTTTCGGCCGTAGAGGTAATGATAAGATTGTAGTCATTCAGGGCATGGGCTTTTTCATAATTGACCCCGTCGAGGGGAAGGACGCCGTTTTCGGAGGTGCGGCGGTACATCTGGGTCCCATCCTCCATCGTCTGCACGAGATAGATCGTGAGATCCGCGTCCGGGTTGTCGGCGGTAACGACAATGGCATCGCCTTCGATTCCGGGCTGTTCCAGCGTGAGACCGAAGCAGACCGCCTGATCCATATAGAGCCCTTCGTAGGTCATGCCGTTACCGGAAAATGCGCCGAGATCATACGAGACGAAGTTTCTGCCGCCGGTAAAGAAGAACGAGGAGGAAGTGAAGGTCAGATGGTTGGAGTCGTCCACGACATAGAGGGAGCATTCGTCGGATATCTTGGAGAGTTTGTACTGGAATTCGCCCCAGACGGTCTGGCCGATTTCAGTGGCATAATAATCCAGCGGGCATCCCGCGCCGTAGCTGTACAGGGCCATCATCGGGCTGGACAGGACCGGATTGAAGACGGCAAGCCCCGTGCCGTAGATGTCGGGCGTGATCATCGTGCTGTCGATCACGGTGTTCATCACGGTGTCGTACAGGTCGTCTATGGCGATCCGCAGAGCGTCGGAGATGGGATTGTCGTCGGCTTTCACCTGGTTCAGGACATTTCCGAGGTCGCTGTAGGCGCAAATTCCGTCTCCGTAATTGGCGGCGTCCCTGTAGGCCCTGAAAAGCGCCACCCAGTCGCCGAACGTGAATTCCGCCGCGCGCGAGCCGAACCGGTTCAGCGCTTCGCTCAACGCATTATCGAGCGAGTTGAACGACGCCATGGTAAGCGGGTACAATCCCGAACAGTTGCAGGCTTCCACGATCTTCTGCGAGACTTCCTGCGGCGTCATCTCCGTTTCGAAGCTGTTCAGCAGGACTTTGTACATGACAAGCCAGTTCGGCGTATAGCCGACCGCCTCGGAGGCGACCACATAATCGACCGTGCCTTCCATCGTGGTCACGACGACGTCGCTGCCCATGAGGCACTGGTCGAACGCCACGACGGACAGGTCGTCGTACTTGTCTTTCCTGAGCAGTTCGGCGATCTTCGCAATCGACATGATGGAGCCGTCGGTCTCGTCCTTGCAGTTGTAGCCCAGACTGGTGCCGTGGTCCTTTATGATCAGGGCGTAGTTGTCGGCGCGTCCTTCGAGCATACCCCAGTCCAGGAACGCTTCCAGCGTCCTGACGTCGCCGGTATCCCATTCCCGTTTCAGTTCCAGATTGTGGGTGTTCATGTACGTTTTGGTGTCGGTTCCATCGAAATACATCCACTGCACCGCCACCGCCCCGCGTCCGCTGCTGTGGCGGATCTTGCCGACGCGGGTGTCGGTCCAGTTGCGTTCGCCGACGAAGTAATCATCCGAGCGGTCCAGCAGGACGTAGACTTCCACGTTTTCCGGCAGGACGGCATTCTGCATGTAGATGAGTTCCTGGAGATACGCGCCCTCCAGGTTGTTGTCGCCGGCCATGTAGATGAAAATGCTCCAGGTGTTGTCCTTCGCGTTGTCGGAATCAGGCAGACACTGCGCGATCAGGCTGTACTCGCTGTACTCGTCGTCGTTCGGCGCGTCCAGCGTGAGGAAATACTCGCCCTTCTCCAGTCCGTAGAGGCTGATTTCGGAATCGACGCCTTCCATCAGGACGTTGCCATCGATGTCCCTGACGACGTAGGCAATGCCGTCCTCCCAGTCGCTCCTGTAGTCCGTGAGGATGATCCTGCTGCGCTTCCAGGCATCGTATTCCAGCACGATCCTGAACGTGTCTTCGCGCGTCTCGTCCTTCTCGCGGACCTTTGCGATGGAAAGTCCGGAAATGGTCTGGTCCTCGCGGATCAGGATCGGTTCATTGCCCTCGTACACATCGGACGGGATCAGCGCGGAGTTGGTCACATGCCAGCTCAGGGAGTAGTTGTTCGCGACGTTGTTGTAGCCATAGACGCGGATATAATAATCCCCGACGTCCAGCCCCTTCAGGCTGACGGTGTCCTCGTTCTCGGCGGTCCGGGAACAGGCGACCACTTCGCCGGCCGCGTTCAGGATTTCAAGGTCAAGATCGCCCAGCTCCACCGTGCAGGCAAGCGTGACGGAATCGTCCGCCGATCCTTTCTCCAGAATCGAGAAACTGTAATAGTCGATGTCCGTTTCGCTGTGGATGGAGAGCCCTTCGATCGTCTTTTCGCCGTTCAGCGTATAGAGTTTGGTGGCCTTCTTGAGGGAGTTGTTGTTCTCGTACCTGTCCGGGTTCACATTGCGGTCGTTCACGTCGAACACGAGTTCATATCTGCCGATGCTGTTGTCCTTCGACTTCACTGCCGCATAATATACGCCGTGCTTCAGTCCGGCCAGCGAGAGGCGTTCCTGTCCGCCGACGGTATTCGTCGATGCCATCAGGAAGTCCTTCCCGTTCTGGTCATACAGATAGAGGTCCAGGTCGCCGAATTCGTCGTCGTAGGTCAGCGTGATGACGTCGCTGACGAGCCCCTTCTCCGGCAGGATGAACATGTAGTAGTCCTGATCGTCGCTGCGCGAGATACAGGCATCGAGCGTGATCTTTTCCTCCAGGCGCTTCAGGAAATAGGCGTGCGCCTTGTCGTCGCCCGAATCATAGACGTCTTCGAGGTCGATCGGCTCCGGCAGGTCGTACACCAGTTTGTAGGCGTTCGTATTGCCGGTGCTGCCGTAGACCTTCAGGAAATAGGTTCCTGCGGTGCGGCCGGTGAGGGACAGCCGTTCGTTGTCCGTCACGCTCCGGGCGTAGTCGATCAGTTCGCCGTTCAAGTTGTACAGGTCGATGTCCAGGTCGCCCGCCCACTGCCTGAAGTCGATGCCGATGAAGCTCGACTTCCGTCCGATCGAATCGAGTTCGAACTTGAACCAGTCGGCGTCGGACTCCGAATGGATGGTCAGATTGGAGACGGCGCCGGCTCCGCCGCCCGTGATTTCCGTGGCGGTCTCCTGCGTGTCATTGCTCTCAAGTTCGTCCGCGTCGTATTCGACGTCCTCGCGGTTGTTCCAGCCGACTTTCAGCTTCAGATTGCCGTTGGCGTCGACGAAAACGGTGTAGTTGTAGCGTCCGAAATACTCCGTGTCTCCGTTGACCGTGCAGACCGCCATTTCTATGCCGTTGCTGTCGTATATGGAAATGACGCCGTCGAGATCGCCGACAACTTCTCCCCGGTAATCCCATTTGTTGGTTTCCCAGTTGTAGACGCCGTCCGGATCGCCTTGCCCGATCTCGGAAGCGTAGCTGGCAATCCAGTAGGTTCCGATCAGCTGGCCCGGATCGATCACGACGCGCAGTTCCGCATTGTACAGCCGGTCGAGGTTGAGCATGGGGTCGTCCGTGACCGTACGGTCCGTAAGATCGACATTGACGGTAAAACCTCTTGCGTCGAGCACGGCGGAATCATAGATGTATCTGCTGATGCGCCCCGCACTCCGGAACGTGATGTCGCCATCCAGACAGACATGGTATTTGACCTCCCACCCGCCATTCATGACGGTTTCCGAGAAAGTACCGCCGTGCATCTGAACAGCGGCATTGAACGTCGTGTCCTCGATGAGGCCCGCGCCGCCATTCACGGAACAGGCGGTATTGAACGTGCTCCCGGTAACGGACGTGCCCTCCAGAATGTGGCTGGTTCCGCCGTTCACCACAAGGTCGTACACCGTGCTGTTGGAGAAGTCGAACACTCCGCGCCCCTCGAATTTGCCGGTTATCCTTGCGCCGTCCGTTGTCAATGACCCGCCGGCATTGTGATAGTTCCGCACCAGTACGTCGCCGTTCACCGTGATGTTTTCCCCGTACACGTTCTCCAGCAGATCGTTTTCCACAAAGAACGCTCCGAACATGTTGACGCCCTTGATCTCGGTCGTATCGCCCTGCGTATATTCGAACCGCAGCAAGCCTTTTTCGCCCTGGTTCAGGCCGAGCACCCGGCCGCCGGCTCTGACCGTAATGAGGCCGCCGGATTCCAGCCGGGAATTGGTCACGAGGCCGCCGTTCCGGACCACCATGTCGTGGTAGCCGTCGGCGCTGAACAGCAAACAATCCACGCTCGCGGCATGATAGAATTCCTTCTCCCCGGAATCCCAGTAGTACAGGTTGAAGGTATCGTCCGCATCGTCGGAAATGTCAATCGTAAGCGTAATGATCTGGGCATCCACGTCATGCGCCATCACATAATGGTAGTTGCCATAGTCCATTTCCGTGTTCTCGAACGAGAGCTCCTCCGTGTCCTCGCCGCCGATGTTCATCAGGAAGTAGTCGACGAAATCGCCCGCATTCCAGGCAATCGTATAGGTGCCGATCGACTGGTCTTTCTGGAACAGCAGATGGAAATTCACGTCTTCGGAGAAACTGTTCAGCGAGATCATTCCGCCGTCGGTCGCTTTCCGGTCGGTAAAGTTCACGAAGATATTATGATAGTTCGCGTTGATGCAGGCGTTCCGGGCAAAGGTGCCCGCGCAGTTCAGGTACAGGTCGCCGTCCAGGAACACGTTCCCGTCGAGGTAGTAGCGGTTGTTGATAATGACGTCCGACAGGGTTCCGCCGCGAAGATTGACCCCCGAATTGAAAGTCGAATCGGAAACGGTCCCGCTTTTCATGTCCACGGCGAAATTGAAATAGGACCGGGAAACCGTGCTGCCGATCAGCGTGAGGGAGGAGCCGCCGTCAAAAGAACCGTTTTCAAGGACACAGGATGTCAGGGTCATAATGACGAGATCTTCCGTTCTGACATCATGAATATACGTGTCGTTCAGGAAATAGTCTCCCGTACCGAGGCTTCCCGTGACGGTCACGCCGCCGTTCGTCGTCAGGATACCGTATTTGCTGGAGTCGTCCCAGGCTCCATGATAGTTGTTGACCAAAACATTTCCTGAAACCGTCAGGTTTCCGCAGTACATGTTTTCGATCGTGTTGTCCCGGATGAAAAAGCTTCCATACGGACTGATGCCCGTTATGACCGTGTCGTCGCCTTCCGTGTAATCGCACTGGATCCAGCCGACATGTGGAAAGTTCAGTCCGACGGCCCGGCCGCCGGCACGGACTTTCAGGATGCCGCCTTTTCTCAGTTCCGAGTCGTAGAGCAGCCCCTTGTTCCGTACGACCACCTCCGGATACTCGTCGCCGGAGATCATCAGGCCGGAAACGCTTTTCGCATAATAGAAACCGTTTCCGGTGTCGTACCAGTAAACGGAGAAGGAATCGTCCGCAAGGTCCGAATACTCGACGGACAGGTTCACGCCGTATTGGCCGGTCTGGCTGTTTTTTCCCTCGGTCATCGTGTAAATGTAGTTGCCGTACTCAAGACGCGGATTCTCCCTGTTCAGCACCCCGGCGGTGGTTCCGTCGACGAAAACGATGTAGTCATCCGAAAAACCGCGTCCCCCGGTGGCAATGGAATACTCTCCGACCGCCAGGATCTGAGGCAGGCAAAGCCGGAACACGACGTCCTCCGAGAAGCAGTTCAGGTTGATCATTGGCTCGTCGTTCCGGTTCCGCTCCGTATAGTCCATCGTGACGGTATGACCGTACATGTCGAAAAGGCCGCCGGAGTAATTCGGCTTCTGCCTGAATGTCAAGTCGCTTTTCACATGGACGTTCCCTCTGATCGAGACGCTGGAATTGAATGTGAGATTGGAAATCGTTCCCCCTTCGAGAAGCAGGGAACCGTTGAACACGGAATTCTCGACATAGGCACCGTTTTCGATCCAGACATAGAGAGCGCCCCACTCGGAATTCGTCACGACCGTGTTGGCATGGATTTTACATTGAATCGTCGTATCCAGCACGACAAGGTCATGAATCCACGTCCCGTGGAAATCATACCATCCGCCTTCGCATTTCCCCGTCATCTCGACGCCGTCTCCCGTCGTGAGAGTGCCGCTTCCGTGATAGTTGGAGATCAGGACATGTCCCGACACATTGAGGTTTTCGCCGAACACATTGTCCATTCTGTCGTCGGCGACATAGAACGCACCGTAGGGATTCACGCCCTTGATGACCGTGCTGTCCCCCTCGCTGTAGTCGAACCGCAGGCTGCCGCGCTGATCCTTCACATACAGCGTGCCGCCGGCCTCGACCGTCACCAGGCCGCCGTCGCCGATCGTAATATGTTTCGCCTCGCCGTTCGACAGGATATACATGTGGTCGTATTCGCCGTCGCCCGAAACGGTCAGGCCGAACGCGGATTCCCTGGAGAGGACCAGCCAGTTGTCCTTGTAGAGCAGGATATAGTCCGCCTCGTTGGGGATGTTGGACGACACGATGAACGTCAGTTCGTCTTTTTCGTTCAGGGACAGCGTATAGTGCGTCACGTCGTAGTCCAGCGTCCCCTGGTCCAGCGTCAATGTACCGTATTCGGTGTTCTCCGTGTCGCGGACCGTGATCGTCCCGGTGAACCCCGCGGCATTTCCGGCGAGGATGTATTCGCCTTTGTTCTGATCCGGACTGACGATGACGGAATAGGAAAGCGCCGCCACGTACATCATGTTGTCCAGCTGGATGCCGTACTCTTCCTTGCGGTTCGAAATATCAAGCTCGACAGTCGCGTCCTCCGCAGCCACCGGCCCCAGGACCTGAATGTCCGTCCCGAGCCGCACCGTCCCGTTGAGCACAGCGCCCTCTTCCAGGACCAGCGTGCCGCCCCACGGGATATCCGTATCCTTCAGGATGCCGCCCCCGGCCACCCGCAGGATTTCCCCGGTCTTTTCCCAGACCAGCGTTTCACCGACTTCCGTGCCGGAGCTGACAAGGATGATCTCCTCCGGTTCTTCCGGCTCCGGTTCCGGCTCGTGATAGACGCTGTTTCTGCCGACCGTCAGGGACAGGGCGTCGCCGTTCAGGTTCAGCATGTAGGTGTTCCAGCCGTACACGAGAGGATTGTCCACGGAAAGCACGCCGTACTTCATGGCGTCGTCCTGCACGGTGATCGTCCCGGTAAAACCGGAAGCCCCGTCCGCCAGCAGATACACGCCTTCCGCCGTGTCCTCGGACACCGTGGCCGTAAACTCCGGCGCACCCGTTATCACGCTCAGGTTGTCGATCAGGGCCGTTTCGGAATCCGCGCGGGAAAGGTCGAAATCGACCGCGGCGCCGTCATACGCGGAAACCACGGCCCCGTTTTCGAGTTCGAGCCTGCCGCCGAGGACCGCCCCGCTTTCAAGATAGATTTCACCCCCGGACCTGACGTCCGCGTCTTCCGCACGTCCGCCCTCCAGCACCTGCATGATGCTGTGCGAATCCAGGGTGATATCCTGAATGAATCCGGAGCTTTCCACCATGACCGCGCCTTTCAGGTCGGCATGGATGCCCCGCGCCGTTCCGCCGTGGCTCACGACCAGACGGCCGCCGTCCACAAGCCGCGTTTCGCTGGCCAGACCGCCGTTCGACACGGACAGCATCCCACGCGACGTCAGTTCCGTTTCGCTGGCGAGCCCGCCCCGCATCACAGTCTGAGACCCGAAAATGTTCTTCGTCTTCCAGTCCACACCGCCGGACGAAACAACAATGTAGGCTTCGACAGACAAGTTATTATACCAGCGGAATCCCAGGAGCTCCGTCCCGACCAGCAGACCGCCGTTCAGAACAGCTATCGACCCCTTCTCCATCGTCGTGTCTTTTGCCAGACCGCCCTCATATACGTTCATCCGCGCCTGGCCGAGAGAATTGTTCATGTATGCCCCCTCGGCCACGCCTCCGCTGTAGATTGCCATGAGCCCGTCGGAGGCGTTCAGGGAGTATCCGCCGGAATAAATACTGTAATAGCCTTCATGGCATTCCTTCGCAAGGCCGTAAAGGATTACCCCGCTTCCCTGGACATTCTCCATGACGCCGCCGGACGAAACGGTGATCTCTCCGTAGGGCGTTACGGTGTCGATCAGTCTTCCGCCGGACTCCACCGTGACGCTGGTCGCCGACAGGATATCCTCGGCGAATCCGCCCCCGTAGATATGGATGTTTCCTCCGGTCGCACCCGTGATGCGTCCCCCGTCCATCACGTTGATCGCTCCGCCGCTTGTCCGGACCGCGCTTCCGCCGCTCAGGACAGTCACGGTACCGCCGGCCACATGCGTATCCTCCACATGGCCGCCGCTTTGAACGATGATCGTTCCGGACTGTGCGACCCGCGTATCAACATAGATTGCATCATCGGAAACGAAAAGCGTATCGCCGGGATTAACATTCACGTCATATATGACTTCATGCAAACGCCATTCCCCGTTCTTCCCCATTTCCTCCGCGTTCCGCGTGACCGTCAGGGACAGGTCGTCGCCGTTCAGATCCAGCGTGTAGGTGTTCCATCCGTACACGAGAGGATTGCCCACGGAAAGTGAGCCGTATTTCATGGTTTCGTCCTGCACGGTGATCGTTCCGGCGAAACCGGAAGCCCCGGACGCCAGCAGATACACGCCTTCAGCCGTGTCCGCGGACACCGTGACCGTAAATAACGGCGCACCCGTTATCAAGCCCAGGTTATCGATCAGGGCTGTTTCCGCGTTCGCACGGGAAAGATCGAAGTCGACGAATGAGCCTTCGAATGCGGAAACGGCCGCACCGTCCGCAAGATGCACCTGTCCGCCGAGGATCGCACCGGACAAGAGATACAGGTCTCCCCCGGACCCGACATTGGCGTCTTCCACGCGGGCCCCGCTCGATGCGAGCACGATGTTGTTCGAATCCAGGGTAATGCCCTGAACAAGGCCGAGGCTTTCCACAATGACCGCTCCGTCAGAGACCGCATGGACGTCCCGCGCCGTCCCGCCGCGGCTCACGACCAGACGGCCGCCGTCCACAAGCCGCGTTTCGCTGGCCAGGCCGCCGTTCGACACATGCTGTATCCCCATCGACGTCAGTTCCGTTTCGCTGGCGACGCCGCCACGCACCACATGCTGGACTCCACGGATGTTCTTCGTCTTCCAGTCCACACCGCCCTCCGAGACGATGATCGTGTCCTCGAGCTGCCAGTCACTGTACCAGCGGAACCCCAGGAGCTCCGTCCCGACCAGCAGACCGCCATTCAGGACCGTTATCGTCCCCTTCTCCATCGTCGTGTCTTTTGCCAGGCCGCCCTCATATACGGTGATCCGCGCCTGGCCGAGAGAATTGTTCATGTATGTCCCCTCGGCCACACCTCCGCTGTAGATTCCCAGGAACCCGTTGGTGGCGTTCAGGGTGTATCCGCCGGAATAAATACTGTAATAGCCTTCATGGCATTCCTTCGCAAGGCCGTAAAGGATTACCCCGCTTCCCTGGACATTCTCCATGACGCCGCCGGACGAAACGGTGACCTCTCCGTAGGGCGTTACGGTGTCGATCAGTCTTCCGCCGGACTCCACCGTGATGCTGGTCACCGACACGATATCCTCGGCGAATCCGCCCTCATAGATATGGATGCTTGC
>JAGCTY010000150.1 GCA_017963105.1 Lentisphaeria bacterium
CCCGGTGGTGGTTTCGGCGGCGGCTTCGGCGGCGGAATGCCAGGCGGCGGCTTCGGCGGCGGTTTCGGTGGAGGTTTCGGTGGCGGCTTTGGCGGTTTCGGCGGCTTCGGCGGCGGCCAGGGCCAGCAGCAGGAGCTCGGCGACGAGCCCGCACTCCGTGACATCTTCAAAGACGACTTCCTCTGTGGCGTCGCACTCGGCTTCGCACAGCCCGATTCCTTCACGGGCAAACTCGCCGGCAAACACTTCAACCGCGTCGTGGCCGACAACGCCATGAAATGGGAAAGCGTCGAACGCTCCGAAGGCAACTTCAACTGGGGCGGCGGCGACGGCCTCGTCCGCATGGCCCAGCAGTACGACATGCAGCTGCACGGCCACTGCTTCGTGTGGTATCAGCAGACGCCCAGATGGGTCTATGGCGACCTTCAGCCCGGCGAACAGGGCCGCGCCACCCTCATCAAGCGTATGCAGAACCACATCCGCACCCGCATCGCGCACGACAAGGAAAACTTCCATGTTTGGGACGTGGTGAATGAAGCTGTCGTGCAGGACGGTTCCATGCGCAAATCGTTCTGGTACAACATCGTCGGCCCCGACTACGTCAAACTCGCGTTCGAAACCGCCCGCGAGGCCGACCCGACCGCCAAGCTCGTCTACAACGACTTCGACACCGACCTCGCCGCCAAGCGCGACGGCATCGTGAAGCTCGTGAACGAGGTCAACAAGGACAAGAAGCTCATCGACTACATCGGCATGCAGTGCCACTGGCGCTACACCGACCCGGACATGGACCAGGTCGAACGCACCATCCAGGCGTTCCTCAGCACCGGATGCGACATCCTCATCTCCGAGCTTGACATCGACATCCTGCCGCGCGACCGCCGCAACCCGAACCCCTATCCGAACGGCGTCCTTCCCGCGCTCGTCCAGCAGGACCTCCGCGACCGCTACCGCGACGCCTACGCGCTCTTCCTGAAGTACCGCGAGCACATCGTGGCCGTGACCCTCTGGGGCCTCACCGACAACGGCTCCTGGCTTGACACCTATCCCTTCGGCGGCCGCCGCAACGCCCCGCTGCTCTTCGACCGCCAGAACAAGCCGAAACCGGCGTTCTGGGGCGTGGTCGACGCCGCCGCCATGTACGGCCGCGACCTCGGCGACCGTTTCCAGTACAAGGACGGCATCGCCTGGGAAAAGGACGTCCGCACCATCTACAAGCCTGAAAAAGGCACCGTCTCCGATCCCTACGTCATCCGCCTCGACAGCAAGCGCCTCGTGTGCGTCTTTTCCACCGACGAAGGCGGCGGAAAGCGCGTCATCAAGTACGTGACCAGCGACGACGACGGCGAGACCTGGACCGAGACTCCCGCCCAGCTGTGCGCCGTCAACGGCAAGGACTGCGTCCGTCCGACCATCGCCCAGATCGCGCCTGCGCCGACCGGCATGCAGCCGAACCCCGCCGGCGTGGTCGTCGCCAGCGTCTTCGATCAGGACGGCGAGAACTACATCTACGCCACCGAGGATCAGTTCCAGACCTGGTCGCTCCGCGCCCCGAGCCAGAGAATCCTGCCCTATCCGGATTCCATCTTCGGCTACCTTAACCTGAAGAGCGGAAAGCAGATCCACTCCGCGGATCTCGCGAAGCAGATCGGCCTGAAGGGCGAGAATCCGGTCGCCATGGAACTCAAGGACGGCCGCATCCTCATCTCCGCCAACACCGAGAAGGGCATGGCGGTCCTCATCTCGAAGAAGCCCGTGACCGACGTCACCAAGCTGAAAGCCGGCGACTTCTCCGCCGCCTCCAACCCGGCCAACGCTGTAGCCGGAACCGTCTCCGCCGACACCACCTCTCCGCGCATCCTCGCGGTCGGTACGGACAAGGAAGGTTCCTCCATCGTCCTGCGCCGCGGCCTCGGCATGGTCGAATACTGATATTCAGACAAGCGAAATACTGAATCATCAGACAACCTGACCATAACCCGCCGGAAGCGTTCTCCACTCCGCTTCCGGCGGTTTTCTGTCCATTCGGGAAATCCGTCCCGCCGGGTGGTCCGCACTGAACTTTTTTTGCTTTTTTTTGTGTTCCCGACTTGAATTCTCCGGCAGAAGATGTATAGTAATAAATCCTGTTTGGATATTGCCTGCGGGTATAGTTCAACGGTAGAACATTAGCCTTCCAAGCTAATTGTGAGGGTTCGATTCCCTCTACCCGCTCCACGTGCAGTTTCCTGGTGGGGTTGCAGAGCGGTCAAATGCAGTAGACTGTAAATCTACCGGCCATGCCTTCGGAGGTCCGAATCCTCCCCCCACCACCATTTCGAAATCAAGGGTCGTGTTCTAGAACACGGCCCATTTCTTTTTTCAGGGGAAATCTTTCGGGGAAAACGACGTTTGTCCCGGCTGAGCGGGAACGGTCAGACGCTCCGCACGGAGCGTCATTCGTTCAGGTTTTTGTCCTCTTCCTCCCATGCCGCCAGGATATGTCCGAGCGCGAAAAACAGAACGCTGAGGACGCAGCATGTGACGGACAGAACCCAGAAGAACTTGGATGAAATACCGGAATCGATCAGGTTGAGATAAATCAGGACCAGGACCGTCGGAAACCCGATGGCCGCCAGGATGAACGATACGATGTAAAGCGGTATTTTCACTTTCATGGTTTGTTCCTTGATTAAGGGGCACCTCTATTAACTGGTTTTCGGCGGCTTTTTGCACCTGGGCAAAGTCCAATTGGTAAGATTATCGGTGGTTGCCTTCAGGTAGCCACGCTCAAATCTTCCTGCATTGTCTTGTTTGCCCATCTGCTGAAAATCCATCCGCTCGCATTAATAGAGTTCCCCTTAGGAGAATTCGGACCATGGAACACTATTTTTCATCAACGCAACGACTACTATACCATTCTTTCTGACGATGTCAAGTCCATTTTGCAGAAGAACCTGTTTTTTTTGTCGATGGGCGGACCGAAGCGTCTTCCCGCGTTTTTTTTCCGTTTCCGCGCATCCGCGTCCCGCTTGCTGCCCGGATCGAACCGCACCGGATCGACGGCATCGTCTTTCCCGGTCTGCCGTCAGTCGACGGCAGGAGTTTGTTCCGGGGGTGAAAGCGTACTGCGTTTTTTCCGGCGGGAGTACACCAGGAACAGGATGGTTCCCGCGAGCGTGAGAAGCGAAACGGCGAACGACGCCTTGTGAAGTTTCGTGAGCCGGTATACGACGACCGCTTTCCCCGAGGCTGCGTTCGGGCGGAACCGGAAATGGTCCTGTTCGGAAAGGTCGATCGTGCCGCCCGCCTCGGTCTCGACGCGGTATCCTTTGTAAAACACCCGCGGAATCTCGAACGAATCGCCGGGGGAGAAGCCGGAGAACGCGATCTCAAGTTTGCCCCACGACGGACAGACGACTTCGGCCTTTGCGTCGGGATTCGAGCTCGTGACTTCCGCCTTGCCGCCCAGCCCGGTGTAATCGCCGTCGACGTGCCCCTGCGGGAGGAAATGCACGCCGCTGACGACGGAGCGTGCGGCCTCCTCCCGTGTGATGGTGCGGTGGAGTTCATGCTCCGAGATTTTGGCCGCGTAAAGATACGCGTGCAGGAACCACCACGGGAATCCGCATCCGCACAGGAGAATCCACAGCCAGGTGCGCAGCATGGGCGCCGGGCGTCCCGCGAGCAGTTTCCCGAGCAGAAGACCTCCGCCCAGGGCCGCGAACGCCGTCGCCGGCAGATAGAGCCGCCAGGGGAACTGGATGGCCGCGATCGCGCGCATCATCCCCTGCCACGGCAGGAATTCCGTGGCGGAAACGAGCGCCGCGAACCCGGTAACCATGCAGAGGTCGCGGAAACGTTCCGCGGGGGTGCGCTCCGACCTGATGCGGAACCTCTGGAGGAAGACGATCACGAAGATGATGCCGATCCCCGGCGGAATCCAGTATTCCAGTTTCATGTACGGGAGTTCCAGGAAGAGCCTCGGGAACGGCACCATGCGGTCCGCGATGGGGGAGGCGAGCGTCGCCTTGGTCAGATTGAACTTCAGCGAGGAAATCTGTTCCAGCAGGGGGACGAACGCGCACGCGACCAGTCCCAGCGCAAGGAGCCCGGCGCAGAACAGCGTGCCGATCCGGCGGATGTCGCGGAGCAGGGCGGGCAGGTTGAACGCCGTGATCAGGCCGCCGATCAGGCACATCAGGACAAAGGTGATGTTGTGGGCGTAGAAGAGCCCCGCGTATCCGAAGGCGAGCGGCAGGCAGCTCCGTTTCGACGGTTCGTCGTACAGGACGTTCCAGAACCCGTAGATGCACCACGGGACAAAGAAAAACGCCATGATTTCGCCGCACGCGGCGCGGATGATGAAGTCGCATGCATGGTAACTGCTCCAGCAGTACAGCAGCGAGGCGGCAAACGCCGTGAAGTCGTCGCCGGAAATGCGTTTTGCCACCCAGTACATGGAGAAAGCCGTCATCAGGCCCCACGTGACGAGGAACAGCTTGTAGGCGACGACCACGGGGATCCCGGCGGCGGCAAGCAGTCCGAACGGATAGAAATACAGGTCGGAGTAGAACAGGCCCGGCCCGTAGCCGAACCCCTCCATCGCGTCGTAGTTGATCATCGGCAGGGGGATTCCCGCGCGGATTCCCTCGCGCAGGGTCAGGAGCCGCGAGAGGTGGTACATGCAGTCATGCCCGTTCGGGATGCCCGGGATGAGCAGAGGCAGGAACCCGAGGAGGATGAGGACCGCCAGAAGACGCGGATACAGCTTCTTCGGGGGTATGGTGGTCAGTTTCTGTTCGGCGAACTGTTCGAACGGGGCAAGCAGGTTGAATGATTTCATTCGTCATGATCTCCGGAATGCGGCTCGAGACGCTCGGAAACGAGGTAGCGCGGCCGATGTTTGACTTCCATATATGTTTTTGCGATGTATTCGCCGATCACACCGATGGAAACGAGCTGGATCCCGCTGAAAAGCAGGACGACGACGGTGAGGGACGTCCAGCCGGCGACGGTGTATCCGAAAAATTTCGAATGAAGGACATAAAGCAGCATCGCGACGCAGACCAGAAGCGCGACGAGCCCGGCCAGCGTGATGATGCGGATCGGACGGACGCTGAAGGATGTGATGCCGTCCCACGCCAGGAGCAGCATCTTCGCAAGCGGATAATGCGTCGGACGCGAAGCCGGTTTCCGGCTGTAGGTCACGATCGCCTGCCGGAACCCGATCAGCGGGACCAGCCCGCGGAGATAGAGATTCACTTCCCTGTATTCGGAAAGGGCGTCCAGCGCGCGCCTGCTCATCAGGCGGAAATCCGCGTGGTTGTAGATCGTCTTCACGCCCATCCAGCCCAGGAGCCTGTAGAACCCCTGCGCCGTGGTGCGTTTCAGGAAGGTGTCGCTCGAACGGTCGCTGCGGACCCCGTACACGATGTCGTGCCCGCTCCGATATTCCGCCACGAATTGCGGCAGGACGTCGATGTCGTCCTGAAGGTCGGCGTCCAGGCTGATCGCCGCCTCGGCGAACTTTCTGGATTCCATCAGGGCCGCCAGGAGCGCGGCCTGGTGCCCCCGGTTCGCGGCGAGGCGGATCCCGTAGAAACGGTCCGGGCGCTCCGCGTGGAGACGGGAGATGATCTCCCATGTATCATCGGTGGAACCGTCGTCGGCCATCAGGATCATGCTGGATGCGTCGACCTGGCCGGACGCCGCCATTTCATCCAGTTTTGCGGAAAGCGTGCGTGCGCTCTGCTCCAGAATGGCGGATTCGTTGTAGCATGGGACTACCAGCGCGATGACTGCGGCCTGATTGGACATGATCTGTTCCCGGAAATGTTGTTGTTCGAGTGGTTCGGTCCGGTCCGGCAAAGACGCATACCGTTTCCGGCGATTTCAGGTATAATATAGCGTCCCGAGGTTCGCGTGTCAAGCAAAATCATCAAAATATATGGATGAAACGACATGCGGGTGATCCCGCGGAAACCATGCGGAAAGCCGTTCCGCTGAAATCGTGCCGGCATTCCCGTCCGGCCGGGAGAAAGAAAAAACGGCAAAACCGGCGTGCGGTTCTTGCATTCGGGCGGTTCATGCGCTATAGTATCGCATGGATTCGAAGACGGTTCGGAACTTTTTTCGGAAAAAATGGAATTCCGCGCTAAGATTTCCGGTATCTCAGGCGACTAATTACCGGAAACACTTTTCGAAAACATGTCTGTCGTAACGATGTTGAACCCGGGTGCGAGCCCCGCGCCCCAACTATAGAAATGAGGATGCCTCATGAAGAAATCCAGTCTCGTTCTGTCCGCCGCCGCGCTCGTCTGCACAGGGATCGTCTGTGAAGCCGCCGAGATATCGGGCTCTTCCTTCCCGTATCCGGATCCGGGAACGGACCCGTTCTACATGGAAACAGGAAAAAAGGTCGCGTGCATCCCCGCCGGATACGTGAGTCTCACGGGCGGCCCGCTCGCCGAACGCCAGAAGCTCAACAACCATTACATCGCATACACGATCAAGCCGGACCGCCTGCTGGAACCGTTCCGCATCCAGGCGGGCCTGCCGAAGAAGGCCGACCGCTACGACGGCTGGGAGGACGGCGAGCTCTCCGGGCACGCCATGGGGCATTACCTCTCTGCACTGGCCTATGTGTACGAGCTCACGAAGGACCCGCAGGCGCTGAAGCGGATGGAATACGTCGTGGACGAGATCGCGAAGATGCAGGAGGCGGACCCGGACGGCTACGCGTTCCCCGTCCCGAAAAAGACGTTCACGCAGCTCCGCGAGAACAAAGTCGACGCGCAGCCGTTCAAGCTGAACGGCATCTGGTCGCCGTTCTATTCCCTGCACAAGCTCATGGCGGGCTTGCGCGACATCTGCCTCTCGGGCGCGGTGCAGAAAGCCGATTATCAGCTGTCCCGGAAGGCGCGTGCGGCATATATCAAGTTCGGCGACTTCGTGGTCTCCGTGGTCTCCCCGCTCACGCCGGAAAACACCCAGAAAATGCTCTCCTGCGAGTTCGGCGGCATGGACGAGGTGCTGGCCGACCTCACGATCATCTCGAACAGTAAGAAATACCTCGAATGCGCGCAAAAGCATTTCTACCACGAGGCGCTGATGGACCCGCTGAGCCGCAAACAGGACATCCTGACCGGACGTCACGGCAACACCATGATCCCGGAAATGACCGGCATGGGCCGCGTCTACGAGCTCACCGGCGAGAAAAAATACCGGGACATCGCCGAGTTCTTCTTCGACCGTGTGACGAACCACCGGAGCTACGCGACCGGCGGACACGGAGACGGCGAGTATTTCTTCCCGGTCGGCGACGACGCGAAGCACCTCTCCAGCCACACGACGGAGTCCTGCAACTGCTACAATATGCTGAAGCTCGCCCGCCTCGTCTTCGAGTGGGAGCCGGAAGCCTCCGTCATGGATTTCGCCGAACGCGCCACGCTGAACCATGTGGCGTCCGTGATCCGCACCGACCGCGAGGGCGCGTACTGCTACTTCCAGCCGCTCGCGTCCGTCGCCGTGAAGAACTTCTCCACCAGCGAACACGTCTGGACGTGCTGCGTCGGGACCGGCATGGAGAACCCCGGCCGTTACGGCGAGCTGATGGTCGCCGGGAGGAAAGGCGAGCTGTATCTCAATCAGTTCTGGGATGCGGACATCATGCTCGACGGCCTCCAGTGGCTGACCGTGATCGGGAAGTACCCGCCGCCGAACGGCATCATGTACCGGGTCGACATGACGCCCCGCAAACGCCTGTCCGTCTCCGGCGGGTTCCCGTACTCGAAGGACGTGACGGTGAAGGTGTTCCCCGGCGAGGGCTCCACCGCCGATTTCACGCTGAAAATCCGCAAGCCGTACTGGAGCCCGGATGTGACGCTGAAGGTGAACGGCGAGCCTGTTTCGTCCGAGGCGGGCAACGACGGCTATATCGCGATCAACCGCAAGTGGAAGAATGAGGATACCGTGAGCATCGGATTCGATTTCAGCCTGCGCGCCGTGCCGATGACCGACAAGCCCGGCGATCCGATCTGCCTCATGTACGGGCCCTTCGTGCTCGCTGGGATCGTGCCGCCCGATCCGGCGAATCCCGGAGCCCGCGCTTGGCGCAACGACGGCCAGAGCTACGAGACGCCGCCCGTGATGGTGGCGGAGAACGTGCAGGAACTGCTGTCGAAGCTCACGCCCGCGGACGGGTTCGCGCACTTCAAATCCAGCGGCCTGATCTACCCGAAGGACCTCGAATTCCGTCCGCTCATGGACATCATGGACGAACATTATGCCGTGTATTTCAACCGGTTCAGCAAGGCCGAGTGGGACGCCGAAGGATCCGCGGTCGTCAGCCGCGTCCGCCTCGAAATGGGCAACAGCCGCCGCCTCGTCGACGAGATCACGCCCGGCTACCAGCAGTCCGAGATCGACCACAAGGTCGTGACCGGCGACACGCAGGCCCGCGCCGGAATGGACGGCCGCCGCTTCCGTTTTGCGCCCGCCGGGACCTCGTTCGAATACACCGTCTCGAACCTGCCGAAAGAGGAACCCCTTGAGCTGACCGTGGAGATGTCCGGCCGCAACGCCGCGCTGAAGGTCGTTTGCGGCGGCAGGGAAATCTTCTCCGGGGACGTGAACACCGAGCGCGGACAGAGCGTCGAGAAGACGGTCCCGATCCCCGCGGATGCCATCGCCGCCGACGGCACGGCGAAGCTTGTGTTCTCCGGCGCAAACGGAAAGGCGTCGCCGCAGATCACAAAAATTCGTGTGATGAGGAGGACAAGTCCTCCACTGAAGTAGTGCCGGGCTACGCTCCGGCACACCGCAAGCAGTGCCGATACAGTGCCTTGCTTCGCAACGGCACGGGGAAAAATGCGCCTTTTTCTGAAAAAAAGCTTTCATTAATTGAAAAGGCGTGCTATATTATAAGATTAAAGATTTGAACCCCCCACCCGAATCAACCGCAAGGAATCCAAAATGCCGGAAGACAAAACCAGCAAGAACGACCAGGCAAAGGTCGATTTTATTTGCGCCGAAGAAGGCTGCGACGGCGTCGTGCAGTTCAGTCTGCAGGACTGCTCGGAAAGCAATATCCAGGTGCTGTGCCCGAAGTGCCACAAGCCCTATGTGTTCGACCATGAACTCCGCACGAAGTTCGGAAAGCTCCAGAAACTGATCGAGGTCGTCCGCGAAGCCGAACCTATCCTCGGCGACTGCTGCGTCTCCGTCAACGTCCCCGGCGGCAGCGTGAAGGTCCCCTACGCCCTGCTGCTCACCCGCCTGAACACCATGCTCACGCTCCACGTGGGCGGCAAGTCCATCGACTTCC
>JAGCTY010000017.1 GCA_017963105.1 Lentisphaeria bacterium
AACGCTCAAACATTGCAAATACTTTCAACGCAATTGCCAATTCTTTCAACAAATTCTGGCGTTTGTCAGACTAAACGCTCGGTTTTCACGTTCGTTGTGCGTTTACTCTGACAAACGTGCATTTACCTTGACAAGTGACGCGTGAAACGGAAGCTGTTCCGCCCGGGAAATGCGCGGGCCGTCCGTCACTCGGGAAGCGGAATCCCCGTGAGCTTGGAGACCTGCTGGAGATACTCCTTCTTTTCCAGGGCGCCGGGGATGATCCCGAGAACCTTTTTGCCGTCGGACGCGAGGACGACGGTGCATGGATAGACGGCCGGCACGTTGAGCGATTTCCGCAGCGACTGGTTGGCGGAAACCTGTTCCTCCGGCGCGGCGGTGTTCACGAAATGCTGGACGTAAAGGCCGACCACGGCGGGGCGCACCGAGGCGGCGTATTCCTTGGAGCGGAGGACGCCGGACTCGAATTTCTTGCTGGCGGAGCTCCAGTCCGGGCCTGTGAACAGGATGATGATGGGCTTGCCGTCCTTCGCCGCTTCGGCGCGGGCGTCCTTCAGCCGGAGGTGCCAGCCCGTCCCGGCGTTCGCGCCGGGAAGGATCCAGCCGGAATCGTCGGTTTTCGGCGCGGGATCGGCGGCGCGGAGTACGGCGGAAAGCAGGAGCAGGGCCGCGCAGGCCGCGAACGAAAGGAAACGGGAAACGGAAGACGTCATGATGAACTCCGCGAAGGTCAGTTTGGAATGGAGAGGGAACAGGGGCCGTTCTGGCAGCCGCCGCTGCATCCGAGCACTTCGATGAAGTTGGCGTGCGACCTGCCGAACAGGAAGAGATGAAGCAATTTCAGCGTCTGGGCGTTGATGCCGTCGATGAATTTCTCCTGCAGCTCGAGCTCGGGTTCGGATTCGAGCGCGGCGGCGAGCATGGCCCCTGTGGCGGCGCAGGTGCGCGAGAAATCGTGCTCCAGCGTGTCCGGCTCCTGCGAGATGTAGTCCTGCGGCTCCAGTTCGATGCCCCCGAGCGCGATGAGAATCGCGCCGAGCTCCTCGACCGTGATCACGCGGTCCACGCCGTGGCAGGACAGCGATTCGAAGCGTTTGGCGATGCAGGGCCCGATAAAGATGTTCACGGCGCCGGGATAAAGTTCGCGCGCCTTTTGCCCGGCGAGCGCCATGGCGCTCGGTACCGACGAGAGATAGGGCCGCATGGCGGGGAGATGCCGCCGCACGAGTTCGACGAAAGCGGGACAGCTCGAGTCGGCGACGAGCTTGCCGCCGAGCTTCATCTTGCGGATGAACTCCTCCGCGGCCAGCCCCGCCGCGGTCTCCGCGGCCTCCGCGACCTCGATGATCTCCGAAAAACCGATCTTCCGCAGGGACTGGAACAGTTTTTCGCGTCCGCCGGGGAACTGGTTGAGCGTGGACGGAGCGACGAGCGCGACAGCCTGTCTGCCCGTTTTCAGGAGTTTCAGCACGGGTATGAGTTCGGACCGCTGCATGACCGCGCCGTAGGGGCACGCCCGGAAACATTTGCCGCAGAACGTGCATTTCTTGAAGTCGATCTCGGCGAAGCCCTGCTCGTTTTTCCTGATCGCGCCGACCGGGCAGGCGGCCTCGCAGGGGATCGGGAAGCGTTTGATTGCGTTATAGAGGCACACGTCGATGAGGCATTTGCCGCACTTGACGCAGGACTCCTGGTTGATGAACGCCTTGCCGCGCATGATGTTGATGGCGTTGTTCGGGCAGACGTGGATGCAGGTCTGCGCGAAACAGTTGCGGCAGAGACTTTGGACGACCTCGATTTTCGAATCGGGGCAGCTGGAGCACGCCGCGCGGGCGATCGTAAGGGGGCGCTCCGGGCGTTCGGAATCGGCGGAGACCAGTTCGAGATATTCGTGCGGGAGCCGGCTGTCGTCCTCCTCGTCCTGTGCGTCGAACCCGAGCAGCGCCATGATGCGGCAGCGGATCACTTCGCGGTCGTGCGCCAGGCAGCAGTGGAGGGGCTTGGAACCGGACGGCTTCACATAGAAGGGGAGCTTGTCGATCGTATCTTTGAGCGTATCCTTCTGAAACTCGCAGGCGATCCGGATCATGAGCTCGCGGCGCAGGCGTTCGGGACTGTTGGAATACTCCATGGTCATGCCTCCTGCCGGTTCATGATTTCGGTGATGGCCTCGCAGACCGACTCCAGAGTGGCGTTCTGGATGAGCTGGCCGTTGATGCGGGCGAAAGGCGCTTTCGAGAGGTCCAGGCATCCGCAGTCGACCGGGCATTTCGACACCAGCAGCTCGATGTGCGGAAGCCATTTTTCGGGCAGATGCGCTCCGATGTTCAGGATACGGGCATTCCCGAGCATGTAGCATGTCATGCCGCAGTAAATTACCACTTCGATTTTCGTGTCGTCGCTCATGTGTGCAGTTCCTTTTTCTCCGCGGGCCGGGCCGGAAAAAGGCACAGGCGGTTCGCGTGTCCTGTCCGTGTGAAGGAATATCCGTTACAGGAAAATACACGCCTTTTTCATATTTTTCAAATGCTGGAATGCTAAAAGACTGAAGAAAAGCCGGAAAAATCCGTTAATATGACGACTTTTCGGATAGTCGGACAAAAAATGCGGACAGGGAAGAAAAGATGTTTCCTTGCGTTAATAACGCGGCAGAGCATGAAACCGAACTGAAAAAGCGGGGAAAAAGTGTTCGAACGATATGGCCGAGGTTGCTTTTTTTCATACGGATGCTATAGTAACGGAAAAACAATCGAACTGCCGCAATGTTCCAACCGGGAAAGGATAATCATCATGCCGGGTGAATTCATATTGATTTTGCTCCTGATCGTCGTCATCGGGATCCTTCCTGTCGTCAACCTGATTATTCTGCTCTCATGCAATTCGAAGATCAGCGACCTTTCCTTCCGGATCAGGCAGATGGAAAAGGCGTTGAAGGACGGTGCGTCCGCAAAACCGCCTGAACCCGGGCCGGAAATCAAAATCAAGACGCCCGGCTCAAAGGAGCCCAAGACGGTCCCCGGATTCCTGCTGTCAAATCCCGAAGAGCCCGTTTCGCCTCAAAAACCGCCTGAAATCAGGCCGGAAGTCAAGCCTGAGATCAAGTCTGAGATCAAACCGGAAGTCAAACCGGAAGTCAGGCCCGTTCCCTTCCGTACCGTTGCTCCGGAGCAGACGGCATCGCCCGTCGTTCCTGAACCTTCCCGCCCGGAAAAGGAACAGCGGCCGGCTCCCCAGCCGCAGCCGAACCCGGTTCAGCCGAATCCTGTTCAGTCTGACCGCAAACCCATGATGCCCGACCGCAAGCCGGACGTCGCTCCTGATCGCAAGTCTCCGCTGAACGAACCGGAAAAGAATTCCCCGGAGCCGGGGCGATCCGCCATCGAGGAGCGCACAGCCGAGGTGCTGTCGAAGCTGTGGCAGTGGATCATTGTCGGGGAGGAATACCGCAAGGGCGGCGTTTCGAAGGAATACGCGGTGGCGACGACCTGGATGCTCCGCGCGGCGATGCTGCTTCTGCTCTTCGGCCTGGCGTATTTCATCAAGTACACGCACGACCGCAATCTGTTCCCGCCGGAACTCCGGCTGTCCGTGGCGGCGTTGTTCACGCTGGCGCTGCTCGGCGTCGGATGCCGTCTGCTGAAGGGCGCGAAATACCGGATCTTCGGCACGGCCCTGGCCGGAGCCGGGTTCGCCGGGCTGTACCTGTGCGTGTTCGCGAGCGTGTCGGTGTACCATCTGCTGGACGCATGGGTCGGGCTTGCCGGTCTGGTCGTCTCGACGGCCGCGGGCGTCGCACTGGCCCTGCGGTTCGACTCGATCATCCTGGCCGTGCTGGCGGTCTGCGGCGGGTATCTCGCTCCGATTCTGATGGACACGGGGTCGCGGAATCTCGCCGGGCTGTACGGCTACATGCTGATCCTGGTCGCTGGCTCGCTCATCATCTCGCGCATGCGGTCGTGGCAGCCGGTCAACATCCTGTCGTTCATTTTCACCTGGAGCATTTACGCCGCCTCGAATCCGTTCCCGAGGGGCGGCGGGTTCAACGTGCCCCTGACCGCCTCGCCGAACTGGCTTGAGCTCGCGAGCGATGTGAACCGGGGCTATGCGATCGCACTGACCTTCGGGGCGCTGTTCTTCCTCGCGTTCTGCGTGCAGACCGTGGCGTTCAACCTCTTCACGAAACGGAAAGTGTCGCTTCTGGAGCTCGAGTTCGCCGCACTGAACGGCATCGTGTTCATGTCCATGACGCTCCATCCGACCATTTTCCTCTACGGGCGCGAATACGCCGCCGCGATCACGTTCGGCGGAGCGCTCGTCTACCTGCTGCAGATCGCGCTGCTGATCCGCGTGAAGCTGGAGGACCGCAACCTGCTGCTGACGCTTCTGGTATTTGCCTGCGGCCTGATCTCGCTGACATTCCCGCTGCTGCTGAATCAGGACCATCTGTCCGTGGCGTGGTCGGCGCAGGCGGCGGCGATGCTGTACATCGCATGCCGGACGCGTTCCCAGATCCTCCTGCGCCTGAGCTACATCGTCTACATGGTCGCTGCGGTGCGCCTGCTCGGGTTCGACCTCACGCGCGACTACTGGCGGCACAGCGTCACGTTCCTGACGCGCCTGCTGAACTTCGGTTCCTACACGGCGGCGCTTGCGGGCGGATTCTTCCTGCTGAAACGGTACGGCGCCGACCTGATGCCCGCCCCGGTGCGGCCTGCGGACGACGGATCCCGCCCCGTTTATTCCCGTTCGTCGAAAACGATGTTCTGGTGCGCGTTCGCGGTGAGTTTCATCCTGATTGCGGGCGAGTTCACATACCTGCAGCACCTGAGAGTCGGCGGCGTGGTCGCGACCGCTGCCGTGTACCTGCTGATCCTGTCGCTGATCCCGAGGCTGTTCCGGGAAAATTCCGGCGCGATCCGTACGGCAAGCTGGCTTCTGCTCTTCGTGTTCCTGTGGTATGTCGTCGTCTCGTGGCAGTCCGGCGGCCAGTCCGTACACGATTCGCTCTGGCGGTTCTTCCCGAACCTTCTGGCCGTGGCGGCACTGGCCTTCGCGGGTTTGTTCTTCGGACGCGCCGATGCCGGAAACAATGGAAAAACGGACGACAGTCCTGTCCACCAGATGTCCAACAAGACCGGCACGTTCTTCCTTCTGAGCGCAATCGTCCTGTGGTTCGTCTACAGCACGGACGAAACGGGCTTCCTGGTCCGGCTGTACGGTTCGCCCTCCGGCGCGCGGATCGCCGTCTCGCTGCTCTGGGGCGCTTACGCGCTCGCGCTCCTCGCGTTCGGCATTCTCCGCAAAAAGAAGATCGTCCGCATCCCTGCGCTGGTCCTCTTCGCCGTCACGGTCCTGAAAATATTCTTCTTCGACCTCGTCGGAACGCCCGCGCTGTACCGGATCGCGGGCTGCATGATCACCGGAGTCGTACTTGTCGCCGGGGCCTGGCTGTATGCCCGGTTCGCACAGAAAGGAGACGCATCCGATGAAACCCGTCCGTAATTACCTCAAACTCCTCGCCGCCGCGGCGTGTTTCCTGCTCGCGGCCGCGACCGGGTTCTCCGAAGAGGAGAAGACCGCTGCATTCCCGTTCTACAAGGACATCATCCTCCCCGAACACCCGAACGACATCTCCGTCTTTACCATCGACGCCGACATCTACCGCGCGACCGAAAAAATTCCGAACGACATCCGCATCGTCGGTCCTGACGGAGACTTCTGCCCGTTCACCGTCAGCGAAGAGGTGCAGCTCAACCAGGAAGGGACCGAGGAAACGAACTGTTCCGCGACCATCACCGGCTTCGAGACGCTCCCGGACGGTTCCGTGCGGATATCGGCAAGTTTGATGAACATCGGCATTCCGGATTCCTCCGATCCGCGGGTCGTCGGCATGCGCATTCATACCAAGGCGAAGGATTTCGACAAGAAGGTGAAGGTCTTCGACGGAAGCGGAAACGATCTGATCGCCGAGGGCGCATTTCTGGATTATTCCAGCCGGGTAAACCTCAGAAATGATATGGTGCGGTTCCCCGTTCCGACGCCGTTGCGGAACGGCACGCGTACATTCAGCTTTGTTATCGTGATGGATAATTATACCGAGATCAAGGATTCGCCCCTCTTCCGTGTCGTCGAGGGCGACAACAATATCGTGGAGCAGGAGAAATTCCGCGAGTCGCCGAAGATCGACGGCATCACCCTGCAGGTCGTCCTGAAACAGAATCGCGTACACCCCGTTTCCGCTTCCTCACCCGTAGAAATCCTCTCCCGGGAAAAGAAGGGGGAAACCACGGTCCTGAAGATTTCCAACGGCTTCGCGCCGCTCAACAGCATCACCGTCGACTGCTCCGACATCTTTTTCTCACGGCCGTACCGGCTTTACGACAAATCCGGGAAACTTGTTTCTTCCGGGACCGTCCGCAGGTTGGAGACGGCCACCTTCCGCACGCAGACCTCCGACCGGATCATCAACGTCCCGGCATCGTCGAGGTCGGAGACCTGGACGCTTGAGCTTGACAACGGCGCAAACGCGGAATTGAAGGAGCTTGAGCTGCATGCGAGCGGACCGGTTTATCAGGTCAGGTTTCTTTCGATGAAGTCCGCCGCGCCCGCCGCATCCGGGGAAACGTCTCCGTCCGGCTACAGAGTTTTCTACGGCGGATCCGGTCATCCCATGCCGTCTTCCGAGTTCACGGATGCCCTGCGAATAGCGAAACCAGCGCCTGTTCCGTCCGACTCCACGCTTTCCGAACAGAAGGCGAATCCGCACTACAAGGAAAAAAGCGATATCGTCAGGGACTGGGGGCTGGTCTACAAGATCATCATGGCCGCCGCCGCCCTCGCCGTTTTCGTGATCCTGCTGTTCTCCGTCAAGAAGATCGACAAGGTCGAAGCCTGAAGCGGAAACGGACGGGAATACTCTTTTTTTCCGTCTTTCAACCCTTGCAATTCTAACATTGGATGTTAGATATGCAAACCTTTTCAGCCAAAAAAGCGGGAAGCCGCCGCGGGGGACCACTGCAAAACGCCCCGGTTGCTTCCCGCCCGGTTTTATGGAAAAAAGTTTGATAAAGCTAACTTCCAAAAATAAATACGGCGTCATGTTTCAGACGGCCTGACCGGAAAAAATGAAGCCCCGAAACCATCCGGCTGACCCGGCCGGAAAACCGGACCCGCACTGCCTTGCCCCAACCCTGCGCATTCGTTCGTTTCCAGCAGGAATGCCGGAGACGCACGGAACGCCGGACCCTTTTCACATTCTCCCGTTTTTGGTGGTGGCGCATCGTGAGCCGACGCGTCGCGGATGGTTCCGGGACTTTGTTGTTACGAAAATAATATAGCACGCTTTTCGGGGATGTCAAGTTAGTCTTGACTAATTTTTTGAAAAAATTTTCACCTTGATTTGCCGACTCGTTTCCATCCGGTTCTTTGCTTTTCCGTCTTTTTTTGTCCTTTCCGCCTTGACTTTACTTCGGACGGCGCTATATTTTCTAAATAGAGAACGAGACAACACTTGTTGAACAATACACCACCAGGAGGTTTGAACTTATGAGAACATCTGTTTTGGCCATGATCCTCGCAGGCGGCGAAGGCACCCGCCTGGCCCCGCTGACCGACCAGCGCGCGAAACCCGCGGTCCCGTTCGGCGGCAAATACCGCATCATCGACTTCGTGCTGAGCAATTTCGTGAACAGCGGCATCGACAGCATCTTCGTGCTGACCCAGTTCAAATCCCAGAGCCTGATGGAACACATCATCAACGGCTGGAACCTCTCGAACGCCCAGCAGCGCGGCCACTTCATCATCCCGGTGCCCGCCCAGATGCAGACCCGCGAACGCGAATGGTACCAGGGCACGGCCGACGCGATCTACCAGAACATGAACCTGATCGAGGACTTCGATCCGGATCTGGTGGCGGTCTTCGGCGCGGACCACATCTACCGCATGGACGTCAGCCAGATGGTCGATTTCCACCAGCAGAACAACGCCATCGCGACCGTGGCGGCGATCCCGATCCCGATCGAGGAAGCCAGCCAGTTCGGCATCATCGAGGTGGACGACCAGTGGCGCATCACCGGGTTCCAGGAGAAGCCGAAGAACCCGACCCCGCTGCCGAACGACAAGAACATGTGCCTGGCCTCCATGGGCAATTATATCTTCAACTCCGCCGACCTGCTGACGCTGCTGAACCGCGACCACAACGCCGGTTCCACCAGCCATGACTTCGGCAAGGACATCATCCCCTCGCTCGTGCGGACGAAGCGCCTCTATGCCTACAATTTCTACACGAACGTGATCCCCGGGCAGGACCTCTCCACGAAGCCCTACTGGCGCGATGTCGGGACGCTGAAGGCGTATTTCGAGGCGAACATGGATCTGCGCAGCACCACGCCGCACCTCGACCTCTACAATCCGCTCTGGCCGATCAACAACTACCACTACAGCCTGCCCCCGGCCAAGTTCATCCACAACGAGGAGATCGACTCCTACGGCCTCCCGCGCGTCGGCCGCGCCATCAACTCCATCGTCTGCGACGGCTGCATCGTCTCCGGCAGCACGGTGACCGACTCGATCCTGTTCAACAAAGTCTTCGTCCACAGCTACGCCACGGTCCACAACTGCATCCTGCTGTCCGACGTGGACATCGGCGAGCACTGCCGCATCCGCAACGCGATCATCGACAAGCACAACATGATCCCGCGCGGCACGATCATCGGCTACGACAAGGCCGACGACGAGAAGCGTTATTTCGTGGTCGACCTCGGCGTCGACGAGCAGGGCAACCCGAAGTGGCTGACCGTGATCCCGAAGGAACGCCATTCGCTCCAGGTGGTTCATCCGTCGGCCGACCTCGCCCAGCTGGACGCCGAACCGGGAAAAGCCGAAAAGGCGGACGCCGCCGGCAAGGCGTAAGCGTACCCTCTCTGCGAGACCGGCCGTGAACTCCTCCGGGGCATCCCTCCGCCTCTGGGACTGCGTTTTCGAACGGGTGCGCCGCGAACTCGGCGACGCGCCCGGATGCCACGATTTCGCCCATACGCTCCGGGTGCTGAAAAACGCCGAACGGATCGCCGCGGAGATGCCCGGGTGCGACCTGGACGCCGTGCGGTTCGGCGCGTTGCTTCATGATGTCGCGCGTCCGGAGGAACTCGCCTCCGGCGGCAAGCTCTGCCATGCCGCGCTAGGCGCGGAGAAATCCCGGCGCATCCTTGAGGAGGAGGGCTGCGGGGACGAGGCGTTCGTGCATCATGTTTCGGAGATCGTACGGACGCACCGTTATCGCGGCAAACTGAAGCCTGCTACGCCCGAAGCGTGCATCGTATACGATGCGGACAAGCTCGACTCGCTCGGCGCGTTCGGCGTGGCACGGGCGTTCCATTTCGCCGGACGCATCGGGGCCTGCCTGCACAATTCCGAACAGGACGCCCTCTCCTCGGAATCCTATTCCAGCCAGGATTCCGCCTATCGCGAGTACCTCGTGAAGCTGCGCGGACTCCCGGACCATCTGCTGACGGAACCCGCGCGCCGTTTCGCTGCCGACCGGGCGGCGTTCATGCGTGACTTTTTCGACCGTCTGAACGAGGAACAGGAGGGCCGACGGTAACATGCTTTCCGATTTCATGTCCTTCTGTTTTCCCGATATGACGGCGTTCCAGCTGACGATCCTCGCCGTCTCCGCACTGCTCGTGGGGGTGAACAAGTCCGGCATTCCCGGGCTGGGAATGCTCCCCGTGATCCTGCTGGCGGTGGCGTTCGACCGGAATCCGGGGTTCGCGACCGGCGTGATGCTGCTCATGATCTGCGCGGGCGACATCTTCGCGGTGTCGTACTACCGGAAGAATGCGGACTGGAAGATCGTGTTCCGTCTGCTCCCGTACACCATGCTGGGGCTGGCGCTCGGATTCGTGACGCTGCGCTTCCTGCACAGGCCGGAGCATCTGCGCATCATGATCGGCTGGATCATCCTGCTGCTGGCGGCGGTGCATCTGGTGCGCGTGGCGTTCTTCAAGCATGCCGCCGTCCCGAGCCACTGGGCGTTTTCCGCCGTCGTCGGGCTCGCCGCCGGGTTCACGACGCAGGTGGCGAACGCCGCCGGGCCGGTGATGGCGCTGTATCTGCTGAGCATGAAGCTGCCGAAGGACCGTTACGTCGGCACGTGCGCCTGGTTCTTCATGATCATGAACTGGACGAAGCTCCCAATCTTTTGTTTCGAGGGGCGCGTCACGGCCGCCGCGCTGCACGCCGTCCTCCCGGTGCTCCCGCTTATCCTGATCGGCGCGGTTCTGGGCGTGCTCTTCGTGAAACGCGCCCCGCAGCGCTTCTTTGAGGTTGTCGTCGAGATCATCGTCATCGTTTCGGCGGTCAGGCTTCTCTGGCCGTCTTCATCCGTCAATACGCCCGAACCGGAACCCGTTCCGGCCGCGGAAACTGCGCCCGCCGAGCTTTTCCCGCCCGGACCGGACCCCGCCGCGGAGGGCTGAACCGGTTTCCCTTCCCCCACCCACGGAGCAACAAACATGGAACCCACAACCACACTGAACGAAAAAGAGCAGACGGACGGCGACAGCCGTACCCCCGAACCGTCCACGACGAAACCGGCGATCGACATCGCGGAACAACCTGACAAGGAATCCTCCGCCCCGCTGAGGCAGATCGAACAGAAGGTCTGGAACGTCCGCACGGTGGACCTGCCGAAAAGCAAGGCCGTCCCGCTTGCCATCGAGCGCGTCCTCCTGCTGACCGGCAAGAACTTCATCAAGAACAAATGCGGGCTGCGGGCCTCCTCGCTGACGTTCCTCACGCTCATGTCGGTCGTCCCGCTCGTCGCCCTTCTCCTCGGCATCGCGCGCGGCTTCAACTTCGAGAAAATACTCCGCGGAAAGCTCGTCGAGAGCTTCGTCGGGCAGGAAGATGTCGCCAAATGGATCCTGGACTTCGCGGAGACCACGCTCGAGGTCGCGGCGGGCGGCATCATCACGGGGATCGGCGTTGCCATGCTGTTCTTCACGGCGCTGAAACTGCTTGCCAACATCGAAAGCTCGTTCAATGACATCTGGGGCATCAAGCAGGGGCGGCCCCTGCTCCGCAAGCTCAGCGACTACATCACGCTGCTGTTCCTCTGCCCCGTCTTCGCGGTCCTTCTCCTCGGCCTCAACACCTTCGGCATGGCCAGAATCGAGGGCGTCCAGTGGCTTCCCGGAAAGAGTTATCTGCTGGACGCCATCCGCTACGTCTTCCCGGTCGTGCTTTCCTGGGTCATGTTCTTCTTTCTTTACCTCTTCATCCCGAACACCCGTGTGAAACCGAAAGCCGCGCTCTGGGGCGCCATCCTGACCGGCACGCTCCTCATCATCACCCAGTACATCTACATGTTCCTGCAGACGATCCTGACGAGCTACAACAAGGTTTACGGAAGTTTCGCCGCGCTGCCGTTCTTCCTCCTCTGGCTTCAGGCGACCTGGACCGTGATCCTCCTCGGCGCGCAGTTCTCGTTCGCCGTCCAGAACGTCAACTACTACGAGTACTATCCCGGCGACCAGCCCCTCTGCATGCACTACCGCTCCATCTGCGCCCTCCGCATCATGAAGCTCCTCGGCGAGGCGTTCAACAACCGGACCGGCGCCGTGACCATCACGGATATCTCCGGCAAGCTTGAAATCCCGATCCGCATCGCACGCGCCGTGCTGAACGACCTGATCACCGCCGGGCTCGTGATCGAGGTCACGTTCGACCGCCGCCGCGACGACGCCTTCATGACCAAGGTCCCGCTCGGAGACTTCATCCCGACGACCATTCTGGAACGCCTCTCCAACATCGGCGACAGCGGCTATCGTTCCGAGAATGCCGCTGAGGCCGAAAAGCTTCTGGCCGACCTCTGGGAATCGGCGAAGAAGGATCCGGCGAACACCCAGCTGGTGACTTTCACGCCGGAAGCGATCCTGGAAGCGGAAAAGGCTGCCGGGATCAACGCCGAGGCGAACGTCTGAAACAGTTTTCCCCGTCCGGCCTGCATCGCCTGATGCGGAATCAAAACATACATCCCCTCTCCGAATCGGATTTCCACCCGAATCCATCGGAGGGGGTTTCTTATTCCCGGTTTTGGATCAGGCTTGAATCCTTCGGAGAGGATTTCTGCTCCCGGGGGAGGCGTTCGTTGCGGATTGCGTACAGATAGAACGCCGTCAGGAAGTTGACCCCGGCGACGATATCGAGCACGCCGATGGCGGAAATCAGGCCGTAAGCCATGAGCTGCGCCGTGACGATCGTGCCGAGCGCGATCGCGAACGAGTTCACGATGTTGTTCGCGGCAACGGCGCGTGCGACCTCCCGCGGATCGGCCTTGTGCTGGAGCAGGGCGTTCAGCGGGACGGAGTAGAATCCGCCGCACGCCGCAAGGAGCACCAGGTCGGCGGCGATACGCCAGAATGAAGGGTATCTGAGCAGTTCGCCGACGGTGAAAAGCGTTTCCCGATCGTCCAGCATAACCGCCCAGTAGCGTGCTGCCAGGAACAGGTCTAACGTAAAGAACGCCATGAGGCACAGGGCGGACGAGACGAGCGGCATCACGGGACGGCGTCGTCCTATGGCCTGGCAGAGCACGGAACCGATTGCCACGCCCGCCGAGAACAGAAGATAGAAGATCGGGACGAGGTGCGGCGTGGCGTTCAGCACGTCCTTGCAGAACCCGGCCAGCAGCGATACGTACAGCGCCGCCGTCATCCAGAACGTCGAAAGCCCGATCACGCAGTGCGTCAGGATGCGGTCCCTGAACACGCCGCGCAGGACGTCCCGCGAGGCGCGGATCAGGTTCGGGTCGATGCGCAGCGAGGGGGATTCCGGTTTCATCTTCGGGATGAGGAACGACCCGAGGAGGCCGAGGGCGGCCATGAACAGGATGACCGCGCCGGTCACGAGCCCGCCGTTGGGGACCGTGATCAGGTAGTTGCCGAGGACCGCGCCGAAGATGACCGCCACGTAGGTCCCGGCGTTCACGTAGGCGTTGCCGCGCAGGAGCTCGCGTTCCTCCAGCATCTGCGGGATGTAGGCGTATTTGAGCGGGCTGAACAGCGCGGACTGCGTGCCCATGAAGAACAGCAGCGCGAGCAGCGGCCAGATGCTTCCTCGCATGAACGCGAAGAGGACCGGGACCATGAGCAAGAATTCCATGATCTTGCAGGCGCGGAAGAGCTTGTGGCGCGGGAACTTGTCGGCGAGCTGGCCGGCGGTGGCGGAGAACGGAAAATACGGGAGCATGAGGAGCGCCATGGCCGTGAAGGACAGGGCGTTCGCCGTGCCGGATGAGTACCCGGACTGGTAGGAGATCATGATGACCAGCGCGTTGCGGAACAGGTTGTCGTTGAACGCGCCGAAGAAGAACGTCAGAAAGAATGGAAAGAATCTGCGGGAGAAAAACATGTCGGTTCCGGGGACGGGGTGAAGTCTTTTCGCGCAAGCGGGCGGAGACGGCGGAAAATGGCACATTATAATATAAGACGCGGCGGCGGAATGTCAAGCGGCGGAATGCTTTCCCGCCCCTGCTTTCCTTTCCGCACGGTATAAACGGGCGGCTCCGGCGCTGACAGACCGGGAATCGGACAGGCGTTCTCCGGGCGTCCGACGGCATTCTCCGTTCGTCCGGCATTCCGGTTGCGGCCGTCTTTTCGTCTTTTTTTGCGAATCCGACTTGACAAATCCTCCGAATCGGGCTATCTTATTATTTTCAAACGGTTTTTACTTTTTATTAACGATAACGAAACAGGTTCCGATTATGGCGACTTATGATGTCAAGGATGTGAACGGCGTTGAACACCTCAGGCTCGAGGAATCCGACGTCGCCGCTCTCGTCGAATCCGATCAGGTCACGGCCACGTGCCCCATGAAGAAATCCCCCATGCCGTCCTGGTCCACCGCCGCGAAGTTCGATTTCCTCACCAACCTCCTCGACGAACAGCGCAAGCGCATCGCCATGAACGCCGCACAGGCGCGTTCCGACAGCGGCATGTTCTCCCAGAAGGAGCTGACCGACCAGCAGAAGATCGCGCTCGCCGAGGAAGAGAAATTCGTGGCGAAACCGGCCGCCCCGGCTGCCCGCCTCAGGGCGTTCTTCATCGACCTCCTTTTTGCGCTGTTCAAAGCCATCCCTGTCGAGCTCGCCGCCATCGCCCTGGTCTATCTGCTCGCCACGTTCGGCGCGTCCTCCCTGCCGAAGCCGACGTTCCCCGTCGACCCCAAGATCAAGACGCGTCCGACCACGTTCGCCGCGCTCGACACGGAGGCCGGGTTCCAGGCCGGTTCGCTCTTCACGGACGAAGCCACGAAGACGCAGTACATTTGCCTTTCCTCGGAAAAAGATAAGGCCGTCTGGATCAAGACCGATACCGCCGGACGCATCGCCGTCGGCGCCGTCCTCCTCTTCTTCGCGTGGGAATTCGTGATGCTTGGCTGGGGGCTCTGCGCCCACGCCCAGACGCGCGGCATGAGGAAAAATGGCCTCACACTCTGCAACGCCAAGGATGTCCGCGTGGAACTGAACGGGTTCCAGTCGTTCGTGTCCGTGCTGCTGACGCTTACGACCTGGTGTTTCGCATGGATTCTCGTGCTGGCGATCAAACGCTCCCCCGCCGAACTCGTTTCGTTCACGCGCTGCACGGCTGAATGACCGCGCCGCCTGAACAGATCGCACAGATTACCCCGGGTTCGTTTCCCAGGAGCCTCCCCAGAGTATGAGCCGCCCCCGCATTATCGCATTCTATCTGCCGCAATACTATCCGACGCCAATCAACGACAAATGGTATGGCGAAGGGTTCACCGAGTGGACCAGCGTCCGCAAGGCGAAACCGCTGTTCCGCGGGCACGACCAGCCGCGCGTCCCCGCCGACCTGGGCTATTACGACCTGCGGGACGCGTCCGTGCGCGAGGCGCAGGCCGAGCTTGCGCGCGAGGCCGGGATCGAAGGCTTCTGCTATTATCACTACTGGTTTTCGAAGGACCACCAGGAGCTCACGATCCCGTTCGACGAGGTCGTCCGCCTGAAAAAACCCGAATTCCCGTTCTGCCTCTGCTGGGCCAACCAGTCCTGGTACTCCAAATTCTGGGACAAGACCAGGGAATGCGAGCCGATCCTGGTCGCCGAACAGACCTATGACGACCCCGCCGGCAACGAGAAACATTTCTATTCCCTGCTGGAAGCGTTCCGCGATCCGCGGTACATCCGCGTCGAGGGACGCACGCTCTTCATGATCTACCGTCCGACGGAGTTCCCCGGCGTGCGCGACTTCATGGCGCAGTGGCAGGCGCTCGCGGAGAAAAATGGCCTGCCGCCGTTCTATTTCATCGGCCAGGGCGGCAAGAAGACCGCCGCGGAGGAGGTGCTGGAGCTCGGACTGGACGGCGCGAACATCGTACATAAGTTCGACGTCAAAAAGCACGCTTTCCTGCGTCAGTACAAGCATTTCTGCAAATTCTTCCACAAGTCGTTCCATGTTGATTATGAGAAGGTCATGCACGATTTCTTCGATCCGAAGGCGCCCGAGGCGCTTTCCCCGAAGTTTTATCCGGCGCTGATCCCGAACTGGGACCACTCCCCGCGCAGCGGATTGAGAGGTTCCGTCTACACCAACTCCACCCCGGAGAATTTCCGCAAGCATGCGGAGAAGGTCATCTACGGCTGCCGCGGCAAGGACCACGAACACAATCTCATCTTTCTCAAGTCCTGGAACGAGTGGGGCGAAGGGAATTACATGGAGCCGGACACCCGTTACGGCAAGGGTTATATCCGTGCGCTCCGCAGCATTCTGGACGGGATGGAAGACGATTGATTCCCGGCTGTGCCAGCCGCGGAAAACTACGGGAAATCAAATCCTGTTATCCTAAAAAAGCGGGATGGTTCCGTCAAGAAAAGTGGACCTTGTCTCCGCATCTCTCTCTTACGCGAATGACGGAATGACCGTCATCTTCAATCTGCTGATAATCATGAATCTGACGGAATGACGGATGGTTTTGACGGAATGGCCGTCAAACCGTGACGGGACGGAAACTGGCGAGAAACGTCTCCTTTTCTTTGTGAATAAAATGATAAATCATTAACAAAGTGTAATATTTCCTTCTTCGCGGAAGGAAAACTCGGCGTTTCAGTGGGGGCGGGCCGGAAAAAAGAAACAAAAAAAGCCCTCCGCCGTACAGAAGACGGCGAAGGGCAGGCACGGTAATGTCCGCCCGCGGGCGCAAAAGCCGACGGGAAAGACTGACTGTCCTCGCAAAGAGGGGCCGGGTCAATTAAAACGCGCGACGTTGTTTCACGCGCCAAACCGTTCCGGACTCAATGCGGGATGGAAGCCGGGATCGATTATTCCGGATTGAAATCGGACTTGGAAACGCCGCAGACGGGGCAGACCCAGTCTTCCGGGACGTCTTCCCAGGCGGTTCCGGGCGCGATTCCGCTGTCGGGATCGCCGACGGCGGGGTCATAGACATAACCGCAGACGCTGCAAACATACTTTTTCATGACGGAGATTCCTTTCTTTTGTTTCGGGCGCCCCGGTCCATCCGGTCGAATGAATGGAAGCACCCTGTTGTAACGGGTTATTGAGCGGAGCGCGCGAGCAGGGCTTCGCCGACGGCTTTGCCGAGGGCCGCGCACTGTTCCAGCGCCGCCGCGGTGGGTACGTATTTGACTTTCAGGCCGGGCGCGACGAGTTCGACGCCGGCGCCCTTCAGGTATTCCTCGATCTTGGCGACGGATTCGCCGCTCCAGCCGAAGGAGCCGAACGCCGCGCCGACCATGTTCTTCGGGCGGAGCCCGCGGAGGTAGGTCAGGACATCGGCCGTGCGCGGATAGAGGTCGTTGTTGATGGTTGGGGAGCCGACGACGAGTGCGGAAGCCTTCAGCATGGCGGCCGCGGCGTCGCTGCGCGTGCAGGAGGCCAGGCAGAGGACCTGGACGCCGCAACCGGTTTCGCGGATGGCGTCGGCGATCGCGAACGCCATTTTTTCGGTGCTGTGCCACATGGTGTCGTACAGCACGAGGGCGTTCGGCGTGACGGCCTGTTCGGCGAATTCCTTGTACCATGCAAGCGGCGTGCCCAGCAGGTCGCCGCGCCACAGCGGGCCGTGGTCGGGGGCGATGACCGCGACGTCGAGGCCGAGTCCGGGGAAGGCGTCGAGAAGCTTCAGGACCTGCGGGGAGTACGGCAGCAGGATGTTCGCGTAGTAGCGTTCGGCCTCCTCGCGCATGGTGGCGAGGTCGTTTTCGTCGGCGAAGATCTTGGCGACCGCGTAGTGCATGCCGAAGCCGTCCTGGGAGAACAGGATGTTGTCGCCGGTGAGGTAGCTGAACATGCTGTCCGGCCAGTGGAGCATGCGGGTCTCGACGAACTTCAGCGAGGATTCGCCGAGCTCGATGGCATCGCCGCTCTTTACGGGCGCGATCTTCCCGGCGAGGTCGTGGAAGTGGGATTCGAGCGCCTTCACGCCGAGGGTGGAGGCATAGACGGCGGACGGGTTCACGCGGGCGATGGTCTGCGGCAGGGAGCCGGAGTGGTCCATCTCGGCATGGTTGGAGACGATCACGTCGATCTTCGCGGGGTCGACGACGGAGGCGATGCGCTCCATCATCTCGCCGAAGAACGGAGCCTTGACCGTGTCGACGAGCGTAATCTTCTGATCCATGATGAGGAAGGCGTTATAGGTGGAGCCGCGGCGCGTGGTATAGCCGTGGAACTCCTTGAGCTGCCAGTCGATGGCGCCGACCCACCAGACTTTGGGGGAGATCCGGATCGCTTTCATCATAATTGTGCGTGTGTCCTTTCGTGAGGGTATGTTGAGTTTGATTTCAGGGCTTAATGTTACGGGATCGTGAAGGTCCAGAGGCCGTGCAGATTGCAGTATTCGCGCAGGATGAGCCCGCCGCGGTATTTGACCGGGAAGACGGCTTCCGGCGCCTCGCCGGGTTTCAGGTATTTGCGGCAGACCATGTCGCCGTCGACGACCTCGATCCACTGGATGTAATGCGCCTCCAGCATCGGATGCGCCACCGCGCCGACCGTCACTTTCAGCATGTCGCCGTGCGCCGCGGCCACCGGGACGTGTTTTTCGCCTGCCCCGTCGGAATGGTTCTCCATCATGCGGGACAGGCCGCGTCCGCAGCAGGCCGGGATGCAGTCGTCGCCTTTTTCGCAAGGCTGAAGCGCCTCGAAGACGATGCCGCATTCGGCGCATTTCCAGATCGTGTTCGGTTCTTTCATTGTTTTTCCCCCTCGGATTTGCAGATGTGGACGCATCGTGCCCGGACGGCGGATCCGCCCGTTTTTTTCATGCGTCCGCGATTGATTCAATACTGTATCACCGGCGCATGGAAAAATCAAGCCCGCAATGCGGAAAAGCCGGGAAGAAAAAACAAAAAAGCCGCCGGGAAGAGCGGTGAAGCTCCTGCCCGACGGCAAAAAGGAAACGTTGTTTTCCGGCGTGTTTCCCGGACGGTCATTCTCCGGACGGCTTGACGGCGGTGCTATCCTCGGTCTCCGGCAGTTCCCCGTCGAGGTCGGCCCGAATCAGCCCGACGGCCTCCGGCAGACGGTCGGCGGTCCCGATGTAATTGATCGTGACCTCGTGCGTGACCGCGGACGAATTGAAGATGGCAGGTGCGATCTTCCGGCGGTACTGGAGCGCGTAAGTCCCCTCCGGCGCACTCGCATAGTCGCCGGTGATGATCGTGCTTTTCAGCACGGGAGCGGCCGTATCAGGATCGACGCCGACGCGCTGGATCGCAACCGTGCCGCTGCCGGAGAGGGCTTTCTCCGCAAGGCCGCCGAGCGCGGAGTTGACGCCGGAACACCCTGTGAGCACGACAAGAGCGGCAAAAGCGAAAAACGAAAGAAAACGAATCATGGTTGGCTTTCTGAGTTTTGAGGTTATTTGCTGAACAGTTCCTTCATTCCGGCGAGGATGGCGGCGCAGACTGCCCCGACGATGAGCGTGATGAACGCCTTCATCGCGGTTTTCCGCCCCGTCTGGAACGCTTCGGCGAGTGTGCGCAGCGTGTCCGCCGTTTTCGCATCGATCCCGTGCGGGCAGCCGTGGTCATACGAGGCGAGGATGTCGGTGAAGATGGCGGCGATCTCGTTCTTGTCCTGGTCGGTCATGGTCTGGTCTCCTCGTTTCTGCGCGGGTCTTCACGAGGTTTCGTCTCCGCCTGCGGTTTGCCGTCGCGAAGCACGGCATTATCCGACGCCTCATCGAGATGCCCTTCAAGATATGCGCGCCAGCCGAAAAACTGGCAGAGAAGTGCCGCCAGCGCGCCCGCGGGGATCACGCCCGGACGGCAGTCGTACAGGGCCTCATGGGCGATGTTGACGGCCAGATGCCAGTTTGCCGCGGTGAACGCGCGGCAGCTTTTGACGTTCTGGCTGTATTCCCAGTCGTGGATGAGCGCCGCCGCCTGAAACGGCCTCAGCAGGGCCGTCAGCGCGGTTCGCAGCCATTTCGGCCAGTGCGCCGCGCCGATGCCGTTGAACGCCAAAGCAAGTTCTGCGTCCGATGCGCACCAGAACGAGCCCGGCGCAACGGCGTGGAATTCGTTGCAGAACGCCCGCAAGTACGGAATGCGCCGGGAGATCATACGCCGGTCGCTCCATTCACGAGCTCCGCCCAGGTCATGCCGAACCGGAGCGCGTCCGCCATGATCTCGACGATGCGGGCGCGGCCCTCCGCTATGACTTCCTCCGGCACGCCGCGCGAACGGGCAAACGCGATGAGGTCGGAGCTGATCCCGTTCCCGGCCGCGGAGAGGAACTCCTCCGGCGTGACAGCGTCGGTTTTCTTTGCAAGTTCGTCGATGAGGCCGGAGAATGCAGCGCAAACGCGTTCCTTCTGCGTGGGCGCCCCATCGTCCGCGATCTCGCCGCCGAGCGACACGAAAAGGGCTTCGCTCACGGGCGAGATCGTGCCGGTCGCCGTTTTCAGCGGGTCCGGCAGTTCGTCATAGGTCCTGCCTTCGAAAAAGTAGTGCTTCACGATAATGTGTCTCCTTTCGTTTTTACTGCTCGCCGATGTACACGACCGCGCCGGACAGGACTTCCGCCCGCTCGGTTTCGCCTGCCGAAAAGGTTTCGGAAGTGCCGTCCGCATACTCGACGTCCCACGGGCCGCCGCTCGCGGGGATCGTGACGGTAGCCCCGAGGACGGCCGGCGCGTTCGTTATGGTGGACCCGGTAAGTGCAAGCTCGCTCAGGTAGGCGCTGGACACGCCGCCGCTGCCGCGTACAAGTACGACCGCTCCGGCTGGAATCGTGATCGCGCCGCCCGGCGCGATCGGCTCTGCATTCGAGTTCCCGGTGAGGTCGATCACCGCGCCGGATTCGATGGAGACCGTGCCGGGGAAGGAGGTCGTGCGAGGGTAAATCCGGTTCAGCATCGTCATGCTCCCGCCCAGCGTGACGGAGTTTTGGGTTGATGTTTGCAGGAATACGATGTCCTGCAAGTACCCGAATCCACAGTCTCTCACGACGATCGGGGCAGAGTTCAAACCGATCGCGATTCCCGCAATTTGTGCCGCCAGGTTGTCATGGATGCTGCACCCTGACAGCACGACTTCCGTCAACTTGTTCAGCGCCATTGCGGCGGCATAGCTCGCCGTGTTGTTCGAGATATCGCAGTCGATCAGCGTCATGGAGCCGCCGGATGCGACCAAAAATGCGCCGGGAGACGAACTGGAAACGCCGCCGGAAACGAATGATATACCGGATGCGACCGCGGTCTGGCCGGAACCGACGGTAATCCTGGAAGCACCGAGATCGATCGTGCCGGAATCGCCGGTAACTCTTTCCACGGCGAGTCCGCCGCCGCGGACCGTGACAGTCGCACCGGACGGGATGCGGACGTCGCCGAGCGTCATGGTGCCGCCGCTGACGAATGCGCCGCTCATGGAGAGGTTCGCGAAGGTCGTCTTTCCGGTGCAGGAGACGCCGCCCGTGAGAACGGTCTCATTGAACCCGTTTCCGACCACATGCTTCTCGCCGGATGTGACGGTGCCGCCCATGTCGAGCGTCCGGCCGTTCAGCGAGGCGTCGAAGGCAATGTACTGGCTTCCCGCGGAAGCAAGGCCGTACGCCAGAGATCCGGAAGAAGTCCCGGTCGCGGAGACTGCGATGTACCCTCCGATATGGTCTTCGACCGAAATGACGGCCATGTCCCTGCGGAAACGCACGGTACAGTAGTTGATGGCATCGGGCTCCAGCGGTTCGGAAAGCACAACATGTTCGCCGGTCTGGATATAGCCGGTGTTAGCGACGAATATCTCGGCATGTCCCTCCAGTCCGAACGTATGCGCGCCGCCGACAGGTTCTTCCCGGTTCAGCAGCACTTTCGCGTTGGTCGCCACAGCGTGGATTTCGTATGCCCTGCCCGCGCTGAGCACGACGGACGTGGTCTGGTTCGCAGGCGCCGTGATCGCCGGTTCGATCGCGAAATACCGCGCCTGGTCCACCGTGGACCCGTTTACGATTGCCGTCCTGTAACCCGCCGTGAGCGTGTTCTGTTTTCCGGCAAGCGAAGACTCCAGTCCGGCAACCGCGCTCTGCGGGACGTCGGAAACGCTGATGATTCCGGCGCTTGTGACGGAGATGCCGGTTCCCGCGTTGGCCGAGGTCAGCAGGTCCTGTTTCGTGGCCGCCGAAGAGGAAACGGCGCTCTGGATCATCCGTTCGGCCTGGGTGCGGGTCACGGTTCCCTGGTCCAGTGCGGTCGGATCGGCCAGTCCCCCCACGCGGTTCCGCACGGTGAAATTTTCTATCTGAAGCACGAATGCGGCATTTTCGCTGCTGTCGTAACCGACAAGTTCGCCGGTCAGACCGGATCGCGTTTTTTCGGTTCCGATCCATGCGGCAAGTTCCTGCGTGTTCATATTGGAGATCGGGATCACGAATTCCGTAAAACTTCTGGTCTCGCCGTTGACCGTGTCGGTCACGGTGTGAACGGAAATGCCGCTCTCGTCCGCGATCAGTTTGCTGGCTGTGCTCCGGTCGAAATCGCCGTCCATCCGCCAGATCCATTCGGTGATGCCGTTGAACGAGGTGATCGGATACGATGCCGCGCCTTCCGTGGCGGCAAACAGCCGTATCCGCAGACACACGGAAACCCCGAGCGTCAGAACCGGTGCGGACTGGTTCCGGACGTTTGCGTAGTCCCGCACGATCCCGAGCGTCTCGTTCGCCGCCGCATAAAAAACAATGTCCTGCATATCATTCCCCTTGTTTGAATTCATAATTTGATTCGTAGTCGTAGATGACCCTGACATTTCGTGCCTGCCATCCGCGGATGTAACTGTCCGGAGCGGTGTCCGAACCGCCGATCCCGGACGCCGAACCGTATCCCCATGAGGCGAACACGCCGCCGCTCAGGACGAGCGTGTTCGCCCCGGATGAAACTGTCGTGCAGAGCGGGTCGAAAACATAGGTGTTGTACGGGTCTTCCACCGGATCCCCGTTTCCGTCCCGTTCGCGCAGATCGACCGCGTCGAACACGATCCTGCCGCAGGACGCCGCCGGGCAGCCATGATGCACCGGTGAAAGCCGCACCGGTTCCCATGCGGAAAGGATCATCCAGCGTTCGTCCGGATCGGAAAGGCCCGTATGTTCGTAGCTCAAACAGCATTCCAACGGGCTGTACGATCCGCCGAATTCGGTTTCGTAAAGGGTCCACTCCGGGATCGCGTCGTATGCCGCCTGCGGCGAAGCGCCGAAACTATGCAGATCGGAGGGCGAAAACGCATGGCGCATCATGAATCCGCCGTCGGTGACGCGCACGAACCGGAGCAGCTTCAGCATTCTGGTCCGCTGCGATGCCCAGGCGGCGTTCAGACAGATTTGAAACGTGCCGTCCGCCGGAATCATCGTGTACGGCATCTCCTCCGGGATGTTCTCCGGCACGATCAGCGGTTCCGACAACGCTGACGCAAGGTTTTCCAGCGTCCCGTAAACCGTGTTCCCCGTGCTGTCCGCGAATTGGCGCGCGTCGTATTCCTCCAGCGTATGGATGAGAAACGCGTCGAAGACGTGCATGAACGAGAGATTGCGGGAGAATCCCCAGACCTCGTCGATCGCGTATTCCTTTTTGATTGCCCGGAACGGGATCTCCCGCGAATCGGCGTTGTCGTACCATTCCCCGGTCAGGATGTGCGCCAGCCGGTTTTCGACGACCGCGGACATACCGGACGACGTACAGCTTTCATGAAATTCGGAGTCCACGGCTTCCCGGCGTTCGCAGAGCGCGGATACCAGGCCGCGCATCACCGGAAGCGGCGTGCAGAACGTCGGGTCGTTCAGGTGGTAGTCGTTCCAGCCCGTCATATCCATCTCCCGCAGATTTCGATGTCGCCGCCCAGGTGCGCCTGCGTCACGGTTCCGCCCGAACTGACGTGCGCCAGTGTCCTGTACCATCCCTGCACCCCGGTTACGGACGCGGACAGCGTGTTCGCGAATCCGTACACCAGGGCAGGGGGCGTGGCCGTGGCGTCGTAGTACACGGTCAGATAGATTTCGGCCGCCTGCCCCGGCGTGACCGCGACAGTTCCGGCCGGCATGTTGTGGGACGTGTTTCCGATGCGGATTTCCCCGGCGTATTCCCCCGCCGGATTCGCGCCGTTGAAGATATGCGCGGAAGTCCCGCCGACGAGTTCTACGGCGAACGCCCCGGCATATCCCGATGCGGCGGTCGTTCCCGGTGCGGGCGTGCCCGCGTTCTCCGGGTCGGGACCGTTCCAGCGGATGAGCTTGCCCGCGCCGGTGTCGAGGATGTCCAGGAGCGGGGAGGCGGATGCGAGCTTGTCGAGCTGCTCCACGGCGTCGGCCAGCGCGTTGAATTTCTCGCGGAGGACCTCGAACAGGTTCTCGCCGGATTCCAGTCTGGGTACGGTCATGAGCCGGTCTCCTCCGCGGATTCGTACAGCGTGCTGTCCCATCCCGATGGGTCGGGCGACGCCTTGTAGATGACCTTCGCGATGTAGCGGTGGCCGTCCGGATGGATTTGTCCGCCGAGGTTCAGCCAGTTCGTCACGCTCACGCCGAAGTCGCCGAGCGCGGGTGTTCCGATCTTTCCGGCGCAGGCGGCCGCCGCCCAGGAGGCGTCCCGCAGCGTGCAATGGCGGCTGAACTCCGTGATGGTGTAGCTCGGCATCAGCCAGGTTTCGCAGTTCATGACCGGCATTTTCAGCAGATGCCACGCTTCCCCGAGCGAGACGACCGCCTGCGGCGTTTTCACCCAGCGGTAGCTGGCGCGCTGTTCCGCCGTCAGGACGGGATCCGTCGCGGTCGTCCACCATGCCGGGACCGTGTCCGTCCCTTTTGCCGCGAGGCAGTAGTTCCAGTTCGTCCGGTAGCCGGAATGGCGCTCCAGCGGTACGGACATGACGGTCACGTCCAGGGTATGTTCCTTCGGGCCGTGCCGCCCGATCAGGAACCGCAGATTGCTGCCGGCGTTCAGGTTCTCCCAGTTGAGTTCGATCTCGTAGACCGGACCCCCGATCTGCCGGGTGCGCCAGGAGACCAGTTCGTATTCGCCGGACTGGTCGCGGTCGCCGATCGCCAGGCGGGCGCTCCGTTCCTCCACCTCTTCCCGCGTCCCGTAATAGGTTTCGCGGTAGGAGGCCCCGCCGGAATCCCTGCTCCGGACGGCGCTTTTGTGTTTCAGTTTCAGCATGATACCTCCCCTGCCTCAGTCGACCTTTCCGATTTCCTCGAGCCTTTCGGCGATCTCGTCCAGTTCGGCGTTGATCTGCGTCAGGATCTCCATGATGATTTCCGTTTCAGGATCGTATTCGTCCCGCGGCGTTTCCGCCTTGACTGCCGTTTCTCCGTTCATATCTGTCTCCGTTGTTTGTCGTTTTCGTTCTGTTTCCCTCAGGCCGCCGGACCTCACAGCCCCGACACCTTCGCTTCGTCGCTGCGTTCCGCCTTCACGGCGAACCGCTGGAACCGCCCTTTTTCCGAGGTCAGAACCGCGGACGTGATGAGAAACGTATTTTCCTGGTACGTCAGCGTTTCCCCGGCCTCAGGGATGTTGCCGCCCTCCACGAGCCCATCGAATTCAAGCTCGGTGCGGCGGCTTGTGGCCGCGAGCCGGTCTTTCCTGCCGTCTTCCCCGTGGACGGACACGGTCCCGGTCAGCGTCGAGCGCACGCGGATGTTCCGCATGGCGATGTCGAACCCGCCGCCGTCCCAGCAGGAGATCAATCCCAGCGCGCGCATGTCAGTAGCCCCTCATGGTCTCGCGGGTGAAGACCGGTTCGTCGCAGGCGACCGCGGAGAATCCCTGTCCGCGCGCGGATTCCGCCGCTCCGGGCAGGATCAGTTCGCCGGACGCCGTTTTCGAGATCGATTCGCGCACGTGGGCGATACGCATCTTGAGTTTATCGGGCAGGGCGTCGCCCGCGCAGCGCACCCGGGCGCGCTCTTCGCACAACGTCAGGTTCCAGTCGCGGAGCAGTGCTTCGGCGCGCCCGGACACGACCGGCGTTTCGTAGCGGCATCCGGCGGAGGCGTCGATTTCTGCCGCGGAGGCGTCCAGGTAGGCCTGCGCCGTCGCCGTGCCGTCTGCGTCGTTGCCGTACAGGCCCGCGTAATCCTGCCCGAGGCGCACTTTCAGTTCATTGATCGTGGCGTATGCCATGAGACGATCCTTTCGTTTCGTTGTTTTTGGTTGTGTTATGGACGAAAAAAACGGCCGGTCCGGGCAAAGGGGGAGGGCGGATGACCCGTGCGGCGGATGTCTGTCCGGTCGGAGGTGATTCGTGCTCCTTGCGGATATCCCGCCTCCGCACCGGGGAGATGGGGGCGCTTCTACCGCAACGCCCCGGGTTTCGCGGCGGGTTTCCGTGCCCCTCCCCCCCTTCGGCCGTCGGCCGTTTGTCAGGCGGTCGCTCAGACAGCTGCGGTGCCGCCGCGTCCCAGCAGGTGCGGGAAGAGCGCGGCCGCGTTGCCGTAAGCCTCGGCGCCGAAGAGGATTCTGCCGTCCATGAAGACGTTCTCGTCGTTCGGCTGGTTCAGAATCGTCAGAGCGGCTTCCTTGTTTTTCAGCACGAGGATGGGCTTCAGCGCGCCGGTGAAACGGCCCAGGAACCAGTAGTTGGCGTTCGCGCCGGTCAGGCGCGGGCTGACGACCAGTTTCACCTTGTCCTTGTGCGGATTCGCGAATTCCTGGTCGTTGCTGTCGCGGTACGTGTCGGAGTACAGGATTTCGCGGGCGGTATCCTCAAGCGAGGGGCCGACGATCAGGTGGGTCGGGCGCGTGTTGACGGGCTGGCCGTTGTGTCCGCGGAACGAGTACATCTGGGTGAAGAATGTTCCGAAGTTGGCGAACGTGAGCGCGTTGGTCGTCACGTTGTTGATCGTGCTCGGCCCGTACTTGCGGCTGCTGTTGTAGAAGCTGGCGCCGTCGATCCAGTTCGGCGGGTTCACCAGCGCCTCGGTGAAGAGCGTGTCCCACAGCTGTTCGCCCGCCTCGCCCATCGCGGCGACGAGCGTACCGTAGATGCCCCAGTTGTCGCTTTCGACGTCGCGGACGGGGATCGCCACGGTGTCCTCCCAGGGACGTTCCACGAGGCGGATCTTGTGCGTGGCCAGGTTCTTGATCTGGCGCGGGCCGAGCCATTCGCGCATCCCCGCGAAGGCGTCGAGGAACGGGATTTCCATGGCGGTGTGCTTCGGATCGCCCTCGATGTCGGCGAGCTCGCGGTAGATCGTCTCCGCGCCCTCGACCGCCTGTTTGAACTTCAGGTTGAAGCTCGTCCGCATCGCGGACAGCGTTTCATGATTCAGTTCCATGTTCATTTTCCTTTCTCAGGTTGGTTTGTCTGTTTTGGGGGACGGACGGCCGTTCGCTCAGAGCGGGCCGTTGCCGATTTCCACCACCACGCCGCCCGGGATTACGTCGCGGACGGGACCGGCGATCACGGCGGAGGCGCCGCTGGTCAGCGTGACGGTCTGGTCGTCCTTCACGTAGCAGGTCTTGTTCACGTCGTTCGCGGCGAACGCACCGCTGCTGACCGGACTGTAGAGGAACATGCCGGAACGGGTTCTGACGGTCTGTCCGCCCGACGCCGTGTTTTCGGCGCGGCCGACCACGACGATGGCGCCGGCGGATGTGGCGGGAATGGCGCACCCGCTGGTGTTGATGGCGGTGATGCCGCCCGCGTAGACGGTGCTGCCCGATGCGACGGTGAATTCACGCGTGTAACGGACGCCGCCGGCCGCGATTTCGCGGGTGTCTCTGGCTTCTGTGAGAGCTGACATGGTTCATGTCTCCTTCCTGTGTTGTGATTATTTTGCGCCGTCGGCTTTTCAGCCGTGCATGGCGCGCTGGTATTCGTCTTTGTCGAATCCGAATTTCCGGATCATTTCCTCGTCCGCCGCGGTCAGGCTCCGCTTCGGAGCGCGCCGTTTGTCCGGCGCGAACGCCATGCGGCCCGGCACGACGGCGGGCGCGTGCTCCAGGTAGGACGCCAGCACGGCGCAGTCCTGGGTTTTCGCCCAGCCTTCCAGCGCGTGCGTCAGCTTCCCTTCCTGCAGCCCCTGCTCGATCAGCTCCGCCTTGCGTTTCTCCTCGGCGGCGCAGATCATCGTGTCGAGTTCCTGACGCAAAGCATCCGCCTGATCGGCGCGCTCCTTCACTACCCCCAGGGCCGCGGACATGGCTTCGTCGGGTTCCTCGTCCGCCAGGCCCAGGCCCTCGCGCATGGCGGCGATGGCGTCCGCTTTCGCCTCGATCGCGGCTGCGGTACGTTCGAACACGCCGTTTTCATCATCCTCGCCGGACAGCACGATCTCGTTCCAGACCGCCTTCCCGAGCAGTCGTCCGAGCGCGCGTTCGATCGGGTCCTGGAGCCGCTTCAGCTCGATTGCATTCCGCCCGATGTCCTCCGGGTCGGCCTCTTCCCCCTCGCCGCCCGCTGCCAGCACGTCCTCGCAGTTCAGCGCAGGTTCATTTTCCATCGCCACGCTGGTGATGCGGATCGGGCCTTCCTTCAGCCCGCGGATAACCGGCGAACAGTACCGGAAGATTTTCTCCTTCAACAGCTCGTATGCGGACGGCGTCCACTCCGCGCGGATCCGCAGCTCTTCGCCCTCGCGGAACAGCGTCCCGAATCCCATGGCGGCCACGCCCGAAGGGATCAGCCGGAGCGCTTCGCTCTCCTCCACGCCGTGCTTCTCCGCCAGGATGTGGAGGTAATGGTTGGAGTCGATCGGGATCGCCTCGCCCTTCTTCGCCTGGTGCGCCGCGATGGCGTCCAGGTCCTCCACGCTCAAACGCAGTTCATAGTCCTTTCCGTTTTTCACGAGCCGGTTTACGCCCGCATGCAGCAGAGTCCATTCCTCCGGGACTCCGTTCGCGTCCTGTTTTACAGTTCCCATTTCCTGCTCCTATGTTGTGTTTTTTTTGTTCCCGCGGAGAGCCTGTCTGTCCCGCCGGGGTAGTTAAGTTGTCGTGTGTTCACAACCCGAAGAACCGTTCTTCCATGCGCCGTTCATGGGGAGGCAGCGGATCGACTCCGCACGGAGCCTCGTTTCCGCGTCCCGCCGCATGGACTGCCAGCGCAAGCGCCCAGAATCGGTCCGAATGCCCGGATTCGTCGCGCTCCGCGTCGTACCGCACGTTTCCGGCGGCGGTCACGCTCCGCACGATCTTGTGCAGGTCGTGCCGCAGCACGTCGTCGGCAAGGATACGGATGCCGCGAGACTCGAACGCTGCCCGGACCGGCATGGCCAGCGCGGCTTTCATGGGAGCGGTGAACGTCACGCTTTCCACACGGTACTTCCCGTGGCGTTCCTGCATTTCCTCCGCCAGCATCATCCCGAGCCCGGTCGCGTCGATGCAGAGACGTTCCAGCCGGCCGTCGTCAAGGCGGCGCGCCAGTGCGTCGGCCTGCATCCGAAAGGGCATGTTTTCCATGACTTCGTATCCGCTTTGCCACAGGATATCCCCGATGCGCGTCAGCTCGAAATACACTCCGACGTCCTTCTTCCGTCCCACGTCGTATCCGGCGTACCGGATGGCCTTCGGATGTTCGTACAGCGTTTTTTCCAGTTCTGCGGCATCGTTCTCGCACGCGCCGATCATACCGTAGTCCAGTAGCGCCGCGCCCGCCTCGGACGCCTCGATCAGGTACTGCGTCCGCCATGCGTCTTCCGTGCGGCATTTTGCCCGCATCAGCTTCAGCCATTCCTCCCGGCTCAAGGTGCACCCGGTCATCTCATTGACGCGTTCCACGAATCCTTCTTCGACAGCGTCCAGGATGCTTGTCCGGTGGATGCTCCATCCCATCGGGTTCGCACCGTGTTCCGCCTCGCGGAGCATCCGGCAGAACGGCGATTCCGTGCTTCCGTCCACGCTCAGCGCGGACACCATTTCCAGCTGGCCGCCCCAGGTTGTGCACGGCAGCGCCATGTCGATCACTTTCCCGCTGTCTTTGTGCAGGTCCGCCTCGTCGATCAGGATGTCTCCGCCTTTTCCGGCGAATGCCTCGGGCGTGCTGGAGAGGCTGATCACCCGGCTGCCGTTGCCGTACTCCGCCGTGTAAGCTCGAATCCCGTGCAGCGGGTCGATGACCGCGGCGTTTTCCCCGGCGAGCCCGCGGCAGACCGCGTTCGCCGCCGCCGCCCACTTCGCGATGTAGTCCGTGATGAACTCGCGGGCGGTGAATTCGTCGCGGCTGGTCACCCACTGCACCGTCCCCGGATGCCGCAAACACTTGTCATTTACGCGGTAGCTTGTGGCATACGTGATGCCGATTCGCCGCGACTTCGCATACAGCTTCATCCGGGCGTCGTCCAGGATCCAGCGTCTCTGGTACGGCAGAAAGTATTCCGTCAGCTTCATCGTTCCTCCGTCTCCGGTTCGCGCGTTCATGTCCGATCATGTTCAAACGAATGAGAGTCCGTGCGGACGCCGCCGGGGCATCATCCCGCCTTCATTTCCGCGCGGCATTCCATCTTCCATGTCCCTTTTTCCGAGGCTTTCTTCCGGATCTTCCCGACCGCGGGAAATCATGCTTCCGGCCCCGCTGGCGCCGCACGGACTCTTCAACAAAACCGCATTTTGCGTGCTTGCGGACGACAGGCAAATACAACTCTATGCAGTTCTTCTGGTTGCATGTGACAGGATTCCTTTTCCGCTCTTTCCGGATTCTCGCCGCCGACTGTGTTTTCGGATCTTGAAAAATGGCCTGTCCGGAGGTATATTATTTCTTTACTTTTTCGCGCCGCGCGTTTCATCCGCTATCCGGAATTCTCCTTATGTGGAAAGCACTCAGCCAGCCTGCCAAAATCATCATCCCGCTCTTCATCGGACTCTGTTTCCCCTGGATGCACCATGCTTCCTTCATGGTCCGCTGGCTGCTCGTCGTCATGCTCCTGAACGCCTGCCTCGGTATCAGGTTCAGCGGCCTGAAGGTACGCCTGTACCACTGGTATCTGCTTGCCGCCAATCTCGTGATCGGTGTCCTGGCATGGCTCCTGGCCTGCTGGTTCTGCGGCGGCAACACCGAGGTCGCGAAAGCCGTCTTCTTCACGGCGATTTCCCCCACCGCCACCGCTGCTCCGGTCGTGATCGCCTTTCTGGGCGGAAACGTCGCCACGGTGCTGATGGGGTTCCTCATCAGCGACCTCGGCATTTCGCTCTTCCTGATCGGCCTGCTCCCGCTTGTTACGGGGCAGATGGACTGGCGGTTCGTCAACGAGGTCTTCCTGAACATTGCGCTCGTGATGGCGCTCCCCGTTTTCCTTTCGCGCGTCCTGCTGCATTTCTGGCCGTGGCTCGCCGACTTCGCAAAGTACAGGATCGCCCCGCACGCGCTCTGGGCCTGGTCGATCATGCTCCTCATCCTCGGCGGCATGGCCCGCACCACGTTTGACGAGCAGGAGATCAGCGCCGTCACGATCCTGCTCCAGATCGGCTGCGCCACGCTCGCCATCTGCATCCTGAACTTCTTCATTGGGTGGCTGATCGGCCCGCGCCGCCGCAAGCTCGAATCCAGTCAGCTCCTAGGTCAGAAAAATACCTCCTTCACGATCTATCTGGCAATCACCTTCGCCTCGCCCGTCGCCGCCCTCGGCCCGCTGTTCTATATCCTCTGGCACAACAGCTGGAACGCCATTCAGATGTTCCAGTTCGAGAAACGCAGGCAGCGCAAGGCGGCGCGCTTCCTTTCTTCCCCGCACCCGGATTCTCCCGCCGGAGCGGAACACATCACTTCCTGAACTCACACGAAACGGACGCGGTCATTATCATGCAGGACATCATCATCCACGGCGCTGCCGAACATAACCTGAAAAACGTCGACGTCACGATCCCGCGTGACCGTCTCACCGTCATCACCGGGCTTTCCGGCTCCGGCAAGTCCTCGCTCGCGTTCGACACGCTCTACGCCGAGGGTCAGCGCCGCTACGTCGAAAGCCTTTCCGCCTACGCCCGCCAGTTCCTCGACCGCATGGGCAAACCGAAAGTACGCCACATCGAGGGGCTTTCCCCGTCCATCGCCATCGAACAGCGCTCCGCCGGCTCCAACCCGCGCTCCACGGTCGCGACCGTCACGGAGATCTACGACTATCTCCGCCTTCTCTACGCCCACGTCGGCACACCGCACTGCCCCAAATGCGGCAAGGTCCTCGCCGCACAGTCCGCCCAACGCATCCGCGACCGTTTGCTCCAGCTCCCCGCCGGGCCTGCCATGATGATCCTCGCGCCCGTCGTCCGCGGCCGCAAGGGCGAACACCGCGACATCCTCGACAAACTCCGCAAGGACGGCTTCGTCCGTGCCCGCATCGACCGGAAGATCGTCGCGCTCGACGAACAGATCGCTCCGCTCGACAAAAAGGTCAAGCACAACATCGAGGCTGTCGTCGACCGCCTCGTCTGCGGCAAACTCGAACCTTCCCGTCTCAACGACTCCATCGAATCCGCCCTGAAGCTCGGCGACGGCGTCATGCTGCTCCTGCTGGAGGACCGCGACGCCACGTTCGTTTCCGGCGAAAAGGTCTGGCGCGAGGAGCTCATCAGCGAACATCTCTCCTGCGAGGACTGCGGCATCAGCATCTCCCCGCCGGAACCCCGCAATTTCTCGTTCAACAGCCCCTACGGCGCATGCCCCGTATGCAGCGGCATCGGTTCTCTTCAGGTCATGGACCCCGCGAAGGTCGTCGAAGACGAAAACGCCACGCTCCGCCACGGGGCCGTCCCCGCCTGGCGGCGCGGCGCGCACCGCCTCATCATCTACTACAACCACATGCTCAAGTGCATCGCCGCCCACTACGGCATCCCGAAGCTGATGGACACCAAATGGCGCGACCTCCCCGAGCACGTCCGCGACGTGCTGCTCAACGGCAGCGGCGACGAGATCATCGACTTCAGTTTCTACATGCGCGGCAAACGCCACGAGATGAAGAAGCCGTTCGAGGGCATCCTCGCAAACCTCCAGCGCCGCAGCCAGGATTCCGAGTTCGAAAGCGTCCGCACGCGCCTGCTGGAGCTTACCATGCGGAAGATTTGCCCCGCCTGCCACGGTGCGCGCCTCCGCCCGGAAAGCCTCGCCGTCGAGATCGGCGGCGCCAGCATCCACGATTTCAATTGCAAAAGCGTGTCCGCCGCGCTGGATTTCCTCGCAAACCTCAAGCTCACCGACGTCCAGGACAAGATCGCCGCAGAGCTCCTCAAGGAGATACGCAGCCGCCTCATGTTCCTGAAGAATGTCGGCCTCGGCTATCTCTCCCTCACCCGCGAATCCGGCACTCTCTCCGGCGGCGAAGCCCAGCGCATCCGCCTCGCCACCCAGCTCGGCTGCGGCCTCGTCGGCGTCATCTACATCCTCGACGAACCCAGCATCGGCCTGCATCAGCGCGACAACGCCAAGCTGCTCGCCACGCTCAAAAATCTCCGCGACATCGGAAACACCGTCGTCGTCGTCGAGCACGACCCCGAGACCATCCAGAGCGCCGACTACGTGATCGACCTCGGACCCGCCGCGGGCGTCCACGGGGGCGAGATCGTCGCCGCCTGCCCGCCCGCCGAGCTTGTGAACTGCCCGCGTTCCCTCACCGGCAAATTCCTCTCCGGCGAAGAGTCCATCCCCGTCCCGGAGAAACGTCTCGCGGGTTCCGGCAAGTTCCTCGAAATCCTCGGCGCCACGCACAACAACCTCAAGAACATCGACGTGAAGATCCCGCTCGGCGTCTTCACCTGCGTGACCGGCGTTTCCGGTTCCGGCAAGTCCTCGCTCGTGAACGGCATTCTCCGCCGCGCGCTGGAACACCGTTTCGAGCTAGCCGACGCCGGCGAGGTCGGCGCGCACAGGGAAATTCGCGGCCTCGAGTTCATCGACAAGGCAATCATGATCGACCAGACCCCGATCGGCCGCACCCCGCGCTCCAACCCCGCCACCTACACCGGGTTCTTCTCCGCCATCCGCAATCTTTTCGCCTCCCTGCCCGAATCCAAGGTCCGCGGCTACGGCCCCGGCCGTTTCAGTTTCAACGTGAAGGGCGGCCGCTGCGAGGACTGCCAGGGCGACGGCATCCGCCGCATCGAAATGCAGTTCCTGCCGGACGTGTATGTGGAGTGCCCCGTGTGCCACGGCCGCCGCTTCAACGAGGAAACGCTTTCCGTCACCTACAAGAAGAAGAACATCTCCGAGATCCTCGACATGACCGTGTCCGAGGGCGTCGAGTTCTTCTCTGCCGTCACGCCCATCGCCCGCAAGCTCAAGACGCTCGAAAGCGTCGGCCTCGGCTACATCTCCATCGGCCAGAGCGCCACCACGCTTTCCGGCGGCGAAGCGCAGCGCGTCAAACTTGCCACCGAGCTCGCCAAGATCCCGCGCGGCAACACCCTGTACATCCTCGACGAGCCCACGACCGGCCTGCACCTCGCCGACATCCGCCAGCTTCTCCAGGTCCTCATGATGCTCCGCGACAAGGGAAACACCATCCTCGTCATCGAGCACAACCTCGACGTCATCAAGACCGCCGACTACATCATCGACCTCGGCCCCGAGGGCGGCGACGAGGGCGGACGCGTCATCGCCACCGGCACCCCGGAGGAGGTCGCCGCCTGCAGAAAGTCCTACACCGGGAAGTTCCTGAAGCCTCTGCTGAACAACCTGCTCTGAAAGGAAATCTCCCATGAAACGTGAAATCCCCGGATTCGTGAGGGAACTCCCGACCGCGATTCTGATCCTGGCAGTGATCCTTGCGTCCGTTTTCTCGCCGATTTACCGTCGTTATATAAAGAAGCCGGAAGATTTGCGGACCACCAAGGCGCAGGAAATGGAGCTCATGGATGAAATCGTCGAAGATGCTCCCGTGAACGTCGACAGAACGGGAACGACCGGAGATTCGGACGATCCCGCCGATTAAATCTTTCCCACGTGCTCAACCGAAAGCACTACTGCAGTGGAGGACTTGTCCTCCCCGAGCGCAGCCGGGCACCGCACGACACACTGTGTGTGCCCGGCGGCGAGGTCAGGCGGACACTCCCGCAATCCCCAAAACGGAAACAGTTCTGCTTTTTTTGCTTTTTTTTCGAAAAGAACTGTCACAAAACTCGAAAAAAATACTCTTGTTATTATAGAGAAACACGCATTCAACTTTTTTCCGAAAAGGATTCCTTTTTATGAATACAGACACAGACAGAACAAGCCCGGAGATTCCTCCCTGTGATCCCGATGAAGAAAAAACGATCATCTCGAACGAAGAGGAACGGACGAGAAGCTCCGAAACTGATTTCGTACATTTCTGCATTGCCGTCGTGAAAAACCGCTATTTCTTCCTTGCTCTCTCCTGCTCATGCTGTCTTTGCGGCTGGCTGGGTGACAATCTGCGCAATCACGGGCTCATTGTTCATAGACTGGATCCGAACTGGGAAACATCGTTCGGACACCTCCTGAGTTATGCGAGCCTTGTGGGCTCAATTCTGTTCCCCGTCGGGATCTGTTTCGCGGCAAGAAAGTGGCTTCTGGTCGAAAAATGGATGCTTCTCTACCTGGAGGCATTTGTCTTCGCCCTGTCTTTTTTGATTTCCTTTCAGAATCCGTTCGTGGATAATCCGTTCTACGATCGCCCGTTCATGAGTCTTCTCTACGACTTCCAGGGCATGGCCTGCATCTCGGTGATCTTTCAGGGAATCCCGACGATCCTGATGCATTTCGCCACGCGGGATAAAGGCGCTGCGCACACACTGCCGCGCAGGATCATTTCGACAGCCAGTGCGGTTCTCCTGACGATCCTGCTGCTGAAGCTTTTTTTCTATTTCGATAAGATACTCGGTTGAATGCGAATAACCTTGCGGCCCGGCCTGAGCCGCCCGGTCGCGGCAGGACCGCCCGGTCGCGCTCTCCCCGACGCACGTACTTTTTTCGGTGCGATCTCATGGAACATCCTTGAAAAGCCGTTGAAAGATGCTATAGTTATACAATGCCGGGCCTCCCGCGTTCATGTCGAGGCTGTCAGCCTGCCCTGATGTCGCGCGGGAGCCGTACTGCGCACTCCCGGATTCCGCACCATCCCCGAGGGAAAAAGCGCTCCGGACCCCGGCCAAGCCCCGTATTCTCAACCCGACCGCAACCCCACCGGAAATCTGTCCTATGAACCCTGAAGTCATCGTTTTCATCCTCTATCTCCTCTGCATGCTCGGAATCGGCGTTTTCTTCTTCTTCAGGGACCGCAAGGGCGGCGAGAAGACGTTCTTCCTGGGCGACCGCAAGATGGGCGCGTGGGTCGGCGCGCTGTCCGCCGGCGCGTCGGATATGAGCGCGTGGGTGCTGATGGGGCTTCCGACGTCGGTCTATGCGTTCGGGCTGGGCAAGATCTGGATCCCGGTCGGCCTTGTGGCAGGCTACACGGCCAGCTGGCTGATCGAAGCGCCGCGCCTGCGGAGGTTCTCCATCGTGGCCGGCGACGCGATCACGATCCCGCAATACCTCTCGAACCGCTTCCTGGCGAAATCGAAGGCGCTTCAGGTGATCTGCGCCGTCGTCTTCCTGCTGGCGTACACGGTCTACGCGGCGTCCAGCATCAAGGCGTGCGGTACGCTGTTCCACAAGGTCATCGGCATGGACCCGATGGCGGCGATGTTCCTGGCCGTGTTCATCATCGTGGGTTACACATTCATGGGCGGGTTCTCCGCCGTCTGCTGGACCGACTTTTTCCAGGGGCTGCTCATCCTCGGCGCGATGATGCTCGCCCCGGTCTTCGCCTTCCTCATGCTGGACTTCCTCGGCGAGCACATCGATCCGGCCAGCCACTACTGGAATCCCGCCGCGGACTGGCGCGACATCGTGTCCGGGCTGGCCTGGGGCCTCGGCTATTTCGGCATGCCGCACATCATCATCCGGTTCATGTCGATCAAGTCGCAGAAGACGCTGAAACGGTCCGCGTGGATCGGCATCGCCTGGACGGTCCTGATCCTGGTCTTTGCGGCACTGATCGGCATCGTCGGGCGCCTGGACTTCGGCATGGACGCCGACCTGGCGAAAAATGAGCTGGTCTTCGTCCAGATGGTCCGCAGGATCTTCCCCGGCGTGATCTCCGGCGTTCTGCTTTCCGCCGTGCTCGCCGCCTCCATGAGCACCGCCGACAGCCAGCTGCTTTCCGCCTCGTCCTCGCTCGCCAGCGACGTCTACAAGCCGATCATCCGCAGGAATCAGGCGTCCGACCGCGAACTCATGTGGATCGGGCGTTTCGTCGTGCTCGCGGTGGCCGTCGTCGCGCTCGTGCTCGCCGCCAATCCGAACTCCGGCTCCATCATGGGCCTGGTCGAAAACGCCTGGGGGCTCTTCGGCGCGGCGTTCGGCCCGGCCATCCTTCTGTCGCTTTTCTGGCGCAAGTTCAACTTCGCGGGTGCGATTGCCGGCATCGTGGTCGGTGCGGCCGTCGATATCGGCTGGCTCATCTTCCTGAAAGACACCGGCATCTACGAGATCCTGCCCGGATTCGCCGCCGGGTGGCTCGCCGCCTTCGTCGCCGCGAAGATCGCCGGAACTCCGTCCGAAGCTGTCATGAGGCTGTACGACGACGCCGTCGCGTACGTCGATATCTTTGCACACGACGACTGACCATGTCGCCGCCTCATCCTCCGGGTGTTTTCGCATATCTTCCTGTTCCTGCCCTGCGCGCCTCGCGGTCATGGAAAGTATCGAACTCGCGCAAACGAGTTCACCAAGGTGCGCAGCGACCCCCGGACGCGAATGCGTCCTGATTCATGCCCCATGCAACAATTGACGGGAATCCGCCGTAATTATGCGTTCCCGGCCGGCAGAGGTCCGAAGATATCGATCGCGATCTCGTCCAGCTGTCGCTTTATGACTTCAAAATCGCAGTCCAGGTCCAGCGTCTTCGCTTCGATTTGATTCCCGCCGATGTTGCATTTGCATTTCGGCACATCCAGTTCATTCGTTTTCGCATACAGGAGCAATCCGGAAACGTTGCCCGTCGCTTCGCGGTCCATGTTTTTCACATAAGCGAAAATCTGGTACAGATTCGCGGACGGCAGTTTCTTTTGAGCATTCTGACGGGATGCTTTCAGGATATGTCCGTAATATTTCGCGTCGATGATCAGGGTCTTCCCGTCTTTTCGAAGCGTGATGTCCGTTTTCATGTCGGGGATCTGCTCCCTGCCGGCTACCTCGCCCTGAAAATCCCATCTGACCTGTGTATGGGCCGGATTCAGGTCGGGCCGGGTCCTCCTGTAGTATTCGAGAATGAAGTTCTCGTAAACCCACGGCATGTTTTTCTCCTCGAATTGCGCCAGCCTGCATTCGCCGCGGTCCGTGGTCTGCACCATTCCTTTCAGGATCATTTCGCAGATATGGATCAGCATTTTGTAGTTCCGGTTGTTCCGCTCGAAGCGGAGCCGGTTCCGCGGGATTTTGAGTTCCGGCAGCTCGCCGACCCCGTCGAAAAACACAAGATTCTTCTTCAAATCCGTTTTTTGTGCCTGTTCGACGCCCGCGGTCCGGAGCAGCGCTTTCATGGTCGTCTTCAAAACACGGTTGTGAAGGCTGTCCTCCAGCAGTTCGTCGAACTCGCATGCCGCTTTCGGATTCCGCCGGATGCGGTTGCGGATGGTGGCGGGCAGATCGAGTTTGCCGCGGATGACCGGCATCGTCTCGTGCTTTTCGACATATTCCCGGTGCAGGCCCTGTTTGATCTGCTGTGCAACCCCGATGGCGAGGATCGCCGCCAGAAGATTCTCAGCGTTTTCAAACCTGGCCGATGCGGCTTTCTCGTATTTTGTCTGCTCAAGAAAGCGGAACGCGTAGGTCAGCATGTAGTAGACGTTCCTGATGACGATCCTGCTTTTATCCTCCGTCCCGGACATCATACTCTCCATACAGCCGTTCCGTTACTGTTCCGCCTGGTCCGAACCGCCGGAAACGGCCGATGCCCGAGGTGGCGCAGATGACTCATCCGCCTCTGAACCGAGACACTTTTCGAGGTCGTCCCGCCATTGTTTCCATTTGGACGGCTCATCGAACCAGTATTCCTGGAGCAGGGGGATGATCTCGTACTTGACGATCCGTTTCATCCAGTCCCCGGAGACTTCGTCCGGTTTTCTGTTGCAGAAATAGCTGTGTCCGATCCGGAACCCGGAACCGAGGGCAGGGTCTTTTTCAATGCTGTCATTCAGGTCCTGGATCGTTTTGATCAGCTTGTCGAACTTCGCGCTGCCGATACTCCTTTGATACGCCCTGAATCCCTCGGAATCGAACGCCGGTTTCATTTCGAAGAAGCTGAATCTCCGGCGCAGGGCATAGTCGATCATGGCCAGGCTGCGGTCTGCCGTGTTCATCATGCCGATGATGTAGACGTTTTCGGGGACGAAGAAGCGTTGGGGAATCGCATCGGCAGCTTCTTCCTGTCCGTCGTTTTCCTCCGGATCATTGCCGTATGCCAGTTCAACCGACCAGTCCTTCCCCCGTTTATCGTTCTCGATCAGCATCAGGAGCTCCCCGAAGATCTTGCTCATGTTGCCGCGGTTGATCTCGTCGATGATGAAGAAATACCTGCTGTCCGGATTCCCGGCCGCTTCCCGGCAGAAATTGAGAAAGACTCCGGTCTTCAGTTTGAACTTGTCTCCTTTCGGGCGGTATCCCATGACAAAATCCTCATATGTGCAATTCTGATGGAACTGCACGAACTCGATTCGGGAATCGTCTTTCTGGCCCAGGATGGAGTACGCCAGTTTTTTTGCGGCAAACGTCTTGCCGACTCCGGGCGCTCCCTGAAGAATGACGTTCTTTTTGAACAGAAGAAGCTCCTTCAGGTCACGGTAATCTGATTTGTCCATGTAGACTTTGTCGTTTTCGAAGAAGTCATGTTCCGTGTACGGCACGGCAAGGTATTGCCTCCAGCCGCCGTCCTGCTCAAGCGCCTCCCGGAGTTCATTCCGCAGCCGCCAGACGAAGACGCCGGCGGTCTCCTGTTCCGCGTTTTTGCCCAGGTACAGGATCGGCCACCATTTTCTGGTTTCATCCGCATCCGACCATAACTTGCACTGCGTCTTTTTCCAGATGCGTTTTGCCAGGTTGGAGGACCCGCTGTTGTAGAAATTCGGGTCTTTCCCGTATCGTTCGGAAAGCTGTTTGCATGTGGCCTCTCCGCCGTAATCCATCATCCTCGCCATGATCCGCATGCTGTCCGGTGTGAAAACGGAACCGTCCTTCAGCAGTTCCAGCCACTCCTCGACGCTCAACGGAGAATAATCCTGCGGAAACCATTCGTCGTCAGGTTCTGCATCTTCTGCCGGGGTGGTCTGCCGGTCCTGCGCTTTGCCGTAGCGTTTCGCCAGATAGTAGGCGACGTCGATCGCGGTTGTAACATATTCGGGGTCCGGGTAACAATCCGGATTGCGGTTCACGGCGTCCCGGATCAGGCCGCAGACGGATTCGTCGGCTTTGACGGCGGCTCGGATTTCGTCGTACAGCCGGTATCCGCCGATCATACTTTCGATGGAGCCGTCGGCCCTTGGCGTGAAATCCGAACCCAATTCAGCCGCCGCCGCCTTTACCAGCTGGTACTTGTAAATGAAATATCTGTCCGGATCGTGCAGCCAGAGATAGGTGCTGATGGCATTGGTGTTCTGGAAGTGGTTCCACCAGGTGCCGTCGTCGTGCTTTGCCCTCATCTCGTCTGCCGCCACCTGAAACGCTTTCACCCGTTTCGTCAAATCCGTCGAGTCGTCGAACAGCGCCCGGAACATTTCGCGGGTGGCCTCGGCGTCGGCCTGAGCAAATCTGCCGATCATTGCCCGGGGATAGGAATGACCGGAATCCAGCAGGTTGCCGGTCTTTTTCGTGGCTTCCTTGAACATCTCGCCGAAGTTTTCGGCATCGATGTTCCATTTGTCCTTGAAATGCCTGACTGCTTCCCATTTGTATTCTTCGTCCTTCCAATACGTCGGGAAATCGGTCTTGTACTGCGTCAGGACCTGCCGCATCTTTTCCATGTTAATCATTTGGGGGGCTCCGGTCTGTTAACTTGAATTTGGGTGCCTGTTCATTCGGGGATGGTTTTGTGTTCGGCACGCGTTATTTCTTCCGCTGGGCGAAAAGCCAGTCGAGCGTGGCGTAGTCGTTGTAGCAGACGTCCCATGCGTTGTGCGCGATCAGCGGGTATTCGCGGTAGCTGCACTGCGTGTTGCCGGCCTCCTGCAGGAACTTGAAGAAGTCGCGCGTGAGCTCGGTGCGGACCGTCTCGTCGTAGTCGCCCTGATACAGCGCGATCGGCATGTCTTTCAGGCGTTCCGCCTCCTCGCGCGTGCCGCCGCAGCAGATCGCCACGCACGCTGCGAACAGATCGGGATTGCGCCCCGCGAGCTCGACCGTGCCGTGTCCGCCCATGGAGAACCCGGTCACGTAGATGCGCGCGGGATCGGCGTCGAACTCCTTCATCTTCGCGTGCACCAGCTTCGGCAGGTTGGCGAATACGCTTTCCGGGCGGATGATGCCGTCGCCGCCGCGCTGGACGTTGTTTCCCCAGCCCTCGGTCGCCGGGCACTGCGGCGCCAGCAGGACGACCTTCGTGTCCTTGTGGGCGAGGATGTAGGAGACGATCTCGGCGAACCCGTAGCGCAGATGCGATTTGTTGTCGCTGCCGCGTTCGCCCACGCCGTGCAGGAAGACCAGCACGGTCGGCTTGCCCGGCGCGTCCATGTTGTACGTCCCCTCGCAGTAGTTGATCTTGATGCCGTCGGCGTCGAACGTCTTCGCGGTCACGCGGGTGTTCCGGAAGATGGCGTCGTCCTTCTGCTGCTGCGTGGCGCCGTTCGGCAGCAGCGGGAAGAGCGGCTGTTCCTGGCCGGGAGCGTAGGCGTTGACGGGTCTGTTGTACTGGTCCGGGCAGGAACCGCCCTCGCCGCAGCAGCACGAGGCGAGCATGGCAGAGGCGGAAAGACAGACGATGGAACCGATGAGCTTGATCGAATGGCGCATAATGGTCTCCTTCAGGTAAAAAACGGCTGAGCCGGATGAAGAATGAGAACGGGAACCTCCGGCAATTCGTTTTTGACGGATGGTCCGGCTGATTTCGGCTGAGAATCGCCGAATGCGATTCTTCCGATGCTGTAAAATAGCCGTCCAATCGCTTTTTTCAAGTCATAAAAACCGAAAAAAGCTGTTCGAACTGATTATTTGCCGCTTTTTCCGGCAGCATCATGTCGCTTCGGATATGACCGGTCGAAATGACCTCTGTTCGGGATGCGGGCGACAGGAAACAGGTGGGAAAGCTCATTGGCTGACCCACATCTGAAGCAGCTGAAGGAATCCGACAAGGATGCCGAGCAGAAAACCCAGGACCTGGATTGCTCCCAGATGCTGGGCCGCGATGTTGTTGATCATTTTGTGGAAGCTCCGTACATCCTGCGCATTGATGGCATCCTCGATTCGCTGGGCAAGTTTCAGGTTGTCGATGATCTGCTGTTTGTGATCCCTGACGAAAGCGACGAGGCCGTCACGGGCGCCCGGCAGCATCTTCTTTTCGAACCATTGCCACAACTCCTTGGAGTCAAGCGCATTCTGTGCAAAAACCGGCAGCGCCGTATGAAGATACTTCGTCAGAAACTCTTTCAGGGACTTCTTCGCGTCATTCGAAAAACTTCCCAGTTTCACCTCCGCTTCGGGAGACTGAAGCCATTCGTTCAGTTTTTTTCCGACATTCACCATTTTGCCGCAAATCATTTTCTGGGTTTCCGGCGCTCCGAGCCAGTCCCTGATCATAGCTTGCATGCTTTCCCGGTTCGCGAAGAAGGAAATGACCAGCTGCACGACCTGGTCTTTGAACAGCGGAATGAAACTGAGTTTCTGGTTCAGATAAGTCCTCAGTTTGCCCTGGATGGCGGTTGTCAGTTCGGTCGCATTTTCCTGACAGACTTTAACGATATATCCCGCAATGGCATTTCGGGTTTCTTCGCTCTCCAGACGCGGCTTCAGCTCTTTTTCCCAGAAACTCTTGATGTTGTCGGGCGTGATCTGCTTGTCTATTTCTTTGACCAACGTCTTTTCTATTTCCGGGATCAGGAAATCCACAATGCTTTTCTGGTGCAGCAGAAGGAAATCCTGAATCTGTATCCTGATTTTTTTGATGACATCCGGGTCACTCAGGAACGCGATCAGTTTTTCGGATATTTCATCCGCCAGACGGTCCGGAGAGAGCAGTTTGTTCCCCACCTCGTCCCCCATTTTGTGCGCAACCGCCGACTTGTTCCGCGGGATCATCCCCTGGGGCCAGACCACCAGCCATTTTACGGGGTCATACGGGCGGAACAGCATCATGATGGCCAGCCAGTTCGTCAGATACCCCACGGCACCCGCCAGGAGGATCGGCGAAGCATACCGCAGCCACCAGTTCGGGATCAGGGACCCGCAATTGACCATGAAAAGGATCAGCTGGACGAGCAGCAGAAAGATGGCCATCAGGCTGGCCGGGAAACAGAAAATCTCAAGCAGGGCGAAAACGCGCTGGCTTCTTGTCGATTCCGGCTTTTTCACAATCGCCCAGCGCGTTTGGAATTCCGAGAACAATGTCGTCATGATATTCATATTCAGATCTTTCCTGTGAAAAGCCATTTCAGTCTTCCCCAGAAGGATTTCTGCAACAGCTGTTTGTAATCCGCCAGCATGATGTCGTAACGGTCGATCAGATTCGAGCATTCCGTCTCCGCTTGTTTCTGCCGCTCCGAAATCTCGTTGAGAAACTCCTGTTTCCGTTTTGCGTACTCGGCCTCCGTTTTCTGCCGGGCCGACTGAATCCGCTCCTCCGCCTGTTTCTGCTTTGCGGTCATTTCCTCTGCGAGTTTCAATTGTTTTTCATAACAGCCCGCCGCGTTCCGCTGAAGCGCATTCATTTGGGATTCCGCCTGGTCCAGTTTTGCGGACAAGGCCTTGCTCTGTTCCGCCGTTCCGGAAATGAGCTTTTCGATTTCGGCCTTCTTCGCGGAAAGATCGGTGCTAAGTTTTTGAAGGAGCGCCAGATGCTGATTCAACTGACGCGAAAACTTCCCGAAGAACGGACTGCCCTCGGACAGACCCTTTTCAACGTTCCGGGCAAGCTCCTCCAGTTTCCGGTTGAATTGGGCTTCGATTTCCATGAGGCCGCCATCCACTTCCCGGTGGCATTTTGATTCCGTCTCCCGGCACAGCTCGCGCATATCCTCAAAAACCTTGCGCGTTTCCCGTTTCGTCTCCTTTGCCAGCGCAAGGAAATCCTCCTCGGATGGAACGGAAACCGTTCTCCCCCACAAGGTGTGCTGATGGCAATAATCCTTGGAGGAATAACCGATCAGATCGAAGGCTTGCCAGTTTATTTGGTCTTTACTGCTGTCGATCTTACGAATAACCTCAACACTCATAAAAAAATCTCCCGGTCAGTATCAGTATTTGAATCGTTCAAGCGGTTTTGCGGACCGGCTGCAAATCATTTCCATCGATCTGACGATTTGCATGCACATGTCGTCGAACGCATTGTAGATCGCGGTCGTCGTATGAACATTTCCGAACATGGTCCCGCCTTCGGTCAGGAACTCCCGCAGAATCCCGATGCGGGAACGTTCCATGAGCTGTTTTTCCGAAATGTCCTCTTCCCCCGCGAAGAAAATACGGACGCTCCGTTTCAGGGCCTTCTCTCTTTTTGCCTCGGGAAGCAGGAAGTCATGCCCCCGCTGCTCTGAAATGGCATACCAGCACCAGGCCGTGTTGATGGCGAACACATCCTCTCCGCACAGGGGAATGCACCGCATCAGCCCCATCTGTTTGATCTGCGCGGACACGTTTTTGCGCAACAGACAGTTTATCTGCGACGACGGATCCCACTGGACATCCGTGTCCCCGTGCGAATTGAACACGATGAGCACAGGAATGCGGTATTCCGACAGCTTATACAGGGTCGCGCACTCCGGCTTGTTCAGCGCGCCCCGTGTCCCGCCCAGCACGAAGATGGCGAAATCCAGATCGGCAAAGCCTTTTTCCGCAATCCGGTCGTCCCGTTCTTCTGCATCGAAACCGGGGGTGTCAATCAGGCTGACGGACTGCAGCAGGGGCGAGGGGAGACCGATCCGGTACACCACATCCGTTTTTGGGGGGGCGGAGTGTAAGAACTGGTCCATAAACAGATCTTTTTCCCGGGCGCCGCATACTTCCGAAAACCGGACGCGCGGGGAGTAATAGTACTCAACGAGATATTTGGTCGTCGAAAGACCGATTCCCGTAACTGCCACCCGATTTTCCAGCAGGCAGTTGATCAAGGTGGATTTCCCCCCCTGAAAACCGCCGATCAATCCGATTCGCAGTGCCATTTGCCCATTCATCCGCTTCCATGAAATGTCCTCCCGCGGAACAGCCGCTCCGCGGGAGATTGCCCGTTTCCTTATTTTATTTTCGCGATATCCGCGGCTGACGCGAAATACGGCTTCAGTTCATCCGCGAATGCGGAGACCTGTGCCCATGCGGGATCGATCTGCGTTTCACGGATTGTCTTGCATTCATCCGCGATCCGCTGCAGATCGCCGATCGCCAGCCTTTCCAATGCCAGAGAATCTTTCACACGTTTTTCCAGATCCTTTTTTTGTTTTTTAAGAGACTGATCACAACGCGTTTTGAGGCTTTCGACAAATTTGAAAATGATTTCCCTGGCGTTTTCTTTCAGGACAAAGGTCGTCTCGTCCGACCTGAAATACTCCGTGACTTTCTGCTGCAGAGGAACTCTGAAAGCCCGCTCCAGTCCGATGGCAAGTTTTTCCTCCAGCCACTGATTGTATTTCTTTCCCAGAAGCACCAGAGCAACTCCGGCGACAATCATAAAGATTGCGTCGAACAGGAATCCCACGGCAAGAACAAGGATGGCTCCGCCGATGATTGCGGAGACCATGGCCGCCACTCTCATGGACAATGCCTTTATGATCTGCGCCTGCACGCTTATTTTGACTTCGCTGTCTCCAATTCTTGAGGTGACCTGCTCTCCATCCAGAGAAGGATTCCAGCTGAAATCGATCACAAGTCCTTTCAGGAGCGAGTTCCCGCCCTGATACTGGGAATCCCATCTTTCCCGGATGCGCTCCTGAATGTTGTTGAGTTCATTCTGATAGGTGCTGTTGAACACCAGGTTGTTGCCTTGGATGAGGTTTGTACACCAGCCTTCGATGGCATTTGTCGTAATGGAATAGATCGAATCCTTGATGCTCGACTCAAGGATAGAATGTATTTTACCTTTTTCTTTATCGCAATTATCCGAGTACAAAGACTTTATTCTCTTTTTGGCAACATCATAAACGATCTGGCACAACGTAGTCGAATGCGTGAACAGGACTTTGATTTTGTCCGTGATGCTGTTGGCGATCGCCGCGGTATTCCGGATGAAAACCTCCTCGACAAAGTTGTCGGCCAGGCTCTCGGCCAGAACCGGTTTGTCCAGTCCTCCGATCAGAACTTTGACTTCTTCCTGGAATTTTTTCAGTTTAGCCCACGCGGCTTTCACTTCAGCTTCGCGATCCGTTCTTGTCGTCATGGCGCCATTTTCACGGGCCTGCAGGGCGCCGCTCAGATTCTCGAGCGCATTCGATGCCTTGTCCGTTCCGCCCTTCACAAGGATCGCTTCCGACTTCTTCGCGACGATGGAGGTTTCGATCCTGTTCACGAGACTTGTGAAATCGGAAACATCGGCCAGCTCATCAGGATTTGTCACCAGGCCGTTGATCTTTTCGGCATCCGCCTCTTCGAAGGGATCCAGATCAAGATAATGGGCCAGATTCCTGCGGGTCTCTTTCTTCCAGCCCGTTTTGTCTTCCAGGTATGGGAACGATTTCGCTTCGAACGCCAGAAGGGAATGAAACACCATGATGTCATCCTCGTCGAGGTCGATCCCCCTGCTTTTGATGGACGCATGGTCCGCCGGGCGGAACGCTCCTTCCACATGCTTTTTCGCCTTTCTTGCATTGATCGCGAAAAACAGCTTGTGCTCCTGGTTGCTTTGGACAATGGCGCTCAACGCTTTCAAATCCGCTTCCTGAATCGCCTTCACTCCGCCGAGGAGATACAGAATGGCGTCGGCTTTCCGCATTGCCTCATTCGCGACTTCCGTATCCCAGGGACCGGCGAACAAACCGGGACAGTCCGTTATGATACATCCGAGGCGTTCGAGGTTTTTGGAATGGATATGGCAGAATGCGCTTGAAAGGAAGACGAATTGTGTTTCCTCAAGAGAAAAACCCGCATCCCGCGACTGGGCCCACCGCATAAGCCAGTCCACAGGAAATGTCACCATCGTCTGCAATTCCGAAACTGTGACCCGCGTTTTCTCTCTGTAGGTATTCAGCTGCTGGTTATTGTAAAAATTCAGGATCAGGGTCGAGATCTGAAGCAGATCCAGCTTCCCCTCTTCCTTCGGGTCATAGGCCTTGCGATTGCTTTCATAGATATCCCATTCCCTGTCGATGCACTCCCGTGCAATCGCAAAAATTTCGGGGGTCTTGAGCGTTGCCACAAGATTGTTCTCCGAATCATAGAATTTCGAACGGCGTTCGGGGTGTTCGACAAAGGAATACTCTATGAAGTTCATCATGGTCTGCAGCAGTTCGCGATCGGTTTTCCAGAAAACATCGACATACTCCTCTTTATTTTCCGGAATGGACATGGCGGAGATCTTTGTGGCGCTGGTCTTGATCCCGATTCCCATGGGGGAGATCGTACGGCCTCCGCAAATCGTATTGAACGTCGTGGATTTTCCGCCCTGAAACTCTCCGACGAGGACAATTTCGAAGCTGTTCCGTTTCAATTTGTCCACGGCGGCGTTCAGCTCGTCCTTGGTTTCTTCATCAAGTTTGGGACACGTTTTGATGATCCCTTCGAGCAGGGTCATCAGGCCGTTTCGTTTTTCTTCGTAAATGACGGGGGTCATTTCCTGTTTCATTGTTTGCCTCCTGGGGTGATTTCTTTTGTTGTTGTTTATGTGAAGAAAAGTTTCTATTTTGTCGATAAGGTTCGGGAAACCGGAAATCTCCATTAGTGCTTCCGGATCCGCCATGAGGGCATCGATTTTTTCCTGGGAGGATGGATCGAAGGGATCCAGATCAAGATATGACGCCAAATCGGAACGGACATTTTTTTTCCACCTCATTTTGTCTTCCGTGTATGGAAAGGATTCCGCTTCGAACGCCAGACGGGAATGAAACACCATGATGTCATCCTCGTCGAGGTCGATCCCCCTGCTTTTGATGGACGCATGGTCCGCCGGGCGGAACACTCCTTCCACATGCTTTTTCGCCTTTCTTGCATTGATCGCGAAAAACAGTTTGTGCGCCTGTTCGCTCTGAACCATGATTTCGATGGCCTTCAAATCCAAATGGTCGATGGTCCTGTTCCCGCCAAGGGGATAAATGATGACATCGGCCTCCGGCAGCATCTTATAAAAAAGTTCCGTTTCCCACTGGTTCACGAACAAACTCGGAGATTCCGTTATGACACATCCGAGACGTTCGAGAATTTCGGAATGAATATGGCAGACTGCGTGGGATACGAAAACAAACAGAATCTCCTCCAGAGAAAAGTCGTGATTGCGTCCCTGCGACCAGCGCAGCGCCCAATCCGCAGGGTATGTCATGAAGGACTTCATTTCCTGAAGTGTGAACCTGTTTTTGCTTCTGTATTCCTTCAACTTGGGATCGTTGGAATAGTTCAGGATCAAGGTCGCGATTTGAAGCGATTCATATTTTTCCGGATTATAATTCCTGCGGTCGCGTTCATAGCTGGCCCATTCACTGTCGATGCATTTCCGCAGATAAGCTGTCCCAAGTTCGGGAGTTGACGAAAGCGCTGCCGCAAGAATCGAGTTGGTAAAACCGATCACGCTCAGCAGTAATTCATACTCCGTTTTCCAGAAGATCTCAACGTATTCGTCCTCGTGTTCCGGAATGGATACGGCGGAGGTCATTGCAGCGGCGGTCTTGAGACCGTCGATTCCCATGGGGGAAATCTCCCGCCCTCCGCAAAAGGTGTTGAATGTCGTGGATACCCCCTTTCCGAAAGACCTGACAAGAACGATTTTCGGGCATTTCGGGTCTGTTCCGTCGGTAATAGATGCAAACTTCGTATCCACGATGGGGCTCCTGTTGTGCTCGTTTGGGTGAATCGACATCAAGTCCGGGACGGGGGGCGTGACGCCTCCCCGCCCCGTGTTGTCGGTTGTTATGTCCTGTTCAGTTGATATGTCCGTTCATGCAGATGTTCATCGTACGCATTTTCGCACCGCACTCCCCGCAGCAATACGTGCCGAGACGCTGCGCGGTCGTCTTGAACACGGTCGTGCTCGCGAACTTGCCGATTTCCACGCCTCTGCTGGCATTGTAGGGATGCGTCTTGCTCCACAGGGTCAGGTTCTGGAGGATTCCTTCCCAGTCTTTCGTCGAGAAGGTCTTCTCGTACTCCAGAGTCTGCTCATAATACGCCTTGTAGTTGACGTTTTTCAGGATCGACTCCGGGCCGCCCGCCAGGTGCATGATCACGGAAGTGGCTTTTTTCGCGCTGCCGGCATACAGCGCGGAAACGCGGTCGGCGGAATACTCCGACATGCGCATCCACCTGTAGACGCACTGTTCGAAGGCGGTCGAGAGCCCGAAACTGGCCACCGTGGCGGCCATTCCCAAAGCCGAGCCGAGCCCCAGGAGCAGGGTCTGGGCCAGCATGGAATAACGGACATGCCTGAAGAGAATATGTCCGCATTCGTGGGCCAGGACGATCCTGATGTCCTCGGGGGTGAAGGATTCGACAAGTCCGGAGGTGACATGGACGAATGCCTTTTGTTCACCGCAGGTGTAGGCGTTGGGAACAGGGTTCATTTCCATGTAGAACTGCGGAATCTCGGTGATTCCCAGCGTCTTGCAGACATCCACAAGCAGCTGGTAGTATTCGGGCAGCTGATCCGGCCCCAGGCGCAGGGTGTTGCCGATGTTCTTGCCGAACATGACTTTCTCCACAACGCCGCTCAGGACCCATTTCATGACCGTGGAGAACCCGGGAAGCTTTTCCATGGCGTTGATCGCCTCCCGGTCGTCCGGATGCATCAGGGTGGACCAGTCGATCCCCTGCGAATCGCCGAAGGCGGCCGGAGCGTTATTCAGGAAAGAAGGTTGATACCGTTCAGACATGTCGCACCTCATCAGATGTCAAAGTTTTCCATGTTGTTTTGAAGCATTTTGATCTTTGCGACCGTTTCGGCGACCTGTTCCTCGGAAAGGACCTGACGCTGGGTATCCTGCATGACTTCCTGATAGGGCGCGATCCGTTCCGCGTAAATCTCCGCGAAGACCTCCTTCAGGCTCTCAAGCAGCTTCGCCCTGATGTCCTGGCTCTGATGCTGAAGATCACTCACGCAATCCTCAAGCGACTGGATGAACGATTTCTTGAGCGTATTGAGAACGACGTACCGCAGGAACTCATGAGGCAGCAGATTCTTGATGATGGGAATCTTGTCCGCGAAATACAGCCCGATTGCCCAGAGGATATTCCCGAAGAAGAATCCCGCGCCGATTTCCAGCCATTTGAGGAGGGTCGGATTGACCTTTCCCAGCCATCCGGCGCTGACGGTGGAGTGGTAGCCGTTGCTGGAGATGGAAATCCGGTTGGCCGCCTCTTCGATTTTCTTGCTGCATTCGGTAAGAATCAGGCGGAACCGCTCGTTCAGTCGTTCCGAGACTGCTGCGATACGGTCTTCGATGTCGGGTGTGATTTCTTCCATGGCGGTCCCGATGCGCAGTTTGACGGAGGCAAGGTCCTGGCAATCCTGGAACAATGCGACGAAACGCTCGACCAGGGATCCGTCGCCGTCAATGAACTCCGATCTCAGGGCGGCAAGTTCCTCCGAGGAAGCGCGTCCCAGCTCGGTGGAAAGGTAATGATACTGCTTCTGGTATTCGCTGTCCAGTTCGATGGCCGCATCGTTGATTTTGTTTTCCAGTTCACGCAGAGCCTCTTTGCTCTTGCCGTTCACTTCGATCTGCGCATTCAGTTTCTCCATGAAGGCGATGAAATCCCCGCGCAGCGCGTAGGCGGCCTTGTCGATTCTCGACTGGGCCTTGTTTTCGTCGAGGAACGCAAGCAGCGTGGACATGATCTCCTGTTCGCCGCGAAGGATCTCGCCGTCCACGGTCGGATCGTAGGTGTAGGCGTGAACAGGGACATACTCGCGTCCGATCTGGCAGAGCTGGGCCTTGATGGCATTCTGGATCAGTGCACGTTCCGAAGCGGGCTTTTCCTCTTTGGGATTATAGGAGGCCAGGACGATGGCCCGGCTCATTCCCTGGTTGAAGATGGAGCTCCGCAGGTAGCTGATCTCCGCCGTGGCAAGTTGTCTCGAAGCGCCGACCACCATGACGACCAGATCCGATTCCGACAGGACCTCGGCGGTCGTCCTCTTGATCAGATCCTGATTCGGATCTTCGATTCCGGGAGTGTCGAAGAACGTGTAACTCTGCAGCGCGTCGATCGGCATTGCCAGCTGAACGTATTTGATCTTATTCGCCAGCTCGAGCCGGGCCGCTTCGGTTGACGCCGTCGTCAGGGAGCGCAGAAGATCGTCCGTGATTTCCTCATCGAAGAAGGACTGATCGGGGATGTCGCTCTTCCGATGGACAACCGTCAGGCATTTGCGTTCGCCATAGACCAGTTTCGTCGGGATGGCGGTCGTCGGAAGCCCTTTGCCTTCCGTCAGCAGAGTTTCGCTGCCGAGCAGCACCCGGTTCAGGAGCGTCGATTTCCCGACCTGGAAGCAGCCGACCAGGGAAATCACATAATGAGGCGACGTCATGTTCTGAAGCGCCGTGTTTGTGTCTTCACGCAGGGGGATCTTTTCCTCCAATGCGATTTGCAACATTCTGTCAAGTCGTTCTTTGTTCATTTTTTATGCCTTTCTCTTTTGGTTAAAGGTATGTTTTTGTTTATTCAAAAAAAACCAATTCTCCATTGATTTTTTCACCATCGGAATAGATGACCGAGATTTCAGGTTCTTTCAGCGCTTTTCTGAAATCACCGAACGAGATCGTCGCGACCCCCATGAAAACCGGCAGCAGGAACGACGCAAACTTGAGCCGGCCGGATTCGATCGCGAGACCGTGATGGTCCGTGACGAGAAAAGACAGGACCGCATTGTCGGAAAAGTCATTGGAAATCAGCAATTCCGCGTTCCACCTTCTTGTCAGGCCGCTTTGGGGACTCGATTCGAAAACCATCTTGCAGACGATCTCCTTTTGCCCGGCGGGCCGGGAGAAAATGGTTCCGCGCGGAGCCCGCGCCGCGGAAGCGTTGTCTACAAGGGACATGGCTCCGACCATGGGAATGATGGATGCCAGGGAGGATAAGGCAGCTCCCCCGAACGGGAATAACGGCGCGGGCTTTTCGGAATGCGGCTGCATGAGCTTCTTTTCGAGAAATGACCGGAAGTCGACCCAGATCCTCTGTTCCGGACGCGATGCCGGAGAATCGACGATCTCCAGAGCGGTGATTCTCAGCAGGTCCTGGCATCTGCGGCAGTTGAAAACGTGCATTGCCACCTCCGCATGTACCTGTTCCGGCGACAGTACGAACTGAAGGGCTTCTTCTTCTGTAATACAATGTTTCATCTTATTCAATCCTGTCGTTCTGCGGCTATTTTTTTCAGAGATTCCATGGCGCGCTGGTGTATTTTGTTGATGTTGATATCGTTGGTGTGTTTTAACAACTCGGAGACCGTTTTGGAGCTCAAACCCGCTTTGTCCCTCAGTAGCAGGACATAGGCGTAAATCGGATTGGTTCTCCACAGTTCTCCGAAACATTTTTGTCCGAATGTGTATCTTTCACTTTCATCATCTGTCTCCGTGTTGTCGCTAACAGAGAGGATGTCGTCCTCGTTTTGTGACACCATTTTTATGTCTTCCGCGTTTTTTTTCCGAATTTCTTCCTTGATGATCGCGCGGATATAGTACCGAAACCAGAGATGAAGCGGGGCCTTGTGTTCATACAGGGCGATTTTGTTCTCGTCGATCATCCGGATATACAGCCTGGAAAGAAGCTCGTCCTCCTCATTCCCGTCCCAATGCAAATCATGCACCTGATGGATCAGCAGGGAGCCAGACCGGAACACAAAGAGCCGGATGGAATAGATTTTTATGAATTGCCACGCCTTGGAGTCGCCCGCGCACAGAGCTTTTTTCAGTTCCCGATGCGACGTTTCCTTCCAGTCGTCCAGATAAGCGCTGAAATCGGCGGAGGAACCTCCATTTCCCCGTATGTTCATGTTCTGCCTCCCCGTTCTGACATGCTGAACGTCACTGCCGCGCGGCGGCAAAAAGAGGAAAGGGACGTCGCCCTTCCTCGGCGGACGCGGGAAGCGGAAAGCAAGTTCAGCAGCCCATGCGTTTTCCGGCTGTTTTCGCGCGCTGATTTCATACTTTTTCTCCTCAATTTAATTATGAAATGCCGTTTTGCCGCTTACTATAGCATATAGATATTCTTATTTCAAGCAAAAAAAAGAAAAAGTCGATTCTTTTCTTTGTGTTTTCAACTTGGTGGAATTTATGCCGGTTCTCCCCTTTCGCGCCCCCTCGCGCGCCCCGCAATTCCGGCCGCCGAAGACCTGGGTACAACATTTCCTCTGTCCGCGGTGACTGGTGCCGGAACCGCGCCTGAGGCGTAGCCGTGAAGCTTTCGCGGATTCGTTCGGAGGTGTCGGATGTCGCCGCCGCCGACCGGGTCAGAACCTTTTTCTATAAAAGAAACGGCATCCGCTTGCATTTTTTCTTTCCGGGTGTATATTAAATGCTACGTTTTCTCAACGCATCCGGATCGGCCGTATGCCGGTTCCCCCGCACTCAACCAACCCCGCGGGCGGATGCGCACAACTGAACAAGAAGGTATCTTGCTCCGCGCCAACCGACAACACCCGCGGAGGAAAAGAGCCGGAACGAAGAAAGGCGGATGGAAACAATGGCCATCTCTGTCAAAGACCTGTTGGAAGCCGGGTGCCATTTCGGGCATCAGACGAAGCGCTGGAACCCCAAGATGAAAGATTACGTCTACGGGGCGAAGAACGGTATCTCGA
>JAGCTY010000151.1 GCA_017963105.1 Lentisphaeria bacterium
GGTCGACATTGGTACTCCTATTTTTGTTGTCGCAAATTCAAAAATAGTACCGATGCCGACTTTTTTCAACCCTATCTCATTGGTTCAACACGATTATCTCCCATTTTTCTTGTCAGAAACCGTCGAAGAACCAAAAAAAAGCCCCGGATCGTTTTCCGGGGCGGGAAAAATATTGTTATCATGAGGAAAGATATTAAGGTTTTTCGATTCTGCTTCCGCGGGTCAGGTAATAAACAATCGTCCCGATCCCGCCAATACCTAACACACTGGCAACAACGGGGTGATGAATATAACCAAGATACCCTAAGAGCATAAAAAAGAGCACAACGATTATGAATGCGGTAATCTGTCCAATCAAAGTGTTTCGGCTGTTGATGCGAACAATCTCGTCCGCCCTTTTGGACTCTTTTTCTGCGAGACTAAGATTAATCCGTTCAGTTTCAAAACGGTTTTTCTGTTCATCCTGCGCCATCTGTACGATCTGTTTTACCAGGTCCGGATTGATGCGATTATACCGTTCCATTTCATCGCTTGAGGGAATCGGACCGGAATATAAATGCGCCGCTGCCGCCTTTTTCACCGACACGGATGAGGAAACTGTATTCTTTTGTGCTCCCGGAGCATTTTGCCCCGATTTCTGAAGCGTAAAATCTGAATGCTGTACTGCTTTATGCTTATTCATTTTACAGCATTCATCGCCGAACGAAGATAATTGCCGACATTTCTCCAGTCTTCGGCAATCTTTTCTGTATCAGATCGATCCAACCCTTCAAGAAACTTCTGCTGGCGATCCTTGATCTCCTTCAGAGAGTTTTCACACCATCTGTCCGAAATATGCCCGAAGAAATCAAATGCAAGCACCATTCCGAACAGCAACGAAACTGGACGGAACCATCTGTTTGCGGTATTATTCATGGCATGTCTCCTTTCACGACAGGTAAACCCATTTAATGTACCACCCATTTACGGTGTTGTCAAACTCGATCTTTGATTTTTTTGAAAATATTTGAAAACTGACCTCAGAAAAAAACAAAAGTGTCCCATAAATAGGAGAAACCGGACAGGGAAAGAGGAAAAATACATCCTTTTACCCTCAAAAAGAGCGAAAAAGAGCGGACAGAGAGCAAACAGGGGCTTTAGTTTCTGGGGGACACAACAAACAATGTGAGGGAGGGTTCATACAGGGGATTTCCCATTGAATCAACGGACATCATTGCTCGGATGATGGAACGGGCTTCGGCGAGATCTTCCTCATTTGGCTTCACAAGCTGCTTTTCAGCGGAAATAAGCCCATAGGTGTATTTTTTAAGGACCGGATTTACGGGAAAAAAAGCATTCATCATTTCGGAAGACACCTCCGCAAGCATACTCATAGCTCCCTTAGTGTACTTCAATTCTTTTGCCCCCGAAAGAATTTGGTCGAGGAGACTATTGTAGGCCGCAACATGTTTTTCGGGGCGTCGATACATTCCACATTTTGTACCGTATTCACGCCAAATTGGAAGATATCTCGGTTCAATTTCTTGCTGCCATACCCATGCGATAGCGATAAGCTGGGAAAGACCTAATGTAATTTGTTTCATAAACATCCTCCTGTTATTTGGTTACGTTTTTTTAGCTAAGGCAATCTTTCTTCCGAAATTAGCCGCGACGATGGTGAGCAGGTGGACGCGATCGGCTGGAGTCAGGATATCGAATATACGATTAAGCTCGGCTTTCAGCTCCTCGACCGTATCGTCTTTGACCGGTTCTCCGAAGAAATGGATCTGTATCTCAGGAAAAAAACGGAGCATAGTTGAGACGGTCATGTTTCCTACAGCACATCTCCCTGTCAGATAATCCGATATGTTTCCCTGAGAACATCCGATTTGTTTCGCGAGCTTATTCTGTGTCCCGGCGCGCGCAACGGCCTCTTTTAGGGCAAGGATGAAGTCGTTTTCGTTCATGGTGTTTCGGTTTGTTTTACCTGATTTTTACAGTTTTTTCTTAAAAATATATCCCTTCCAGATATTTTTTTCAAGTTTTTTTTGAAAAAAACTGGATTTCGGGTTGAAATATCTGTGTTCAAGGTTATATTATCTGCAAATCCAGTTTAGGAGCCCGCATGACACGACTCAAAGCGACCAGAAAGAAGTTCAGAATGAAGCTCCGCGAGGTAGGCGAACGACTCAACCTGACCCCCGCGGCTGTGCATATGGCAGAGACCTACGGGATTCAAACGAGGCGAACTGCGCAGAAATATGCGGCGGTCTTCCCCGGGGTTTCATGGCAGATGCTACTGGACGACTATATCGGAGATTCAGATAAACATACACCACCCCCACAAAAACCAAGGAGCACAAGATGAGAGAGACTGTGGAAATGAACGAATTCATGCATGAAATCAACATGCTGTATCTGCACCCGAACCGGTTGCCTTTGCCGGAATGCTACAGGATCGCAAAAAGAATCTTTAAGCAGAATGGCTTTGTGAACGTGCCGAGCCTCAGCGCCGTTCGCCGTGAAATCCAACGTCTGCCGAAAAACGTCGTAACGCGTGCCCGCGGTATCGCGTGAGCGCGACCAAATAAAAACATAACACCGAGGAGGAGCAAGATGAGCAAGGGAACCGAACAAACGAACGTCTACTGGGTCCGGCTGGAGTTGAAGGGCGCGCGCACTTCGACGAGCCAGCGGGCGCGTCACATCCTGGAGGACATCCGGCGGACGACGGGCGCGGACGCGCAGATGATCAGTTCCTGCGAGATGGCGAAGCTGATCGCCGGGGCGATCCGCAGCGTTTGCACGGAGCAGGACCAAAACGGGCAGACCGTGGAAGGAGCGGAAGCATGAGCACGAAACAGGAACTTGAGATGATGACCGGGGTGGACCCCTACGAGGACGAGATCGAGGACGGCGTGCCGATGTGGCTGATGCTGCTGCTGACGGGTCTTCTGATCACCTTTGCGTGGCTTTTTGTGCGCGGGGAGTAACGAATCGTGCCGGATGAAGAAACAAAACCGGCCAAGCCGGAGCTGAAGCTCGACGCCACGACGGTGCTGGCGATCGCGCAGGCGCTGCAGCATGTTCGCGACCTGGAGGAACTTGATTCCGGGCGCATGACGGTGGCGGGCGCGGGGACGCTGTCGCTCCGGTCCGGGCTGGCCGTCCTCCGGCGCATTTTAACACTGCCGCGGATGATCGTCCTGGCGGACAAAGCCGCCGAGAACCCGGCCTGGTGGCGCGCGAACCGCCTGGCCTACTACACGACGATGAAAACGAAGGAGATCGCCCGGTGGTGCGGATGCAGTGAAAAGAGCGTCCGCAAGTACATCAGCGAACCCGAAATCGGGGAAGACGCCTACGAGGCGCTTCCGCCCGAAAACCCTTTTGATTGAACCAATTTCCAACAACAAGATACAGGAGAAAAAAAATGACGAAACAAACTGAAACGAACGGGGCCGAGGTCGGCACGAAGAGAGAAAACGTCGAAACATCCGAAAGCATCGCGTCCGCGGCGGGCATCCTCCACACGGTGCAGCGCGTGCTGAAGGACACCGCAGGGAACCGCGACGCCCTGCCGCCCGGTTCCGCCGGATCGATGGGCCTGATGCTGTGCGCCGCGATGGACATGGTCCCATGCTCGGCGAAAAGCCCGCTGAAAACGTCGATCGGCGACGTCGCGCACATCCTAGGGGTGTCATTCCTGGAGAAGGTGCCCGTCAGCCCGACGGTCTCTTCGGCGCTCTCGGAGATCATCCGTCACGCGGTTGACACCGCGCCGGCACAGTCCGCGCCGTCGCCGGAAGGAAAGCCCTGCTGCGGCAAGTGCGACGGACGGAAATTCCTCGGCAGGATCACGGCCGGGCCGGGTCTGGCCGCCGCCGGGATCGAGGCGATCGAGCTCTGGGAAGACAATGCAGGCATTGCCGACCAGTGCTCTGCTCCGCGAGACCACGGAGCCGAAGACCACGCGCGCCGTGTGGAGAAAGCCGGGGGCGACCTGAAGAGCCTCAGGGACGAGGTCGCCGAGCTGATGGACCTGGCGGGTTCCGGCCCCATGAACGCTGCGACGCTCCGGGTGTTTCAGAACGCCATCGCCAAGCTGATCCGCAAGTATGCCGACCTGAAGAGCGACGTCGACGGACTCGAAAAGGACAAGAGGGCGGCGGCGTTCCTGGCGGAAGTCGAGGCAAACGCAAAGGCCAGGGACGCCATGGCGGCGGAAAAGGGTCTGCGCGTCCCGGACTGGCGCGACGGTGCAAGCACCGCCGAAACAGTGTCCGGCTCAGCTCGGACACAAGGAGACGCCACGGGCGGTGCCGACAAAGCGGCGACGCCGCAGAAGAAGGAAGCCGGCGCAAGCGCCCCCGGGGCAGTGCCGGAGGACAAACCCGCGCCCGTGAAACCGGAGGCCAAGCCGGAGAAGGAAGCGAAGTCCGGACCCGTCCGGACCCGGAAGACGAAACCCGGGGACGGTACGGCGGAAGTCTCGACGTACTACACGCAGGAAGAGGCCGAAAAGCTGATCGGCCGCATCCGGGAATGGCTGTCCGGCTGCAACCGCGGACACCGTCTGGGCGACCTGATGACCAGCATCGAGGACATCTTCCATCTGTCCGACGGCCAGCTCGGGGAACTGATCGGGGTCTCCAGCCGTCTGATCTGCAGCGTGCGCCACGGCCACCCGAGCCCGAGCGCGCTGGTCCGCTTCACCGAGGCTTTCGGGGATGAAGGGGGCGTGAAATGAAGATAAGCAGCATCCAGGAAGCAGACGCCGTCTTCGATCGTTTCGCGGTCGTGCAGGCGCGGATTTCCGCGGTCAAAGCGGACCTGAAGGACCGGATCGCCAAGATGAAGAGCGACGCGGAGGCGGCGCTTTCGGCGGACGTCGCGATCGCGGCGGAGCTGGAAACGGCGCTGCGGGAATTCTGCGAGGCCGAGGAAAACAGGCCGTATTTCGCCAACCCCAGAAAGCGCAAATGCGAAAACGGCAGCTACGGACTGCAGACGTCGACGGAGGTCGCGACCGACCGGGATTTCGACGCGGACGCGGAGACCCGCCGCATCGGCACGGAGCTCTGCAAACGGTCCGTCAAACCGGATTTGACCCTGATCAAGGACGCGCTCATCAACGGCGAGGACATCCACGGCGCGCGGCTTGAAGTCAAGGAATGTTTCAAATACTCTCTGCGCGGGAATTGAGCTTGAGAATGGACGAAGACAGACAAATCACGATCGGCGAGATCGAGGATGCCCTCCGGAACGTGCCGGAGGACATCGACTCGGTCTCCCGGCTCCTGCGCGGGACCGCCGGGCTCGAGCGCATCGGCGCAAAGGCCATGGCGCTCCTGCTCGCATCCGGCGCGGACGGCGAGTTCGCCGGAGACGCCCCCGGCTGGCTCGCCTGGGCCAAAAAGGAAACCGGCCTGGCCGACAGCACGCTGTACCACCGGCTGGCCGCAGGGCGTGTCCTGGCGCGTCTGCAAGGAAAGGCGGTGATCTACCGCCACCTCCTGGACTGGGACATTGAGAAAATCTACACCCTGAGCAAACTGCCGCCGGAAAGCCGCGAGGCGTTCCTGGCGCAGACGGCCGGCGTCTGGGACCTGGACCGGGACGACCTCCGGTTCGCCGCCGACTGTTTCCTGGCGCGTCTGCACGGCATGCCGGAACCGGAGCGGAAGAACCGGACCGCATCGCCCGCGCTGCCGGGGTTCGAGACGATGCTCGACACACTGGACGGCATGGAGGAGGAGGAATACCTCCGGGAGATCAAGGCGCGTCCGGGGAAGGCGCACGTTGCGGCCGGCGTCGGCCTGTCGCTGCTGGACGCCTTCCTCGAGACCCAGAGAAACTGCCCGACGATGAGAAACGAGGCGGGCCTGATCGCCATCCAGGAAGAACTGACACGGAAACTGAAAGAAGTCGCGGACCTTCTGTCCGCAAACCAAGGAGACTCCACCCATGAAGATCAAAATCCCGCCCGCGGCTCCACCGCTGCCGCATGCGACTCCGCCGGATTTGCGCAAACCGATCGTCAATCCGACGGCGCCGCAGACGCCGCAGCTGCCGCATGCAACAGAGGAGACGGAGCCGGATTTGCGCAAACCGATCGTCAATCCGACGGCGCCGCAACTGCCGCATGCGGCAGAGACGCTGCCATCCATGATGAAACTGCCCGCGGACGTGCGCGCGGAAGCGGCGGAACGCCTGGAGTTCATCCGTCTGGTCAACCGGATCAAGGCGTCGGACGCCACGATGACGACGCCGGACGCGTGCATCCGGGCGGCGGTGAACCACGCGGACCGGTTCCCGATCCTGCTGAGGGGCGGCCACGGGAACCGGAGTCAGCTGACCTACAACAATTACAGGAACTGGACGTCCCGGCTGAAGGAATACCGGGCTGCGGTCAAGCATAGCCTGTCCGAAAGCGAGGAACTCGAAGCCCTCGCGTCGAGTTATGCGCGCGGACGCCGCGACCCGAGCGGCGATCCGCAGTTCTGGCGCGACTTCAACGCCTGTTATCTGAACCAGACCCGGCCGGACATCACGGAGGCGCGCCGTGCCGCTGTGGCGGCGCTGCTGAAACGCGATCCGAATGCCGTCCCGCCGTCGATCAGCCAGGTCCGGTACTATGTCAAACATCTGCCGCTGGACCTCGTGATCCTGGGCCGGGAAGGCGACGTCGCATGGGAAGCCACCAGCGACTACATCACCCGCGACTGGAGCCAGCTCATGCCCGGGGAATGCCTCATCGGCGACAGCCGCACGTTCGACACGCGCGTCTGCTGGCAGGACGAAGACGGCGAATGGAAGAAGGAGCGCCCGACCGTGGTCATGCTGATGGACGCCCGCACCTGGTACCCGGCGTCCTGGATCATCACGGTCAAGCCCGTCAATCACGAGGTCATCATGCGCTGTCTCGCGCAGTACTGCGTCCGCAACGGCGGGATGCCCCCCGCGCTGTGCTACTTCGACAACGGCGGCGACTACTGCAAGACCGGGTTTTCGACGCCGTTCGAGGTCGGCGGGACAAAGCACAGCGTTTTCGCCGAGCTCGGGATCGGGCTCGTCAATTCCATCCCGTACCGCGCACGGGCGAAGACCGTGGAACGTTTCTTCCGGGACATGATGAAGACTTACGACAAGTGGTTCCCGGATTACCTGGGCAGCCACCCGGAGGAACGCCCGGACGCCGCCGCGTATTTCGACCGCCCGGAGCACGTGAAGGAACTCCCGACGCTGGAATGCTTCACCCGGCTTTTCGACCTCTGGACGAAGGAATATGTCACGCGCGGCAAGGAAGGCAGGATCCACGGCGGGAAGTCGCCGGACGCGCTCTGGCGGACGCTTCCGCATCACAAGGGGCGCACGTTCAGCGACGCGGAGCTCGCGTTCGCGTTCCTGCTCCCCGTGGCCTCGCGCAAGGTCGGACGCGGCCCCTCGGTCGAATTCAACCGGCGGCACTATTTCTGCGACGCCGTCCGGTACGGCGAAACCGTGCTGGTCAAGGCGAATTTATGGGATCCCGACATGGTGCTGCTCTGCCGGGAGGACGGCACTGCCGTCGGCATCGCACGCACGCGGGACGCCGTCCGGGCGATCGCGGGCGACAACGCAAGGCAGCGCGAACTTCTGGAAGAACGCCTCGCGCGCCAGGCGCGCCTGCGCCGGGAAAGCCGGGAGATGCTGGACGAACTGACCGGCGGCAGGTACGGGATATCGATGATCGAATTCATGCTGACGCTCGGGACAGACGCACGGTTCGCCGTGCGCGGCCGGATATCGACCGTCAAGGGCAAATCCCACGTCTACAAACGCATCGCCCCGGCCGAGGACGTCCTTTCAACGCCGCCCGACGCCGCCCTGCCTCCCGTACAGGAAGCGGAGCCGTCCCCCGTGTCCGAGCGTGAGCCGGACACACAAAGTGTGAGAACGCCGTGCGCGGCTCCGCTCGCGCACGGGGATGCGGTGTTCGATTTCAGCGCTGCGGACAACGACGATCCGGAGCCGCCGGACCTGATGCTGGAGCTTGACGACATCGCCGGAGCGGAATCGGACGTTTCCGCCGAGGAACTGGCGGAGCTGCATGCCCTTCTGACGGCGGACGAGAACTGAAACCACCCCTCAATCTATCAAACCAAGGAGAGAAACGATGGAACAAATACACGAAACCGACCGCATCGTGGAGACCTGCGTGGTACGGAACATCCGCGACGGCCTCAACTACGCCCGGATGCACCACACGATGATCCGGATCACGGGGCAGACCGGCCGCGGGAAGACGTTCGCGGCGGCCGACTGGGCCGCCCGGGACAAAAACGCCGTCTACGTCCGCATCCCGGCGGGCTGCACGCGGACCATGCTGCTGAAGCTGATCGCGCGGAGCTTCGGATACACCGGGACGCGCTTCACCGGGCCCGCCCTGGCGGACGCCGTCCTCCGGGGCGAAATGCTGACGGAGAAAAACCTGCTGATCCTGGACGAGGCCGGCCATCTGATGCCGCGCGGATCGCGCTCGAGTACCCTGCCGCTTGAGCTGGTCCGGGACATCTACGACGTCTGCGGCTGCGCCGTCGCCCTGATCTTCACCGACGTCTATATCCAGGACATGGAAACCGGCTACTGGAAAGACTTCCTGGAGCAGTTCCGCGGACGCATCACCTTCCGCGTCGACATCCCCGCCAGGATATTCCGCGAGGAGGTTGAGCAGATCGTCGCGTCGTTCGTCCCGAACCCCGGCCAGACGCTGGTGGACATGGCGTGGGAATCGGTGTCGGACCCGAAGCGGAAAGACGGAAATTTGCGCAGACTGTTTGAAAATCTGAAATGGGCGAAGCAGCTGGCCGGGGCAAAGGGACATGCCCTGGGCGCGGACGATCTGAAGGTCGTCTTCGCCTACGTCGAGGACGGCGGACGCTGGCCGAAAGGGGGCAGATGATGAAGGAGATCGGAATCTATCTCTCGGGATCGATCACCCACGACCCCGACTTTGAAAGGAAGTTCGCGCTGGCCGAACGGATCATCCGCGCGGAAGCGGTCCCGGAGGCCCTTATCTTCAACCCGGCGGCAAACCAGAACCTGCCGGCCGAGGGAAAAACCGACGAGGAACTGTGGGCGGATTACCTGGTCCGCGACCTCTTCATGCTGATGACGATCCGGAACCGGTTCCGCGACGCGCTCCTCGTGTCGCTGCCAGGCCGCCAGGCGTCGAAGGGCGCAAGTCTGGAGCGCGCGTTCGCGAGCCGGATCGGGTTCCGCCTCATGGACATCCGGGAGATCTTCCCGGACTGGGAAAAGCGGCTTGCCGCGGAGAAAGAAAACTGCGGCTCGTGCCGGCACGGAAAGGTCTACGACGGAAGCTGCAGAGCGTCGGTCGTCTGCCCCTTCCGGCAGAAGGACGGCAGGCTCGAACCCATGTTCTGCGCTCTGGGCGACGAAACCATGCTTGAAGCGCTGCGGCACCCGGAAACACCCTGTCCGCAGTTCGGACCGAAAGGGGTGCAGCCATGATCATCACCATCATCCGGGGCCTGCCGGGCAGCGGTAAAAGCACGTTCGCCCGCGAGCTTTCAAAAAAGAGCGGCGCGATCCTGATCGAGCCGGACATGTTCCTGACGTCAGACACGAAGTATCAATACGACGAAAACCGGTATTTCAAGGCCAAGTGGCTTGCCCGTCAGATGATGACTGCTCTCGCCTGCTCGGAATTGTCTCCCGATATCATCTATGCGGATGTGCTGCCGAGGCGGCAGGACGTAGATGATCTTCTCCGGTATGTGGCAGGGGGAAACCCCGGAATTCGGTTCGGCGTCTTCGATACCCCGCTCATCTCAAAGGAGCAGAGTATGAAACGCAACATTCACCATGTGCGCCCGGAAGACCTTGACCGGATGATCCGGGACTGGGAATCCTATGATCTCCCGCCCGGCAAACTGCGTTATGTCTTCCCCGAGGAAGAGATGTTATGAAACACCAGCGGAATTATGGCAGAATCCACATCCTGGCAAAGCAGGCCGGACTGACCGCGGAAGAGTACCGGTCCTTCCTGGCAAACTTCGGCGTCCAGTCGTCGACCGAGCTGACAGAGGACGACTACAGGCAAGCGTGCGCTACGCTTGAGGGCATGATAAAGGATTCCCGGGTCCGCGAGTACCGGAAGCGCGACGAAGGGCGCGTCAAAACGCCCCAGGAGCGGTATTTCTGGCATCTGTGGTACGAGCTCAAGGGTTATCTTCCCCAGGGCGACCGGACGGCGGAATACCTGGCCGGGTTCGCCGGGCGTGTCCTCCGGAGATTCATCGGCCTGGACAAAGGGCATTTCGACTTTGAAAACCTCGAGTATGTCGAGCAGCGCAAACTGATCGAAGCCCTGAAACAGCGCCTCGATTACGAAGAGGACAGACTGGCGGCAGTGCCGTTCTGAGGAGAAAACAAATGATTTTCGGTGAGATGAAATACTCTATTGCGCTGTCTGACATCAATAAGATATATGCGGCCCTTGATGCCATACGCAGGGACCCCGCGTCCGGACTTGTCAAGAAAGCAATCATCAAATATGAGGATGGCTCTTATACACTGGAGATAAAGGTCCTCATACCGCCGCAAGTGGCGATTGATTCCATCGTGAGGATGTTTCCGAGTGTGGAACAAGCGCTGTATCCCCTGTCCTGGAAGGAGGAAACCAAGCCATGATGACTATCATCAACATCCTGATCGGGATCGCCTACGCGGCGATCATCGTGGACGCCCTCAAAAACGGAGGTAAATGATGGTCTACTTCACAGCCGCCCTGATTCTGATCGGCACGGTCGTCCGTGTGATCCTGGACTCCAGATATTGAAAGGAAACGGAATGTTCGCCAATCAACTCATTATCCTGATTTACGCTACGAGGGATGTCCGGGCCGCCCTGGGCTGCGAGGCCCATTGCGGCAACTGCCCGTTTGAGGGCCTGAACGAAACCTGCCCCGGGCGCGTGCTGCAGAAGTACATCGACGACGCAAAGAAAAGAATCGAAGAAGGCTGACCCCGCCGGACCATCGATCATCGAAGGAGATGCAATGTCGCCCTGACAGGAACTAAAACACATCAATGTTGAAAAGAGCGGGAGAGAAGCGGTCTGGCAGGACCAACCTCTCCCCGGACACGATATGGCAGATCGTGCGCCGTTTTACCGCCCAAGTTGAGCATAACAATATACACGGTAAAATGACGCTTGACAAGCCGTATCGTGTCCTTTTTTTATGGTAAGAAACCAAAAACAGAAAGGGAAAGAGTGAAACCTTATTATGAAACCGGAGGCGTCACGCTGTACTGCGGAGACTGCCGGGACGTGATCCCGGCGCTGGACGCTTCCGGCATCGAACTGATGATCGCGGACCCGCCGTATTCGCGGGTGCGCGACGACGCCTGGGACCGGATCACTCCGGACGATTTGATCCAACTTCTGGACGAAGTTATCATGTCCGCGGGGAAACGGATGAAGACGAACAGCTCGGCCTACTTCTTCTGCTGGCCGCCGTTTTCCGACCGCCTGACGGGGCTTCTGCGGCGGCGGGCGGGCTTCCTGGGGCATCTGGTATGGGCGAAAAGGCTGGCAGGCGGCGCGCCGACGGGCTTCGCGGCCAGGCAGAATGTCCGGGTGCTGCGGAAGTATTTCACGGAAACGGAGCGCATCCTCTTCGCGGAGATCAACCCGCGTCCGGACCGGGCGTCGTATCCGAGGCGGACATTCCACGCGATGAAAAGCCGGTACACGGATTTATGGTATTATCCGCCCGTGGGAAGCGCCAGCCGGCTGCGCATCCACAACTGCCAGAAACCGCTGGGGCTCCTGGCGGACATGATCACGATCAGCAGCGAGCCCGGGTCGGTCATCCTGGACCCGTTCGCGGGGTCGTGCGCGTCCGGGATCGCGGCGGTCCAGACGGGCCGACGGGCGATCCTCGTCGAGCGCGAGGAATCGTACTGCGAGAAGGGCGCCGCATGGCTGGAGTCGTTCGTCAGGGGCCGGGCATGAACAGGGAAAGGAGGGGAGCCGATGAAGACGTAGCATGAGAACCGCCGGGAAAACGACCGAAACGGAAACAAACAACCCCCGGCCGGACACAGGGAACCCCGGCCGGGTCAAAAACAGGAAAGGAAAAGGAATGTATGTCCTGGAATTATTTGCCGGAGCTGGCGGAGGCATTCTCGGCCACCTGCTTCTCGGCCATACCATCGTGGGAGCAGTGGAGATCGGCGGAGCTTGCCGCACTCTTCTGCTGGAGAGACAGAGAGATTTCACCCTGCCGCTCTTCCCCGTGTGGGACGACGTGCGGACGTTCCGCGCGGACAACGGGGAATGCTCGGATTACGTGGACTGGCTGCGGAGCATCCGCGGGGATTTATGCGTCGCCGGAGGATTTCCTTGCCAGAATGTCAGCTGCAGCGGACCGGGTGGCGGGGTCAACGGGGAAAAAAGCGGGCTGTGGCGCGAAATGGCGCGGATCGTGGGAGAAATCGAACCGGCGGCCGTCTTCGCCGAAAACTCGCCGCTGCTGTCGTCAAGAGGGCTCGACATCGTGCTACAGGACCTTGCCTCGATGGGGTATGATGCGCGATGGTGTACTCTCGGCGGCGGACATCTCGGATATCCGACCAAAAGAGACCGCATCTGGATACTGGGGGAGCATCACCGTGACCATGGGCGGGTGTTTGACACCGGGCAGCAGCCCCGATGCGATTATGCGCAGCTCCTATGGCGCGACGCGGAGCTCGGTCCTCTGGAGGATGCTGACAAAGCTCGGCTGCTGGCCCACGGTCTCGCTTCTGGAGCGCCTGATGGGGTGGCCGGACGGGTGGAGTCGGCCAGAGCCGTTGGCAACGGTCAAATACCGGCAGTGGCTGCGCTTGCATGGGGCGTGCTGACAGGCGACATCAAACAGGCGATGAACGCCGCCGCGGACGAAAAGACGGCGGAAGCCGCCTGACAAAGGGGATGGACGAAAAAAACAGAAAGGAACCCGTCCGAAAGGGAGAAACCCCAAAAGAAAGGAAGAAAGGAGGTGTGCGCCGGGGCCGGAAGCTCCGGCCTTTTTTTGTCGATGCTCCGCGCCGATGCGGCACACACAGCCGGGGAAAAGAAAGGTTCGGAGGCCCGGGCTTTCAGTCTGCCGGGAAAAAAGGCAAAAAAAAAGCGCGTCGGATCGGCGCGTTTTTGACGGGCGTTTTTTCGGCGCTGCGGATGCGGCGTCGTCGCGCCGTCCGGCGGGTGCTCGTGTGCGGACGCGGGCGGACGCGTATATGCGTGAGCACAGTGATGCGGTCGGCGGGCGTCGTCGCGTTTTGCACGGGATGCACAGGGGTTTCGGCGCGTTTTGCGTAAACTCGGGATTGAGCCGGATTGAGCTGGATTGAGTTGGATCGCCCTGCGTAAACCTCCTCTCGGGGTATACCCCGGGAGGAGATCGCCGCAAAATACGTGTCCGTCAGCCTTTACGGCGGCTGTTTCAGCCTGCGGGTGCTATCCGGCATCCTGGAAGCCGACGCGGAACGGTATTACGCGGCGGAACTGGCTTTTCTGAAAGACAGACGGCTGATCCATGACCAGGGCGGCGGCATCTGCCGCGTGACGCGCGAAGGCTTCTTCCGTTACGGGGCGGTCGCCGCGCTGTTCTGGTCGGGGCGGCACCGGCATTTCTATTTAAACGACAAGGAGATGACATCATGAACTATCGCTATCCGTGTACGGGACTGATCCCGATCAGGGGGTTCGGGGCGTTCCTGGAAGAACAGATCGGCTCCCCCAGACAGAATATCCGCCTGTTCGCGGACGAACTGCGGCGCAAATACGGATTCCCGTACATGACGCTCGTCAACAGCGGCTCCAGCGCGAATCTCGTGGCGGCCATGGCGATGGCGGAAAAACTCCGGAACGCGGGCAAACCGCTGACCGCCGCCATTTCCGCGCTGACATTCCCGACGACGGTCAGCGCGATGATCCTGGCCGGGTTCGAGGTCCGCATCATCGACACGGAGCCCGGCGGGTTCACCATGAGCCCGGATCTCCTGGAACAGGAAATCGCCGGCATCTCGCTGATCGTCCCGACGCATCTGCTGGGATTTCCCGCGGACATGGCGCGCATCGGAGACATCGCGCGGGGACACGGCTGCCTGGTGCTGCAGGACGCCTGCGAAGCCATGGAGCTTCTCGACCCGCGGCAGCGCCCTTATTATGACTACGGCGACATGACGACGCTGTCGTTCTACCATCCGCACCACCTGTCCTCCTACGGCGGCGGCGCGGTGGTCACGCTGAACAGCGAAGACGCGATGCTGGCCGACAGCATCTGTCATTGGGGAAGAGCCTGCAAATGCCACATCGACCCCGCGCTCTGCACCGTCCCCCATGGCCCGGCCCACCAGTTCACCTATGAGAGGACCGGCCTGAACGCCGAAATCTCCGAACTGAACGCCTGCTTCGGGCGCTGGCGGCTCCGCACGTTCGACGAACAGGAACGACACAGGAAGGAAAACTACGATATTCTGTTCCGTCGGCTGTCCGGCGTTCCGGCGCTCAAGGCATACCCGCATCCGGAAATCGGCGGGTCCCTGTTCGTATTCCCGCTCACGCTTCTGAACGGAATGACCGTCAGGGATGCATATGAACGCCTTCTGCCCGTCGGCGTGGAAATCCGGACTCTGATGGGCGGCGTCTGCAATGAACAGGCGGCCTTTGCCGGTCTCGACCGGCGCCGTTTCCGCAATGCCCATGACATGGCGGAACATTCCTTCTTCGTCGGCATCCATCAGACCATTCCGCACGACGATGCGCGCGCGATGGCGGAGCTGCTGGCCGACACCCTCCGTTGACGAAGAAAAAACGGACTCGTTCCGACGACAAAAAACCGGACGGTCAGCATATCGGCCGGCCGCCCTGGTTTCTATTCTTTTACTTTACCCTCAAATCACTTGACGGGCTCGGTGATGCCTTCCTTCGTCTGCGTGAGGGGCTTGACCGTGCCGTCTTCGTTGAAGAAGAGCTCGTCGACGCAGACGGAGCGGCGCAGCCCCTGTCCCTTCTGGCCGTCGCGGTCGAGCGTGCCGTTGTGGTAAAAGAGGAACGTGCGGCCCTTGAAGTCGATCACGCCGGGGTGGATGGTGAAGCTGTTCTTCGCCGCGCCGGTGACCTGTCCGCGGAACGTCCACGGGCCCTTGAGGTCCTTGGCGGTGGAGTAGTTGATGACCTCGCCGCCGCGTCCCATGCCGGGGTAGAAGTTGTAGTACATGCCGTTGCGCTTGTAGAGCCAGGGGCCTTCGGTGTAGTTCTGCATCCCGGTGTCGGTGATCTCGCCGTCGAGCTCGATCATGTTGTCTTTCAGCTTCGCGACGTAGTTGTTGGTGTGGCCCCAGGAGAGCCATGCGGTGCCGTCGTCGTCGATCAGCACGGTCGGGTCGATGTCGTTCCAGCCGGCGCGGCCGCTGGTCAGGTTGTCGACCACGACCGGTTTTTCGACGGGCACGAACGGTCCGACGGGGGTATCCGCGACCGCGACGCCGATGGAGTTGCCGCCGTTCTTGTCGTCGCGATACGTGCAGTACCAGTAGAACTTGCCGTTCTTATGGGCGACCTGAGAAGCCCACGCCGTGCCCTTGATGCCGCTCGGGAACTGTTCCGGCCTCAGCAGGACGCCGTGGCTGCGCCAGTGGACGAGGTCGTCGGAGGAATAGCAGCGCCAGTCGGCGATGTTGTAGTTGCCGGGAAGGCCGTTCTGTTCACCGTCGCGGTAGATGTCTTCGCCCGTGTAGACGTACACGCGGTCGCCCACCACCAGCGGCGCGGGGTCTGCCGTCCAGGCGTCCGTGAAGATCGGGTTGCCGGCGGGTTCCAGATCAATGCCGTCGTAGACGACGTTCTTGTCGGCGGAGTTGCAGGCGGCGCCGAGCAGAGCGATTGCGAGGACCGAACCGGCGAGGAGGAGTTTGGATTTCATGGTTTTTCCCTTGATGAAATTGTTGTTATGAACGGGTTTGATGAGATCGAAAACGGAATAAAACCTAAACTATAACCTAATATACCCATCCCCCTCGAAAAAGTCAAACGGAAATAACGTTTTTTCTCCTCATTCAACCAATAAAAAAGGCGGCGCCGGTTTCCCGATGCCGCCCGAATAACCCGGAAGAGAGATTGAAATGCATGCTTATGGCACGAGCGCGCCCGAGAGCGTCCGCACGAACTCCGCGGCCTCCTTCACGCCCGCGCCCAGCGCCTTCACGAAGCCGGAGCCGGAGATCACGCCGTCCGCGTATTTCGCCGCTTCGGCGGCGGTCTCCGCGTCCGCGATGCCGAACCCGGATGCAACCGGAAGCGAGGTCAGGCTCTTCACTTGTTGCATGAGTTGCGGATAATCGGCGGGGAGCCCGTGACGCGCCCCGGTCACGCCCGCGACGTTGATGTAGTACACGAATCCGGTCATGCCGTCCACGATTTCGCGGATGCGTTCCGGCGGGGTCAACGGCGACACCAGCGGGATCATGTGCAGGCCGTTCGCGCGGCACGGGCCGAGCAGTTCGCCGCGTTCCTCCAGCGGCAGGTCGACCGGGAGGATGCCGTCGACGCCGATGCGCGCGAGCTCGGCGCAAAGCGCATCGTACCCGTAGTGCAGCATCGGGTTCATGTAGCTGAAAAGGATGATGCCCACGCGCGGATATTTCGCGCGGATGCGGCCCGCGAGCGCGAGAACGTCGTTGATGCTGTAGCCGCGCTCGGCAGTCTGCTGGGATGCGGCTGCGATGACCGGGCCGTCCGCCATCGGGTCGGAGAACGGTACGCCGAGCTCGATGATGTCCGCGCCGTTTTCGATGGCGGCGGCGATGCCCTCCTCGCTGCGCGCGGGGTCGGGATACCCGGCGGTCGTGAACACGACGAGCGGCTTTTTCGATGCGAAGATATCAGAGATTCTGTCCATGATTCACCTTGTACTGTTTGATGTTGTCCATGTCCTTGTCGCCGCGGCCGGAGAGGTTGACGACGATGATGCCGTCCGGGCCGAGCGCAGGGGCGTCCTTGATCGCCTGCGCCACGGCGTGCGAGCTTTCGAGCGCGGGGATGATGCCCTCGAGGCGGCAGAGCAGGTCGAACGCCGCCACGGCCTCTTCGTCGTTCACCACGGTATAGTTCGCGCGTTTCGTGTCCGCGAGGAAGCAGTGTTCCGGGCCGACGCCGGAATAGTCAAGCCCGGCGGAGACCGAATGCGTGTCCAGCATCTGGCCGTTATTGTCCTGGAGGAAATAAGCCTTCATGCCGTGCAGGATGCCCACGCGGCCGCCGTTGATGCTCGCCGCGTGCAGCCCGGATTCGATGCCGAGTCCGCCCGCCTCAGCACCGACCAGCCGCACGCCCGGATCGTCGAGGAATCCGGCGAACATGCCGATGGCGTTGCTGCCGCCGCCGACGCATGCGACGACCTCGTCGGGGAGGCGTCCGAGACGGTCGAGGCACTGACGGCGCGTCTCCTTCCCGATGACGGACTGGAAATCCTTCACGATCATGGGGTACGGATACGGGCCGGCGGCCGTGCCGATCAGGTAGAACGTCTCCTTGCTGGTGGCGGTCCACTCGCGGAGGGCGGCGTTCATGGCGTCCTTCAGCGTGCGCGAACCTTCCCTGATGGAGCGCACCTTTGCACCGAGGGCGTGCATGCGGTCCACGTTCGGGGCCTGGCGCGCCACGTCGACTTCGCCCATGAAGACTTCGCACTCCATGCCGAGGAGTGCGGCGACGGTGGCGGTGGCCACGCCGTGCATCCCGGCTCCGGTCTCCGCGATCAGGCGTTTCTTGCCCATGCGGCGGGCGAGCAGCGCCTGCCCGATGGTGTTGTTGACCTTGTGCGCGCCGGTGTGGTTCAGGTCCTCGCGCTTGAGGTAGATGCGCGCGCCGCCGCAGTGCTCCGTGAGGCGTTTCGCGAAATACAGCGGGGATTCGCGCCCGACGTAGTTTGCGAGCAGGTCGTCGAGCTCCGCCTGAAAAGCGGGATCCTGTTTGGCGTCGAAATAGGCTTTCTCCAGTTCGCGGAGCGCCCCGGTCAGTGTCTCGGCGACGTACTGGCCGCCGTAGATGCCGTAATGTGTGTTCATATTGAAATCCTTTCAGATAGTTTTCGGATGAGAAGGTGGTCTTTGATTCCCGGCGCGCTTTCCACGCCGCTCGAAACGTCGATCCCCGCGGGATGCACCTGTTCGATCGCGTCGCGCACGTTGTCCGGGGTGATCCCGCCGCCGAGGAGCGTGGGGCGGACGGACGCGAGGCGTGCGGCGAGGTCCCATCGGCAGGGACGTCCCGCACCTCCGCCGGAATCCGCCACGACCAATGCGCAGGGGAACGCCTCCGCCTCGGCAAGCGCGGCTTCCGAGTTCAGGTTGAACGCCTTCCACACCTCCGCGCCGCCCACATTCCGCGCGTAGTCCGCGGATTCGGCTCCGTGGAGCTGGACGGCGTCCGGGCGGAACTCCGCGACCAGGACGTTGAGCTCATCAAGCGGCATATCGCGCACGACGAAGACTTTTTTGCTGCGGGTCGCCGCCATGAGGTCGGGGATGCGTTCGCGCGGGACGAAGCGCGGCGTTCCGGGCACGAGGATCATGCCCGTATACTCGGCTCCGGCAAGTTCCGCGGCAGCCATATCCTCTGTTCGTGTGATCCCGCAGATCTTCAGGAGCATTGCAGCAGCTCCTTCAGTTTCGCGCCGGGATCGGCGGCTCGCATCAGCGTTTCGCCGATCAGGAAGCCCGACGCGCCCGCGTTCTGAAGCATCAGGATGTCCTCATGCGTGCGGACCGCGCTTTCGGCGATGACCGGTTTTCCGCAGGATTTGAGCTTGGCGATCAGCTCGGCGGAACGTTCCAGCGAAGTCGAGAATGTCTTCAGGTCGCGGGCGTTCACCCCGACCAGGTCGGCGGTCGAGGCAACTTCCAGTTCGGATTCCGTGTGGGCTTCCCCGAGCACGGCGAGCCCGTACTGGTGCGCGAAATCCAGCAGGCGTTCGAACTCGCCGGCGTCCAGCATGGCGGCGATCAGCAGGATCGCGGACGCGCCGTTCGCTTTCGCCTCAAGGATCTGATACGTGTCAAAGATAAAGTCCTTCCGCAACAACGGGATGGAAACCGTTTCCGACGCAATCCGCAGGTTCTCCAGTCCGCCCTTGAAAAAGAACGGTTCGGTCAGCACGGACAATGCTGCGGCTCCGGCGTCCTTCAGCGATTTCGCCAGCACGGGAACGTTCAGATCCTCGCGGATCATGCCTTTCGACGGCGACGCCTTCTTGAGCTCGGCGATCACGTGGATCCCGGGACCGCGGAATGCCTCCACGAAGCTCGCTCGTTCCGGAGCCTCCGCCGCAAACGATTCGAGCACTTTGAACGGCATACCCTTCTTTTTCAGTTCGAGGATGTCGCGGTTCGCCGCCACGATCTCTTCCAGGATGTTCCGTTTCATGCGCTGATCCTTTTGAGCTTATCCAGCGCCGCGCCGGAATCGATGGATTGTGCCGCGAGCGGGATGCACGCCCTGATGGAGTCGCCCAGCCCGGCGGCGCAGATGATCGCGGCGGCGTTCAGGAGCACGGCCCCGCGCTTCGCGGTGCGGTCGCGTCCGGTGAGGATGTCCATCAGGATGCGGGCGTTTTCCGTCTTGTCTCCGCCCGAGAGGGAGCCCTCGCACAACGCGGGATCGTCCAGCAGATTCTTCGGGTCAAAAACGCTTTCTTTGATCCCGTCCGGCGAAAGCGCAGCGGCGTGCGTGATGGCAAGGCTGGAGATCTCGTCTAGGCCGTCCTCGCTGTGTACCACGAAGCCGTTCCGCACGCCCAGGTTCCGCAGGACTTCCGCGAACGGCAGGACGAGGCGTTCATGGTAGACACCGACGACCATGTACACGGCTTTCGCGGGGTTCGCGAGCGGGCCGACGAGGTTGAAGATCGTGCGGATTCCGAGGTCGCGGCGCAGAGGCGCGACCTTCGCCATCACGGGGTGCAGATTCCGTGCGAAGAGGAACGCGATGCCGTTTTCACGGATGCTGTTCGCCAGCGATTCCGGGGTGTCGTTCAGCTTCACGCCAAGCTCCTCCAGCACGTCGGCCGCGCCGCATTTGCCGGAGACTGCGCGGTTGCCGTGTTTCGCCATGCGGACGCCCGCGCCCGCCGCGACGAAAGAAGCGGTCGTGGATATATTGAAGGAGCGTCCGCCGTCGCCTCCGGTGCCCACGATGTCCGCGCAGTCGCCCGCGTTCACGCCGAGCATCCGGTCGCGCAGGAATCCGGCGGCTCCGGTCATTTCGGATACGCTTTCGCCGCGCAGGGAGAGCGCGGTGAAGAGTCCGGCGGCCGCGGTCGGGTTTTCGCCGTTCGCGATCGCCTCGACCATGGCGGCGCTTTCGGATTCGGTCAGCACGCCGCCGGCCATGACAATTTTCAGTGCTTCGTTCAGCATAAGATTCCGGCCTCCCGTAAGAAGTTGTTGATCTGTTTCAGTCCGAATTCGCTCATGATGGATTCGGGGTGGTACTGGATGCCCTCGATGACCGCGCCGCCTTCCGGCCGGACGCGGACGCCCATGATCTCGCCGTCATCCGTCTTCGCGCTCACGGTCATGTTCTCCGGGATGCTGGACGCGAGGAGCGCCAGCGAGTGGTAGCGCACGGCGAGGAATCCCTGCGGCAGGCCGTTGAAGAGCCCCTGTCCGTCGTGGCGGATCGCCGAGGTCTTGCCGTGCATGATGCTTTTCGCATGGACGACCTCCGCGCCGAAATGAGCACCGATCGCCTGATGGCCGAGGCAGACGCCCAGCATCGGGACCTTGCCCGCCGCGGCGGCGATCAGGGCCATCATGCAGCCGGCGGTCTGCGGACGGCCGGGGCCGGGCGACAGGATGATCGCCTGCGGGTTCATCTCAAGGACTTCGGCGGGCGTGACGTCGCGGTTCCGCTTCACGACGATCTGCTGGCCGGTCTTCGCGAGCATGTGCACCAGGTTATAGGTGAACGAATCGTAGTTGTCGAGCATGAAGATCATTATTTGAATCCTTTCTGCGCGAATTCCACGGCCTTGAAGAGCGCACGCGCCTTGTTCAATGTTTCCTGATATTCCATCTCCGGCACGGAGTCCGCCACGATGCCGCATCCGGCCTGCACTTTCAGGCGGCTGCCGGACACCTCGATCGTGCGGATCGTGATCGCGAGGTCCATGTTGCCGTCGCAGCTGAAATACCCGACGGCCCCGCCGTAGAAACCGCGCGGTCCGGGTTCGAGCTCATGGATGATCTCCATGGCGCGAATCTTCGGGGCTCCGCTGAGCGTGCCGGCGGGGAACGCGGTCGAAACGAGGTCGAAGGCGTCGCAGTCGTCGCGAATCTGCCCCTCCACGCTGCTGACCAGGTGCATCACGTGCGAATAGCGCTCCACATGCATGAAATCGGCGACGAGCACGCTGCCCGGCTTCGCGGTGCGACCGATGTCGTTGCGGCCGAGATCGACCAGCATCAGGTGCTCCGCGCGTTCCTTCTCGTCGGCGATGAGCGACTTCTCCAGCGCGATGTCCTTTTCGGGGGTGGCGCCGCGCGGACGCGTCCCGGCGATCGGACGCACCAGCGAAACGCCGTTTTCGAGCTTCACCAGCGTCTCCGGCGAGGAGCCGATCAGGATGTCGCCGCCGAGCTTCAGATAGAACATGTACGGCGAGGGGTTGATGAGGCGCAGGGCGCGGTAGATGCTGAACGGCGGGATGTCGGATTCGGCGGAGAACGCCTGCGACGGCACGACCTGGATCACTTCGCCCTCCACGATGCAGTGTTTCGCCTGCTTCACCATCTCCAGGAACGCCTCGTGCGTCATTTCCGGCTTCAGTTCCACATGCTCGTCGGAGACGTAATCGCGGTGCGATGCCGCGCGGCGGCAGATTTTGTCGATGATCGCTGCGATCCGGTGCGTCGCGCTCGCGTAGGCTTCGTCGACCGAGGAGAAATGGTCCGGTTCCACGTTCACGACCACCTTGATCGTGTGCTGTTTGTTGTCGAACGCGATGATCTCGTTCGTGAGCATGAACGCGCAGACCGGGCCGCGGATCGCCTTCTTCGGCGCGGGGAGTTCCTCGAACATCCCGGCGGCCTCATAGTCCAGACGCCCGATCGCGCCGCCCGGCAGGGGCGGGAGCTCGGGGTCGTGCGCGACCTTCTTTTTCCCGATGATGCCGCGCAGGGCGTTCAGCGGGTTGCCTTCGAACTCCAGCGCGCGGCGTTCGCCGTGCATTTCCAGGTACGGCACGCCGTTCTCGACCGTGAAGATCCCGTACGGGTTCACGCCGAGGAACGAGTAGCGGCCGAGGTTTTCGCCGCCTTCCACGCTTTCCAGCAGCGCGACATAGTCGTCCTGCACGAAGCGTTCCAGCACGGACACCGGCGTGTCCATGTCGCCGGGTATCTCGCGGCAGACCGGCACGACTTCGCCGTGTGCCGCCAGCGTCCGGAATTCCTCCAGGGTTGTTTCTTTCATGTTTTCTCCTGTGTTGAGTTTTTGTTGATATGTCAGTTTGAAGTTGGAATCGAAAAGAAATGCTTTGTTTCGGTCGGCGTGCGATACGGAAAGACCGCCTCCGGCCTGCCAGGTCCGGATGCGGTCTCAAGAAAAAGGCGGGTCAATCAGTCCGATCGATCCGCCATGCGATTCTGCTTTTCAGAGGTTGCAAACAATCCAGCCCTGGCGGAAATCAGCGCCAGCGCCACCAGAAAGAATAGAAGGATTTGTTCGCATAAGTTTTCATAATGCTATTACTTTACACCCGTTTTCCGAAATTGTCAACCGGGATTCCCGACTTTTTTCGTCTTTTTTTGCGCCGTCCGACGTTACCATAATAATATTCACGCACGCGAGGCCGGGCAAAACACTTTTGTTTTTTTCGGGTTTCCGCACAATAAATGCACACGGGGAGCGTTAATTGATTTAGAAACGATACGAAATCAAACCTCTGAAAACTCAGGAGACACTGCCATGAAAAACAACACCTCTTACAATACGCAAAACACCGGTTCGAAACTGAACACGACGACCCTCCTGGTCCTTGTCATCGCCGCCCTTCCGATCCTCCTCTTCGCGCTCACGAAGATGTTCCCGCCGACCGTGGATGCCACGGCGAAAGATACGGCCATCAGCGAGGCCGAGGCGAAGCGCACCAGCGCCGCGGAACGCCGTGCACAGCGCGCCGAAGAACGCAAGGCGAAGAAGGCTGAAAAGTCCGCCACCGCCACGGCGCAGCGCGGCATGGCCCCCGATCCGGGCGCATTCACCGCTCCGATGCCCCCGATGGAATTCAACGGATTCGACGGCGGTTTCGGCCCCGGCTTCGATAACGGCATGGCCATGGCTCCCGGCGGATTCGGCGGCGGCTTCGGCGGCCCCGGCATGGGCGGTTTCGGCGGCCCCGGCATGGGCGGTTTCGGCGGCCCCGGCATGGGCGGTTTCGGCGGCCCCTTCTGATCCAGCCAATACTCGACAAACCAAGACCGGTTCCTCAAGGTTCCGGTCTTTTTTTATAGATAAAAACGGCAAAATCGAGGAAAGAATCGAACAATCGAAAAACATCCGGAAAAAAACTTGTTTTCCGCTAAGATTTCGTTGCCTTTCGAGTCAAATATACAGAAACATACTGAAACCAACAACCCGGAACCGCCAGAGGTGATTTTATGAAACTGTCTCCCCGTGTGCTCGCTTTTGTTGTCTGCGCCGTTTTCGCGGCATCGTCCCCGTTTCCTGCCGAATGCGCCGAGAAAGAAAACGGTGAACAGAAAGCTGCCGTCCTTGAAACGGCGGAATCAGCTTACTGGGACACTGCCCGATACGGTGAGCCCGGGCTCGAGCTTCCCAGGCTCATCAAAGAAGCGGCGAAGCGCGCGGACGCCGAATATCAGACGGTCGGCACCGTCAGGGTCTCGCGGATCGACGACGAATATTCCTCCAACAATCTCGATTTCATGTTCCTCGACGAATACGGCAAAATCCTCCGTTTCATCGAAGAAGTCGACAAGATCGCGCCGCGCCTGTTCTGGCGTCGCCTCGAACTTCGCGTCGACGCACCCAGCTTCCGCGCCACGCCCCCGTCGCTGAAAATCCGCCTGACGGGGACGATCTGCGTCATCACAGACACTCCGGCAGACGGCGCCGCGGCGGCGGAAAAGCCGAAAAAGGAAGTGCCTTCCGCCGGCAACAGGGACGCGCTCTCCCTGTTGTACGATCTGTCCCTCTCGCTCCACAACGATGCGATCATGACCAGTTTCCGGCTCAACGAGAAGACTTGCGATTTTCTGATCCAGGGCACCAATGCCTTCGCCTACCGCCCCCTGGAGAACAACGTCCCCGGCTGGGCGATCAGAAGAGTGCAGCAGAGGAATATTACCGATTCCCTTTTCACGTTCACCGTATCCCTTGAAAAAGAAGAGAATTCGAAGCCGCGTGAGGACGGCATAACCCCGGAAAACAAAATCCTGACCATCGAGGCGCTGAATATTTTCGACCCGGAACGCGCTTCGAAAACGGACAAGCCGGCAAAGCCGACGGACCCCAAAGAGGAAATGATTCTCATCGGCACAACGTTCGTCGGCGACGTCTCCGCCGCCATCATCCTCCTGCGCGACCCGGACGGCAGGATCGCCGCCACCCTGAAGCAAAGAATGGCGGACGCGGCAGAGAAGAAGCGGCAGGCGGTCGAGAACCGCGACGAGCTCGCGGCCGTATACCGGACGCTCCAGCAGTCGCCGGACATCCCGAAGGAACAGGCCGAACAGGTCCGCCAGCGCATGGAACGTTACAATCAGGAAATCGAGCGCATTCGGGAACAGGAGATGGAACTCACCCTCCAGGGCTCTTACGCGGGAAAAACGGCCGCGACGATCGACGATTCCGGCAAGCGGATCGTCAGCGTCGGCGATATGCTTCCCAACGGCTTCACGCTCAAAGCCGTGACCCGGACGACCGCCACGTTCACGCGCAACGGCGAAACCGTCGAGCTCACCTTGAGGGGAACCGAAGAAAAGAAGCCCTGACCGCGCCTCGAATCGAGCATGCCGACCGCCGGGAAGGCTGTGCCTTCACTGCGGATGTGCCCGGCTGCGATCGGGCACGGAAGACTGTGCCTTCTCTTCGGGTGTGCCCGGCTGCGATCGGGCACGGAAGACTGTGCCTTCTCTTCGGGTGTGCCCGGCTGCGCTCGTCAGCTCTTTTTTCACGTTTTTTTGCCTGAAAAATGGGAATTCCAACTTGATTTTTCCTTTTTTCGCGGTATTGTATTGATAGCAGTTAATCCTCTTAATCCCACTACAAACCTCGTTCTACGCATTCCACCGCCATACCGGCGAAATCCCCCCTCTGATCGAAATGTACCCGGATTGTCTTTGCCCTTCCGGGTGTTTCTCCGTCGTTTCTTTCCTGCCGGGGATGATTTCGGGCTCATCGGTCCATCGGGCTTCGCCGCTCCGATGACCTGAGGCGCCCTTCCATTCGAATCCATCGCTCATCCCGGAGGGGAGCATTGTCTCCGCCGCCGCGGACCGTCCGTCTTTTCCAAGCCCGTTTTCGGGCTTTTCATCCATATTTTTACAGCTTCAAAGGAGAGTGAACATGATGAAAAACCGCGTGCTTTATTTCGCATACGGGCAGATGATGAACCCGGACTGTATGAAGAAGGTCTGCTCCCGCGCCAGAGCAGTTTGCACGGCCACGCTCAAAAACTACCGGCTCGCGGAACGCCGCTACGCCGATATCGATCCCGATCCCGCCTCGGAAGTCTACGGCATCCTGTACGCCGTCACGCCGGGCGACAGGAAGAAACTGGACCGGCATGCCGCCTCCATGGGCTTTGCGGAGATGGAAGTCGAGGTCGTATTCGGGGAGGAGAAGTACAAGGCGCTGACCAGCATGATGACGCCGGAAGGCAAGAAGAAGAACGACGGGAACCCATACGGAGAGGACTATATCCGTCAGTGCCGCAACGGCGCGCTCTGTTATCTGGCCCCGGATTCCTTCCGCTTTGTCAACGTCATCGTTTTCGGCCCCAGCATGACGGGCGAACCGGATGACACGTTCGAGAAACATGCGGTCGCCGCCAGGCCCTGCACCCTTACCGGGACGCTCTACGCTACGGATTACGGCTACCCCGTCTTCTCGCAGGAAGGAAACACGGTCGTCGAAGCCGAGTATATCCGGATTCCGCGGGACATTCTGGAGGACTCGATCGACAGACTCATCGAGAGTCCGTTCACCATCAATTTCCTGGTCGCGAAAGCGCCCGACGGAAGCACGTTCGGCGGGTGGGCGGTCTGCATGGAGGAAAAGCTCCCGCACGTCAGGGGCATCGAATCCGGCTGCTGGAGAGCCCGCCGCAGACTCAGATACGACGCCCTTGATTTCGTTCTCACCGGCATCGAATGCAGCGCGGAACTGAAGATCGATTTTTCCCAATGCACGATCAGCGCCGAGCTGCACCACACCCCGCCGGACGGAGAGACGTATCTCAGAAAGGGGACCTGCCGCTTCGGCAAATACTGGCGGCGGGAGCTCCTGGCCGCGCTCCGGGAATGCCGTTTCGAACGCTGGCAGACGCGCTACAGCTCCAACGGGGATAAGGATCCGCTGTGGTACGTCGATCTGAAAAAAGGAGAAGACTCCGTCAAATTCATTCGCGGATCGGGCGTCATTCCGCTGAACTGGGACATGTTCAAAAACGTGTTCGCGCTCAGCCTCCGGCTCGCCTGCGGGAAGGAGTATTGTTCCGCCGAATCCGAATGGAGGACGCCGAAGGAAGACACATCCGCAGACCGGCAGGAGGAGAACGGGACCGGAAATCTCCCCGGACAGAACGCCGCACAGGTCACGCCTCCGCCCGGCGGTCCTGCCGAACCGGCGAAAACGGAACCCGAAACGGAGACCAAATCCGCGCTCGAGGCCGGAATCTCCCCCCGCAAGCCCGAATCAGCGCCCGTGAAAAGCAGGAAGGCAAAGGAGCCCGCTCCCGAACTGGAACCCGAACTGCCGCTGTTCGACGGCGACGTCCCGTATTCCGCATCCGGCCTGCTCAAAGGCGAAACCAGGAACGATGCGGCCCCTGCCGGGTCCGAACCGGTCACGCCCGCCGAACAGAATCCCGGGGCGGGACAGAACGGACGGAATGACCTGTGTCCGAATCCCGAACCACCTCCCCCGGACAGCACGGACCGGAAATGAACCGGAGATAAAAACGAGCCGGGGACAAGGGCTTTTACCCCGTCCCCGGCCGCATGAAATGATTCCGGCAGAAACTGACCACCGGTTATTTGTAGTGGAAATAATCGATGTCGACTGAACCGGCGTCCGCGTCGTCGTTGAACGTGTAGATGCCGATGCGGTCGCCGCGGTAGTTGCCCCACTGCAGGCGGTACGGCTCGCCGAACGGCGTGAAGTTCACGCCGTCGAGGCTGTAGGAATAGTGCGACACGCCGTCCAGCCCCCAGGTCGAACGGAACCAGATGTAGAACGCCGTCGCGAAATCCTTGCCTATCACTGCGCGGGCATACACATGGGCGGGCTTCCGGGCGAGTTCCGGGCCGCGTTCGATCCGGTCGTTGCGGCGGAACTCCACATGGAGTGTGTCGTCCTCCATGGCGACGCCGATGGCGGAATGGTCGGACGAGAAATGGCACAGGCCGGCTTTCTGCCCGTTCTCCATCCCGTCGACACACATCTTCACGATGACCTCGTTGAACGGCTTGCGGAAACTGCGCTGCGTGAGGGTGTTCCCCGCTTTCATCAGCTTGTTCTTTTCCAGCGGACGGAATGCTTTCAGAGTAAGCGTGCCGTCGTGCCGGATGGTGAAAAACTCCTCCCGCGGCTGGTAGTTCCACTGCCACTGGGGGTTGAGCTTCCCGTCCGTCCGGTCGAACTCGTCACTGGTCTGCAGATACGGTTTATCGGCGAGTGAAACGTTCTTTTCGCCTTCCGCGGCCGGGATCCTGCCCTCCCACTGCATCGTGCCCATGCCGTCTTCCCCGACCTTCCCGATGATGGGCCAGCCGTCGATCCATGTCACGGGCAGCAGGCTCACGATGCGCCCGATCCAGTCGCCGTCGCCGTGGTGCGTGAGGAAATACCATTTGCCGTCCCTGCCCTGCACGATGCCGCCCTGGTTCGGCTCGTGGGCGTCCGCGCTGGCGTGGGCGAGCTGTTTTTCCTCGTCGTACGGGCCGGTCATCTTTTTGGCGCGCTTCGCCATCACGTAGCGCCCGATGCCGTTTTTGTGCTCGCTGAAGACGAGATAATACCAGTCGCCGACCTTGATGAGCTTGTTCGCCTCGCGGCCCCAGCCTTCGTTCAGCAGCACGCCTTTCGTGCGGTCGATCGTCTTCCCGTCCGGGGTCATCGGGAACATGTACGTCTTGTAGTTGTCCTTGAAACAGGTCCCCACGAAACACGCCGTGCCGTCCTCGTCCCACATGACCGTGCAGTCGTCCCAGCCGTTCTCGGCGAGCAGACATATGAGCGGTTCCCAGGGGCCCTCGGGCTTCGGCGCGCTGGTCATGAAGTACCCCTCGTCCGGCGTGCCGAAGAAGAGGTAGAACCGCCCGTCGTGATGCCGCAGCGTGCCCGCCCAGATTCCGCGTGCCGGACGGTCCATCTTCGTCCAGTTCAGCGCCTCGCCGATCTGGGTGAGATCGGGCACGGCGTTGCCGGCGATTCGCCAGTTCACCAGGTCCGTCGAATGGATGATCGTCATGCCGGGCGAGAACTGGAACGTGGAGGTAATGGCATAATAATCATCGCCGACCCGGATGCAGTCCAGGTCGCTGTAGTCCGCGGGGATGACCGGGTTGAGGTACGTGCCGTTGCCGAGGTCACCCCAGCGGTCCCATTTACCCCACTCGCGTTTTTCCTGCGCGTTCGCGTTCGAGGCCAGCCCGGCGCACAGCGCGAGCGACGCGAGGACGGCGAAGGAAGCGGTTTTGATATGGTTCATCGTAAAGAATCCGTTCATGATGTCATCCTTTCTGGCAATTCGTTATTACTGCTCGAATTCGACTTCGTAGCAGAGCGAGATCCTGAGCGCGGGCTCGGCTTCGGGCGCGGTGATCGTGAGCACGCCGTTTTCATCGGTCGACTTCACGGCCTTCTCCGAGCCGAAGAGCTTCACATTCTTGACCGGTGCGTCGAGATTGGTCACGACGACCGGCGCGCCGGGCTTCGGGATCAGGAGCGTGAAGACGTAGAGTTTGCCGTTCTTCGTGGTGAAGCGGAGGTCTTCGGTCGTGGCGGCCTTCCCCTGCCCTTCGTTGAATCCCTGGTCGCGGAGCGCGACGCCCGCGTCTTCGGACTGCGGACCCGCGCCGTATTTCTTCCAGGTCTCCGTGCCGTAGATGCCCTCGCCGTTGATCTTCAGCCATTCGCCGACACCCGCGCAGGCGGCGCGGACCTTCTCGTCCACCTCGCCGTTGCCGCGGATGGGCACGCTGAGGAGCAGGTTCCCGCCCTTGCTGACGATGTCGATGAGCATCCGCACGACCGTTTCCGGCGTCTTTTAGCCGTTGCGGTCGTAGATGCCGCGGTCGTAATGCCAGTTGCCGATGCAGGTGTCGGTCTGCCAGTGCGGCTTCACGATCTCGTTCGGCACGCCGCACTCGATGTCCCACACCATGCCCTTGCGCTGTTCCTCGTTCAGCACCTTGCTGCACGCCACGACTTCCTGCCTCCCGTGGTTGAGCGCATACATCTTGTTGTAGTAATACGTGGTGAGCTCGATGCCGTCGTTGAATGTGGGGTAGAACGGCGCGACGGTATCGTCGTAGTACACGACCTCCGGCAGATAGTCGTCGATGAGCTGTTTATGGCGCTTCATGAACTTCGTTCGGTACACCTCGGACGGCGGCGGCACGATGTTCGGGTCCCAGTTCCAGTGGCCGCTGTCCTTCGACGGCTCGTGCTGCTGCGCGTAAAGTTCCTGCGGATCGAGCCCCATCTCGCCCCACCAGGTCCCCGCGCCGTCCTCCTTCGTCAGCAGCCCGTCGTAGTTGCGCGACGTCTCGTACCAGTTCCAGGCGTGCGAGGCGTGGATGCTGACGCCCCAGTGAAGCCCGACGCCGCGCACGGCCTTGCTCCACTCGCCGATGATGTCGCGCTTCGGACCGACCCGGACGGAATTCCATTCCTGATACCTGCTGTCCCAAAGATCGAGGTTGTCGTGGTGGTTCGCGAGGGAGACGACGTACTTCGCCCCCATGCTCTTGAAGAGCTGCGCGAGCTCCTGAGGATTCCATTTGTCGGCCTTCCACTCGTGGATCACGTCCTTGAACCCGATCGTCTTCTGGTCGCCGTACTTCTCCCTGTGGCGGTTGAAATGCCAGTGGCTCGGGATATACATGTTCCGGGCATACCAGTCGCCGGATTCCGGCTCACACTGCGGCCCCCAGTGCGTGAAGACGCCGAACTTCGCGTCCTTGTACCATTGCGGCGTCTGATAGTTCGCCTCCATGGATTCGAGCGTGGGGGCGAACAGCGGTTCGACTTTTTCCTCGTCGCAGGACGGCAAGACGGTCGCGGCGGCCGCGGCAAGGAGGATCACGACGGCGGGCAAAGCATTTTTGAGGGAGAAACGTTTCATCGGGCGTCTTTCGTTTGGTTCGGGGTTGGATTTTCGGATTGTTTTCAATACGGAGAAACAATAGCACGGAATCTGCCTTTTTTCAACGTTGCCGGAATCATTTTTTCACGTAAATTTCACGTTAAATCTACAGTTAAATCATATCTTTAACGTTAGATAACCGTCGTTTCCTTCCGGCTGGCCGACGCATCTGTTCCGGGCCGTGTCTGTCCCCCCGTCCATATTCGAAGAAAAGAGCGCCTCATACTTGCATTTTTCAGTTCAATGGAGTATATTATAAGATATATTGTGTTATGGGCGATTAGCTCAGCTGGTTAGAGCGTCATGCTTACACCGTGAATGTCGGCGGTTCGAACCCGTCATCGCCCATGTTTTTCTGTTTTTCAACCCATTCAGATACAACGGAGAACGAATCATGCATGAGTTCAGAACGCATACCTGCGGAGAACTGAGAAAAAGCGACGTCGGAATCACTGCACGCCTTTCCGGCTGGATCCACAGCGTGCGCGACCACGGCGGCATCATTTTCATCGACCTGCGCGACCACTACGGCAAGACGCAGGTGGTGGTCGACCCGACCAAGGATTTCTATCAGGAACTCGAACGCTGGCGCGTCGAGACGGTCGTGTGCTTCACGGGCAAAGTCGTGGCCCGCACGCCCGAGACCGTGAATCCGAAGCTCGCGACCGGCGAGATCGAACTCGTGGCCGAGGAAATGACCGTGCTGGGCGAGACCGAGCAGCTGCCGTTCCTCGTGGCGAAAGACGAGGACGCGCCGGAATCGCTCCGCCTCAAATACCGGTTCCTGGACCTCCGCCGCGAAGGTCTCCACAACCACATCGTGATGCGCGCCAAGCTCATCGAGGCCCTGCGCCGCAAGATGTGGGACCTCGGATTCACCGAGTACCAGACCCCGATCCTGACCAGCAGCTCCCCGGAAGGCGCCCGCGACTACCTCGTGCCTAGCCGCGTCCACCCCGGCAAGTTCTACGCCCTGCCCCAGGCCCCGCAGCAGTTCAAGCAGCTGCTGATGGTCGCCGGGTTCGACCGTTATTTCCAGATCGCGCCGTGCTTCCGCGACGAAGACGCGCGTGCCGACCGCTCCCCGGGCGAGTTCTACCAGCTCGACATCGAAATGAGCTACGCCACGCAGGATGACATCTTCGCGATCCTGGAAGACCTCCTCACGGACATCTTCCCGAAGTTCACCGGCAAGCAGATCAGCCCCGCCCCGTTCCCCCGCATCCCGTTCCGCGAATCCATGGAGCGCTACGGCACGGACAAGCCCGACCTCCGCAACCCGCTCGAAATGATCGACGTCACCGACATCTTCAAAGGCAGCGGGTTCCAGGCGTTCTCCAAGACGGTCGCCGCAGGCGGCGTCGTGAAGGCAATCAAGGTCAGCGGCATCGCGAAGGCGGACAATCCGCAGCCGCGCCGTTTCTATGACGAAATGATCGCGTTCGCGCAGGAATGCGGCGCGAAGGGCATGGCATACATCATCTGGAGCGCGGGCGAGACCAAGAGCCCGATCGTGAAGTTCCTCACCGGCAACGAACTGCCCTCCCTCGCCGAAAAGGCCGGCATCCAGGACGGCGACGTGCTGTTCTTCCTCGCCGACAAGCGCGCCCTCGTGAACTCCGTGGGCGGCAAGGTGATCGCCGAACTCGGACGCCGTCTCGGCCTCATCGACCCGAACGTCTTCAAGTTCTGCTGGATCGTCGATTTCCCGATGTTCGAGACCGACGAGGAGACCGGCGCGCTGATTTTCTGCCACAACCCCTTCTCCATGCCGCAGGGCGGGATGAAGGCCGTCGAGACGCAGGACCCGCTGGACATCGTGGCGTACCAGTACGACATCGTGTGCAACGGCATCGAGCTCTCCTCCGGCGCGATCCGCAACCACCAGCCCGAACTCATGTACAAGCTCTTCGAGATGTGCGGATACACACGCGACGTCGTCGACGACAAGTTCGGCGGCATGATCCGCGCGTTCAAGCTCGGCGCGCCGCCGCACGGAGGTATCGCCCCCGGCGTCGACCGCATGGCCATGCTCCTCGCCGACGCCCCGAACATCCGTGAAGTCATCGCCTTCCCGTTCAACCAGCAGGCCGAAGACCTGATGATGAACGCCCCGGCGGCCGTCGACATGAAGCAGCTGCGCGAACTCCGCGTGATCCCCGTCCCGCAGGAGCTCAAATACGAAGAGACCTTCAAGAAACTTCTGGCCGAGGCGGAACGCATCCGCGCAGCGGAAGCCGCAGCGGCGGCCATGAACGCTTCCGCGGCTCCGGAGCAGAAGTAACCGCAAACCATCCTCTCCGGATCGCCCTGCCCCGCACGAACGGAGGACCGGTATGCCAGGCAAACGGACGAAACAGAACATCAAGCGGAAAACCGCCGGAAAGAAGCAGCCGAAGACGAATCCGCAGCGCAGCACGCTGCAGATTTCCGTCCATCGGACGCAGGCGGTCTTTCTGCTTCTGCTGTTCGCCGTAATCGGCATCCTGATGGGCGTCGGCGTATGGAAGGCCGGCTCCGCGATTTCCAGCTATCTGGACCGTTCATCCCGCTACGACAAGATGATCGTGGCAGCCGGACGCCGCAACGGCGTATATCCGCCGCTCCTGAAGGCGGTCATCTGGAAGGAAAGCCGGTTCGACGCCTCGGCGCGCGGCAGCAAGGGCGAGATCGGCCTGATGCAGGTCATGCCGCAGTCCGCCGTGAAGGACTGGGAAAAGGCTTTCCAGCGGCAGGTGCCGTCCGACGGCGCGCTGATGGACCCGGCGCTCAACATCGAGATCGGCTCGTGGTTCCTCGGCCGCGCGCTGGACCGCTGGAAGGACTACAACGAGGCAGAGACGCTGGCGCTCTGCGAGTACAACGCCGGCATCCAGCGGGCAGATTCGTGGAAACCGCTCCTCCACGACGGCGAGGTCATGCCCAACATCGACATCGAATCCACGCGCAAATACGTCAAGGAAATCCTTGAACGGCGCGAAAAATATGAACATGAATGGAAATGGGAGAAACTCAAATGAAAAAACATCCCCGCCTCATGAAATCCGCCGCCCTGCTCGCCGTCCTGCTCGCCCCCTGCGCCTTCCTCTCCGTCGGACTCGACGCGAAGGACAAAGCGGAGCCCGTGCGCCATTGGGACTTCCAGAGCTCGAAGCTCGACAAGGAAAACATCCCGGACGGCTGGAGCTACCGCGGCAAACCCGGCACCCCCGACGTGAAGTATGAGATCGTCGAGGACAAGGAACTGAAGCACAAGGTCCTGCATATCACGTCCGACAAGGCCTCCGGCGTGATCATGGTCGACTGCTCCGACGTCGACCTGAAGAAATATCCCGTCATGCGCTGGCGCTGGAAAGCCGTCACGCTCCCGACCGGCGCGGATGCCACGGTCAAGTCCAAGGACGACCAGGGCATCGCCGTCTACGTCGGCTACGGCAAGCTCACGCAGAGCAGCATCTCCTACAACTGGCAGACCGAGACCCCGAAGGGGAAATCCGGCAGCTCCACCTACAACTGGGTCGTCGACGTCGACTGGTTCACCCTGCGCGACAAGAACGACAAGATGGACACCTGGTTCGAAGAGGAAGTCAACGTCTACGACGACATGATGAAGATATTCAAGAAGATCCCGTCCGGCTGGGCGCTCAGCATCTCCTCGAACAGCCAGTACACCGCCTCGAAAGCCGATGTCTATCTGGACTACATCGAGTTCGTCGACAAGAAGACCGCCGAGGCGAAGAAAGACGAAAAGAAGGACGAGAAGAAAGACGAAAAGAAGGACGAGAAGAAGGACAAGTAATCCGCCTTTTTTTCTGTTTCGATCAACTTTTCCCGGGCCGATGGATCCTGCATCCGTCGGTCCTTTTTTTCACATGGCGGCGCGTCCTGCGACCGCTCGATGCGGACGGCCCGGATATTGCCGCCGCCAAGCTTGATTTGAATACAGAAAAGCCATGCCGGACGTTTTCGAGGCGTCCGGCATGGCGGAAGGTTCAGCTTAATTCAGCGGGAAGCGGTTATTTCGTCTTCACCGGGGTGCTGAATTTCGGTCCGAAGTAGGTCTGCGGGAGATTGCCCTTGGAAATGACGATCTTCTCGACGACGACGGCCGGATCGACCATGTAGACCTTGAGGGTGTGCGTGCCGACTTTCTCGACGTCGAGCTGCGTGCGCATCCTGCGGATGTTTTCCTTCACGTTCTGGTCCCAGTTGTTGCCGCCGGACTCGAAGGTCTGCCGGTAGGAACCGCGCTGGACGTTCCCGTAGGCGTCGATCACGTTCGGCTTGGCGTCGTCGATGCCGACCGCCACGCGGAGGCCGCGGTCCGGAACGAAGTTCAGGGTCGGGGACGTGTAGAGCGTGATGTCGTACTTGCCGGGCTCGGAGATGTAGATCGGGTACTCCATGCTCGGCGCCTTGGTGTAGTCGGTGACGCTGTCGGCGGTGACGGGGAAGATGCACATTCCGCCTTCCGCGCGGCCGTAGTCCGGGATGAGCTTCCAGGTCACATCGCCGACGGCGTTGACCTTCGCAGGTTTGTTCGCGGGGATGGAGATCGGGCCGGCGAGCGCGCCCCAGACGGTCTTTTCGCCCTTGGCGGACTTCGGGGCGTCGGCCTTGACGGCGGCGACGCGGATCTTCGCGGTGCCGTTCGGGCCGGTGACTTCGATGTAGCCGGCGTTCGTGCCGTTCTGCGCCTTCGCCCAGTCGATCTCGACGTTCACGGGGACGTCGATCACGGAGGCGACGTCTTCCTTCACGTCGGCCTTGATCCACGGTTCGGTGGTTTTGACCGTGAACTTGGCGTCCTTCGAGCCGCGGCGGAAGACCTCGAAGACGTGCTTGACGGGGTTCCAGCTGTCGAACACGGGGAGCATGAGCTCATCCTGCGCGGCGGGCCAGGCGTTTTCGTTGTTCTCGACCGCCACGCCGATCTCGGAGACGTCCGGGACGTTGAGCTCGGTGAGACGCGGCATCTGGTTGCTGTTCGGGGTATCCCAGCCGTTCTGGGAGGTGCCGATGTGCGGCTGGTCCATCATGTGGATCCACTTGCCGCCGGCGATCTCGTTGTTGTAGACGTCGCCGAGCTTCTTGTCGTCTTCGAAGAGCTGGCGGGCGAAGTGCGCGAACTCGTTGGCGGAGGCGCGGCCCTGGCGGGCGTAGAGACGGTTCTTGCCGGCGCAGATCTGGAGTTCGGCGACCTGCGCGGAGGCTTTCACCGGGTGGTAGACGAGCTCGAAGTAAGCGTCCTGGTATTCCTTCGGCATTTTCGCCTTGAGCGCCTCGGCGCGTTCGACGAGCTTCAGCCAGGCTTCCACGACGCCGTCGGCCTCGCGGTCGTTGGCCACGCTGAACGTGTTGGCATCGAGGATTTCGGGCTTGCGCCAGGCATTGTATTTCGCGTACTTGGACACGATGTCGGCGATCTCTTCGGCGTATTCGTCGCCGAACTGTTCCGTCGCCCAGTTCACCATGTATTCGCCGATCTTGTCCTCCGTGATGGCGTCCGGATCATACGCGAACTTCAGCACGAAGTCGATCGGGATCTCCATCGGCTTCAGGTCGCCGGTGTTCAGAATCCACAGTTTGTCCGCGCCCCAGCGGTAGGTCAGGTTCAGCTGTTCCCAGAGTTTCGGAACCGGGCTGACGTTCAGCCAGCGGTAGCTGTGCGGGCCGCCGACGTAGTCGACGTGGTAGTACATGCCCGCGCCGCCGGAACGCTTGCGCTCTTCCGGGGTGGGCAGACGGCGCACGTTGCCCCAGTTGTCGTCGCACCAGAGGATGATGACGTCGTCGGGCACGCGCATGCCGCTGTCGTAGTAGTCCTGGACTTCCTTGTAGATCGCCCACATCTGCGGGACTTCGGAAGCGGGCTTGCCGTACGCCTCTTCGATCAGCGTGCGCTGGTCTTTGATGACGTCGGTCAGGATCTTGATGTTGTCTTCCATTTTGGAGCCGCGGCCGCCCATAGGCTCGTCGCCGTCGCCGCGCATACCGATGGTCACCAGGTTGTCGTACTTGGCGTTGCGCGTGATGCCCTCTTTCCAGAAGGAATAAAGGTTATCCTTGTTCGTATTGTAGTTCCATGCGCCGAGGCGGTTGCCGCGGTTGCGCTTCGTCCATTCCTCCTGGTTGCGCATCATGGGTTCGTGATGGCTGGTGCCCATCACGATGCCGTATTCGTCGGCCAGGCGCGGATTCTCCGGGTCGTCCTCGTTGAACGCCTTGCCCCACATCGCGGGCCACATGTAGTTGCCCTTGAGGCGCAGGATCAGTTCGAACATGTGGACGTACATCTTGGAGTTGATGCCGCCGAACTTCGCGCGGGACCACGGACCGAACGCCGGTTCCTCGTCGTTGATGAAGATGCCGCGGTATTTCACCTTCGGCGGCCCCTGCAGGAACGTGCCGGGGACGATGAAGAGGGAGTCGTGCTTCTTCGCCGGGACATCGGCCCACCAGTACCACGGGGAGACGCCGATCTTCTCGGAGATGTCGTAGATGCCGAAGATGGTGCCGCGCTTGTCGCTGCCCGCGACCACCAGGCTGCCGTCGACGGTCTGGATCAGGAACGATTCCCACTGTCCCTTGATCTTCGACACGTCGATCTTCTTCGCGGCGACCAGGCCGTCGATGAGCTTGCTCTTGCCGATCGTGCCGACCACGACGGAACCGGCTTCGATCTTGTCGGTCGTGACGACTTCCGACGCCTTGCCGGTGACTTTTCCGACGTCGTCGCCGAGGTCCTTCGCGGCGCGGATCACGCCCGCCCAGTCGGAGGAATCGACCAGGATCTTTGCGGATGCGCCGTCCTTCGCGAGCTGGAACGCGCCGGGCGCGCTGTCGAACATCACGTAGGGGACGGCGGCCGCGTTCATCTGCGACGGCTGCTGCGCGGAGACATCCCGTGCGGCGGCAAGCGCGAGAACGCAGCATGCGGAGAGAATGAGTTTTTTCAGCATGTTGGTTTTCCTCATGTTGATGTTAAAAAAGATGAACGGAACATTTGTCTTATTCAATAAACATACTATAACCCCGGAATGCCTTTTTTCAAACGTATTCTTTCATCCGGCCGCCTTTTTTTCGATATTTCCCGCGTGGTCCCGCCGCACACGCCGCACCCGGCACGTTTCTTTTTCACGTTAAGTTTACGTTAAAACCCGTTATGCCGCTTGAAAATGTCATTCGCGCGGATATATTATCGAAAGTTTAGCTTCTGAACAACCGAACAATCCCCCATCCCCCCCCATCGAAAGGAGTCATCGTATGAAATGCACGTTCAAACCGGCCGCGCTCCTCTTTGTCGCCGCCGCAATGTCCGCCATCCCGTCCTGCGCGACGGAAGAACCGGTCGAACCGCCGTTCGCCCCCACGCTCGAATCGCTCGAAGCCCACTTTCAGACGCCGGAATGGTATAAGGACGCCAAATTCGGCATTTTCGCACACTGGGGCCCGCAGTGCGAACCGGAATCGGGCGACTGGTATGCCCGAAACATGTATATCCCGAACGAATGGCAGTTCAGACGCCATCTGGAGAAGTACGGCGACCAGAAGGAGATCGGATTCAAGGATATCATCCACATGTGGAAGGCCGAGAAGTGGGACCCGGAGGACCTCGCGAAACTCTTCAGCGGCATGGGCGCGAAATACGTCGTCTCGCTCGCGAACCATCATGACAACTTCGACATGTGGGACAGCAAATACCAGGAATGGAACTCCGTCCGCCTCGGTCCGAAACGCGACATCGCGAAGGAATGGAAGAAGGCCGTGCAGGGCGCCGGGATGCACTGGGGCGCCAGCGTCCACGCCTCGCACGCCTGGTGCTGGTACGAACCCTCGCGCAACTACGACGGCCTGCTGAAGAAGGAGGACGGCGCGGGTACCTGGTGGGGCGAAATGGGCCTCGATCCGCAGGAACTTTACGCGCAGAACCACGAGGCGTCCCCGGACAACCGGCACTGGGACTGGGACCCGAACCGCGTCGTGCCGCCCTCGCAGGAGTACCGCGACAAGTTCATGAAGCGCCATAAACAGCTCATCGACGAGTACGAGCCCGAAATCCTCTACTATGACGACACCGTGATGCCGTTCTACCCCACGTTCAACGACGGCGTCGAGCTCACGGCCTACTACTACAACACCATGTTCGTCAAGCATCACGGCAAACAGGAAGTCGTGGCATGCGGCAAGGTCCTGAACGAAGAACAGCGCAAGGCGATGGTCTGGGACGTCGAACGCGGCGTGCCCGGCCAGATGGTCACCCCCTACTGGCAGACGGACACCTGCATCGGCTCCTGGCATTACGACCGCGGCATATACGACCGCGGCGACTACAAGTCCGCCGCCACCGTCATCCAGATGCTCATCGACATCGTCAGCAAGGGCGGAAACCTGCTCCTCAGCGTGCCCATCCGCGCCGATGGCACCGTCGACGAGAAGGAACGTGTGACCTGCGCCGGCATCGGCGACTGGATGAAGATCAACGGCGAGGGCATCTACGGCACGCGCACCTGGAAGAAGTTCGGTTCCGGCCCGCAGGCGAACGGCCCCGGCGAACGCCTCAACGCGCAGGGATTCAACGAAGGACGCGGCAGACGCGCCACCGCCGAAGACCTCCGCTACACCACGAAGGACGGCAACCTCTACGTCTTCACGCTCGTCGTCCCGCGCCCCGGCGCGAAGATCAACGTCCCGGACCTCGATGCCAAGGTCAAAAAAGTCTCGCTCCTCGGTTCCGACAAGGCTGTGACGTGGACGAACGACGGGGCAACGCTCACGATTGATGCGCCAGAGAGAAACCCGGACCTGAAGATCGCACTCTGCTTCAAGGTCGAATTCGAGAAGTAACCAGCCTGAAAACGCCACAAGGCAAATCCAGGGCATACCGGCCTCCGCACTCCGGTATGCCTTTTTTCATCCCTCCGCGTCGGAGTGGCCATGGCCATCTTTTCCGGAAAAATAACCGAAAAAAGGTTGCAACTGGCGAATGCGGGCTTATATTATCCTGAAACGCATTCGCACCCGGGCGCGGATGCGGTGCTTTCTTCCAGTTCCAACCATCACAAAACGGACCGGGCGCACGGCTTGTCCCGTCCGACCATGCAATCAGGAGACATCCATGAGCAAACTTCAGGCAAAACGCGGCAAATTCGTGTGGTACGACGACTCCCTCCCCTTCGAGGAACGCGTGGAAGCGATCATCAAAGCCATGACCGTGAAGGAAAAGGTCAGCCAATTGCTGCACGACGCGCCCGCGGTCGAACGCCTCGGCATCCCTGCCTACAACTACTGGAGCGAAGCCCTGCACGGCGTCGCCCGCGCCGGCATGGCCACCGTGTTCCCGCAGGCCATCGGCATGGCCGCCACGTTCGACACCGACCTGGAGTACCGCATGGGATGCGCCATCGCGGTCGAGGCGCGCGCGAAAAATGCCGCCGCCCGCAGATTCTCCGGCGACGGCAGCACCCCGATCTACCGCGGCCTGACCTTCTGGAGCCCGAACATCAACATCTTCCGTGACCCGCGCTGGGGACGAGGCCAGGAGACGTTCGGCGAGGACCCGTACCTCACCGGGGAGATGGGCGCGGTGTTCGTCCGCGCGCTCCAGGGCGACGACCCGAAGTATCTCAAGCTCGCCGCCTGCGCGAAGCATTTCTGGGGGCACAGCGGCCCCGAGGCCGAACGCCACCAGTTCGATGCGAAGATCAGCAAACGCGACGCGACACAGACCTATCTGCCCGCGTTCAAGAAGCTCGTGACCGAGGCGAAAGTCGAATCCGTCATGGGCGCGTACAACCGCACGAACGGCCAGGTCTGCTGCGGCAGCGCAAAGTACATCAAGGAACTCCTGCGCAGGAAATGGGGCTTCCGGGGACATTTCGTCTCCGACTGCTGGGCCATCATGGACTTCCACCAGCACCACAAGGTCACGCCCGACCAGACCGCGTCCGCCGCCTACGCCCTGAAGAACGGCTGCAACCTCAACTGCGGATGCTCCTTCGAAAAGCTCCTCGACGCCTACGAGAAGAAAATGATCACCGAGGCAGACCTCGACGACGCCCTGCGCCACGTGCTGATGACCCGCATGAAACTCGGCTGCTTCGACCGCGACGAGCTCGTCCCGCTCGCGAAGACGCCGATCTCGAAAGTCCATTGCGCCGAACACCGCGCGATCGCCATCGAGGCCGCGCGCAAGTCCGTCGTCCTGCTCAAGAACGACGGCATCCTCCCGCTCAAGCCGATGGCGAAACTCAATCTCACCGGCCCCAACCTGACCAGCCTCCCCGCGCTCTGGGGCAACTACAACGGCTTCTCCGACCACATGACCACCGTCCTGGAGGGCATCGCCGCCTGCGCCGATCCCGCCACAAGCTTCGAGCCGCGCAACAGTGTGCCCCTGAATGGACCCGCAGTCGACCTTTCCAGCCGGATCTGGCTCTACGATAAGAAGTTCCCGGTCCTCGCGGTCGTCGGGTTCGACGAATCCATCGAGGGCGAGGAAAGCGACAGCACCGAACGCAACTCCATCGCCCTGCCCGCCTCCCAGCGGTCCCTGCTCGACTTCCTCTACAAGGAAGGCTTCCAGGTCGTGCTCGTGGTCATGGCGGGTTCCCCCGTCGATCTCCGCGAGGACGTGAAGAAAGCCGCCGCCATCGTGTACGCGTCCTACCCCGGCGAAGCGGGCGGCACCGCCATCGCCGAAGTCCTCTTCGGAAAGACCTGCCCGTCCGGTCGGCTCCCGTTCACCATCCCGCTGAACCCGAAGAAGCTCCCGGATTACCACGATTACGGCATGGCGAACCGCACGTATCGCTACATGAAGGACAACATCCTCTTCCCGTTCGGGTTCGGCCTCAGCTACACCGAGTTCGCGTACTCCAATGCCCGCGTCGTCGATTCCCTCGCGAAGAAGGGACGCGTGACAGTCTCCGCGAACGTCACGAATGTCGGGGACCGCGCGGGCGACGAGGTCGTCCAGCTGTACATCAGCCACACGAAGCCCGGCGTGGAGGCACCGCTCGTCGAACTCAGGGGATTCAGGCGCATCCACCTCGAAAAGGGCGGGACGGCGCGCGTTTCCTTCGAGGTCCCCGCGGACGCGTTCCAGCTCGTCGACGCCCAGGGACGCTGGTTCATGCCGAAGGACGATGTCGAGATCTTCTTCGGGCACGACAGCCGCACCCTCGCCTCGAAGATCCTCACGGTCCACCTCACGAAGTAAGGAAGGCAAGGCCGTCACGATGGTAGTGCGAGGCTTCCGCTCGCGCACGGGAGGGCAAGGCCGCCACGATGGTAGTGCGAGGCTTCCGCTCTCGCACGGGAGGGCAAGGCCGCTACGATCATAGCCCCTTGCTTCGCAACGGCACGGGAGGCTGGCCGCCACGATCATAGCCCCTTGCTTCGCAACGGCACGGGAGGCTGGCCCGCCACGATGGTAGTGCGAGGTTTCCGCTCTCGCATGGGAGGGCAAGGCCGCCACGATCATAGCCCCTTGCTTCGCAACGGCACGGGAGGCTGGCCGCCACGATCATAGCCCTTTGCTTCGCAACGGCACGGGAGGGAGAAAAAGGAATGCCCCCGTACTCTCATAAAAACAATGCACTTCGCGGCTCGCGGTAGCAATTTGAAAAAAGGTACCGCAATCAAGAATACGCTGCCCTTCGCGGCTCGCGGTCAAGAAAGAAGTCGAGCGCAAGCGAGTATTCCGAGGCGGAGGAGCCGCCCCCTGAAGGGACATCCCCCTGTTTTTTAACATTATTCTGCACTTCGCGGCTCGCGGTCAAGAAAGAAGTCGAGCGTAAGCGAGTATTCCGAGGCGGCGGAGCCGCCCCTCGGACGCGGAGCGTCCTATAAAAGCATTTGCCGCGTTGCTGGGGCCCGCATCCGCGGGCCTCGGCAAGCTCGTTTGCGCGAGTTCGACAATCCGGTAACGCGAGGCGCGCTCGGCAGAGTTTTTGGACAGATCGGAAAGCTCGTTTGCGCGAGTTCGACAATCCGGTAACGCGAGGCGCGCGCGGCAGAGTTGTCAAGAGGGAGAAGAAAGCTCGTTCGAGCTCGATTTATATTTCCGTTCGCGCACGGAGAGGCGGCAATTTGGCCCCCGCGATCTCTGGAATCACGGAGGCCGGCGTGCCGTTGCGAAGCAAGGCACTGTATCAGCACTGTTTACAGTGTGGCGATGTTTGCCCAGGTGGTGAGCTCCTTGTCGTTGATCTGCCAGTAGCCGGTGAGACCGGTTGAGGTGTTGCTCCACGCGATGTCGTCCGTGCCGTCGGCATTGAAGTCGCCGACGCCCGCGAGCGTCCAGGTGAAGGGGTCGACCGCGCTGAGGATCGACCACGAGCTGAGGTAGCCGTCGGAGACGCCCCAGATGCCAACCACGCCGACATCGTTGATCATGGCGATATCGTGCGCGCCGTTGCCGTCGAAATCGCCGGAGCACAGGAAGTTCCACTCGTCGGGATTGGCCACGCTGACCATGCGCCAGTCGACATCGTTCTCCACGATCCAGGTGCAATACGCGTTGTAGGTCAGGCCTCCTTCACCGACGAACTCATTTTTCCACAACATGTCGCACTTGCCGTCGCCGTCGAAGTCGCCGGTCGAAACCATCGTCCATTCGGGCGAATACCCGTTGATGAGCGTCCACTCGGTCCCGCCCTTCCAGTAGCCGAGCAGACCGACCGTGTCGGATGCCGCGGTCGGGTTCGCGATCAGCACGTCGTCCGCGCCGACGCCGTCGAAATTGCCGGTGCCGAGGATGTTCCAGCCCGCGCTGAGGAAGTTCAGCACCTGCGGCGTGAACGTCCCGTTTCCGTTCGACATCTCCCCGACCACGTAGCCTTCGCCGTTCACGCGCAGGAAGTCGTCCGCGCCGTCGCCGTTGAAGTCGCCGATGCCCGCGACATACCAGCCGTCGTCGAGCGTCAATCCGCCCCATGCCGCGCCGTCGGAATACACGGCAAACGTGTTGTCGGATTCCGTGACAAGCATCGCTCTTCCGTCGCCGTTGAAGTCGCCGACGATGCCGAGCGGGCTTTCCTTTTCGGCCGAGATCACGAGCGCCAGCTTGTCTTCCTCAAGCACAAGGCTGTACGTCCGCCTTTCGATACTGAGCGTATTATCCAGTCCAAGCTCGCCGATGAAGCCGTCTTCAAACCCTTTTCCGTAGTCCCGCAAATAATCCAGTTCTCCGACTACAAACAGCGTGCCGTTGAAATCCGCCGCGCCACCGGCCAGCACGTACTTTCCGGCTTTCTGCCCGTTCACGATCGTGATTGTGAGCCTGGCATCGGAAACATTGCTCAAATCGTTCAGCATCACCGTATTGTTTCTACCGTCCATGCGGGATACAACGAAATTGAACTCCGCCTCCGAAACATCCACGCCGGATTCCACCATCAGCGTGCCGCCGGTCGTCCGGATCGGTCCTTTTACAATTGAACCGGAACTGAATTTCACGGTCCCGCCGGCATGGACGACCATCTCTTCCGCCTCAGCATCCGCAGCAATTACGAGGCTGCTATCGCCCATAACAACAGAATCATAGATATTGCCGGAAACGGTTACCCATTCATCTTCTGTTTCCAGCCCGGTACATTTGACAGCATAAATCCTGGTGTTATTTTCCGACGTTATCAAATCCAGATTTGAAATATCGTCTTCTGTTAATTTTTTGCCAGTATTATTTGCAATCAATGTGATTAACCGGATTACCTTTCCCTCTACCTCCTTTCCCTTGCTGTATGTCTCTTTCACATACCAGACATCGTTTTTGAAAAAAAGGCCTGCTTCTTTTTGGGTTATCGTTCCATCATTTTTTGGCCCCGCGACAAAAAAGTCTTCTTCAAACAGGTCAGAATCGGAATAAATAATCTGATAATCTGCGCCATTTTCTCTTTTCTCAAACTCATAGCACGTTATAACATGATAGGTGTCATCAGTACCGTTCTGAAGGTAAGAAAGCGCCGTTGCGATCTTTCCCTTGCAAGATGCAATATGATCGAATCCGAGCTTAAGACCTTTTTCTATTGTTGATTCCAATGTGTGCTCCCTTTCCTGTTTGCCAAATGAACGGCAATAGTCCTGATTGTCATAGCTAACACCCAGTTTTTTATATAAAAAATCAAAAAAGACGCGAGTCGGACTTCCACTTGCAGACTCCCCGTCTTTAAGATAATAATTCTTGTTCAATGTTTCGTAACACTTCTGCGGATCCATGTCCAGATATCCCGCCGCATACAGCATGTTAACAGCTGTTGCGATCCAACAATGTCCATCGTCCCAGGGAGCATTTTGGAAACCATAGCGACCTGTTGTCACGTTGCCAAAGGCATCAATGCCTGAAATGACAGCATTGTTGCTTTTTGTATCAATTTTAACTACAATATCGTCTTCCAATCCGCATTCATCTTTTGTATGGACAGTTGCGACGAATTTGCATTTTGTTTCGTCAACAACGACATCTGTTTTAACATCTCTATAGGTGTTTTGATGCAAAGTAATCGTAGAATAGTATCTGTAATTATCATTGTCCCCGGGATATGAATCTATTTTAATGGAAACCGGTTTGCCATCACTTAAAGTCACAGCACTGAATACATAATATTTGAGCAGCCTCTTTTTGTTGACATCAGGATATATCTTGCATGTTTTATATTCTATCTTTGAACTGATCAGACGTGATATTAATTCCTGGGTATAACTCCCGCGTTTACGTTCGTTTGCATTTTCAATATCCAGTGTAAGGGTATAGTCCGGGATACTGTCGATCAGCAGATTGTCCGTCACGCCGGTGAACTTGTACGTCATAGTCGATGCCGTTTCACCTACGAGCGTGCCGAATATGCACATGTCGCTTGAATTGTAGGTGACGAACTTCGGGGCGGGTTCGCCCTCGGAACCGGAAAGTCCCTCCGAAATCTGAATCTGGAAGCGGTTGACCGAGCCATCCACTTCGGCGATCGAGGTCGTAAACTCATACAGTCCTTCGGCAAGAGTCTTGTCCAACGACACCGTGATATCCGCTGTGTACGGAATCGCCATCAGCACGCCTTCCAGCGTGCATCCCTCCGGCTTTTCGCCGTTATAATAAACCGTCTGCCCGACATCGGTGAACTCGTAATTCACCCGTGTCGGATTCATCCCGACATCAAGTACAAGGTTATTGCTTTCATCGATCTTCAGTGTGTAGGGGCGGTCGTCGAGTTTGATCGTATCGTACCCGGAGCCGTTCCATTGGAAGGTCCCGGAAAACTCGGTGTTTTCAACCGTGATCGTGACATTCTTGTTGAACGATGCGGCATTGCCGATCAGACGATACTCGCCGGTCTGCTGGTCCCCGCTGACAGTGATCGAGTAGCCGCCCCATCCGTTGACCTTCGTATAATCGTTGAGCAGGGCTTCGCCGCCGAGCGTAGCAGAAGCCACCAGAAACTCGATTGTGCCGTAGTTGTCCAGGGATGCCGATTCCCCCTCGATTGTGGACGCGCTCCAAATCCGTGCCACGCCACTGCCGTTTATACTCAATTTGCCTGCGACATCGAACGACTGCTCAAGCCGTCCGCCGCTGACGGTAACACGGCCTCCATCGTCTATCTTCAACTGCTTGACGATACCGTTTTCGGTTACATTCCAATTCGCTCCGGATGCCGCCGCTCCGCCGGAAATGATGCCGCCGGAGGAAACAAACAGGTTCCCTCTGCATTTCAGATCCGTGAGCGTCTGATTGCAGACATAGGCGCTTGCCCTGCTGCCGAATGTGTAAATCCGGGCAAAAGTCTGATCCTTGTCGCTCA
>JAGCTY010000152.1 GCA_017963105.1 Lentisphaeria bacterium
CAGGACCACGTCTGCGAAGCGCTCGCCTGCCCCGCGCTCGTCGACGTCGCCATCGACCCGGCCAAGTGCATCAAGTGCAAGCTCTGCGTGAAGACCTGCCCGGTCGGCGCGATCGACCCGGCGAACAACTTCTCCGTCGACAACGCCAAGTGCACCAAGTGCAACTCCTGCATCGAAGTCTGCCCGAAGAAGGCCGTCTCCCGCGTCCGCAAACAATCCGCCAACTGAGGTAACGCCCATGTCAGATATCATCTTCAAAATCGACGGCCGTGAGGTCGCCGCTCAGCCGGGCGAGACCATCCTGCAGGCCGCCGCCCGCATCGGCGTGGAGATCCCCACGCTCTGCTACAACCAGAAAATCTCCAAGACCACCAGCTGCTTCGTCTGTGTCGTCAAGGACTGCAAGACCGGGAAGTTCCTCCCCTCCTGCTCCGCCTGCCCCGCGCCCGGACAGGAGATCGACGCCTCCTCCGACGAAGTGAAGGACATGCGCCGCACCGCCCTCTCCCTGCTCGTCTCCGAGCACACCGGCGACTGCGAAGCGCCCTGCACGCTCGCCTGCCCCGCCCACGCCACCGTCGAGGAATATGTCCGCGCCGGCCGCAACGGCGACTTCAAAAAGGCTCTTGAGATCATCAAGCAGCGCATCCCGCTGCCGATGTCCGTCGGCCGCGTCTGCCCCCGTTTCTGCGAACGCGACTGCCGCCGCAACATCGGAGGCAAGCCCGTATCCATCAACGACGTGAAGCGCCTCTCCGCCGACATGTACTACGACACCTACATGGAAGACCTGCCCGCCCTCAACGGCAAGCGCGTCGCCATCGTCGGCGCGGGTCCCGCGGGCCTCTCCGCCGCATACTATCTCCGCCTCCAGGGCGTCTCCTCGTTCCTCTTCGAACAGATGCCCGAAGCGGGCGGCATGCTCCGCTACGGCATCCCGGAATTCCGTCTGCCGAAGGACACGCTCCGCAAGGAACTCGCGCACTTCGGCAAGATGGGCGGCATCGAAATCCGCACCGGCCAGAAGCTCGGCAAGGACTTCACGATCGAACAACTCGAACAGGACTTCGACGCCGTGATCCTCGCGGTCGGCTCCTGGGCCTCCAGCTCCATGCGCATCGACGGCGAGGAAGCCGCCCAGAAGGGCATCCAGTGGCTCGGCGACATCGCCGGCAAGAACTGGAAGGACTGCCCGAACCCCGGTCGCACCATCGTGGTCGGCGGCGGCAACACCGCCATCGACTGCGCCCGCACCGCGCTCCGCCTCGGCGGCGACGTGACCATCGTGTACCGCCGCACCCGTAACGAGATGCCCGCGCAGGCCGTCGAAGTCGACGAGGCCATGGAGGAAGGCGTCAAGTTCGAATTCCTCACCGCGCCCGCCGCCCTCACGAAGAATGCCGACGGCTCCCTCGCGCTCTCCTGCGCCCGCATGCAGCTCGGCGAACCCGACGCCTCCGGACGCCGTTCCCCGGTCCTGATCCCCGGCTCCGAGTTCAAGCTCCAGGCCGACACCGTGATCTCCGCCATCGGCCAGCGCACCGTGGTGCCCGAAGGCTTCGCCGCCTCCAAGCGCGGCTTCGAAATCTCCGACGCCGATTTCACCTGCTCCGGCAGAAAGAAAGTCTTCGCCGCGGGCGACTGCGTGTCCGGCCCCGCCACCGTCGTGGAAGCCCTCGCGGCAGGCCGCAAGGCCGCGCTCTCCGTCGTCGATTTCCTGAACGGCGTCCCGCACAAGGCACCGTACGAATTCAACGTTTCCCGCGGCCACTGGCGTTCCCTCGCGAAGGAAGACCTCGTGTACATCCGCCAGGTCTCCGACGCCGAGCGCATCCAGCCCGAATACATCCCGCTGGAGGAACGCAAGACCACGTTCCACGAGCTGTATCCGACGTTCACGCAGGAACAGGTCTCCGGCGAAGCCGACCGCTGCATCGAATGCAGCTGCACCGGCAAGCATGACTGCCTGCTGAAGAAGCATTCGACCGCCTACGGCGTGAACCCGGACGCCTACAAGGGCGCGAAGCCCATTTCCGCCGTCGACGTCCGCCACAAATACATCATTCACGACAAGCAGAAGTGCATCCGCTGCGGCACCTGCGTGAAGGTCTGCTCCGAAGTCATCAATAAGTCGCTTCTCGGCATGATGAAACGCGGCTTCCACACCATGGTCGACACGACCTTCGGACAGGGTCTCCCGGACTACTGCGTCGATTGCGGCGCATGCGTCAAGGAATGCCCCACCGGCGCGCTCGACTGGAAGAAGAAAGAGTAAGCGTCACAGCGTCTTACACTGTTTTCCTCTGCGGACTCGGCCTCATTTCCGGGTCCGCTTTTTTTGTTTCGTTTTTTCTGTAAAATACACCACGAGATAAATATATTTATAATTGGTTATATTATTTTCTATTGTTTTGGATGAAGTGACCATCTTTCCTCCGTCGAACGCATATCCGCAGTCCTTACGAAATGATTTGAATTGCATTGGATTCTGAACGGTTTTATACGGTTTCCACGGTCAACCGTCGAAAAAGCTCAAAAAAATTGGATCGCCCATTGACTTTCGTTTGTGATGTAGTAAATTATTATCAAGCCGTTCAAGACGGGCCGGGCGCGGCGATGCCTTGATCGGAACCTGGGGTAAGTTACGCCCGACTTAGGCCAGTACTTGAAACGCCCTGATACATCCCTTCGGGGAACACTGCCGGTCTTCAAAAAAGACTTGATGCGATTCTTCAGGGCGTTTCTTTTAATACTTCGCTTCTTCTGGCTGTATCCATTTTTTCAGATTTTTTGTTTTTTTCTTCGCGCGTATACGCGTACGCGCTTGAAAAGTAATGCAAAGGGATGTATATTATATTGGAAACTTATCAAAGCAACGAACCCGCGTGTCCGGTTTTACCTCCGGCCGCACCTCATGGAGAATCCAATGTCCGAAGACGAAATCACCTCCCAGGCAAACGAACCCGAAAATCCTGCGGAAAACAACGCGTCCGCACCCGTGAATCCTGCGGAAAACAACGCGTCCGCCGCGCCGGAGACTGCTGCCGCGAAACCCGCGGAAATCCGGAAACCGGAGCCGCCCCGCTCCGTCAACAACGAATCCAGCGTGGACAGCACGTTCACGTCGCAGTCCGAGGACCGCAACCCGGACGACTATACCGCGGACGAGATCACCGTCCTCGACGGCCTGGAAGCCGTCCGCAAGCGTCCCAGCATGTACATCGGCGACACGTCCCAGCGCGGCCTGCACCACCTGGTGTATGAAGTCGTCGACAACAGTATCGACGAAGCGCTCGCCGGATTCGCCAGCAAGGTTTCCGTGACCATCCTCCCGGACAACTGCATCCGCGTCAGCGATGACGGACGCGGCATCCCGGTCGACATCCACAAGGAACTCGGCATCCCGGCGGTCGAAGTCGTGATGACCGTGCTTCACGCCGGCGGCAAGTTCGACCACAACGCCTACAAGGTGTCCGGCGGCCTCCACGGCGTCGGCGTCTCCTGCGTGAACGCCCTTTCCACCTGGATGACGGTCGAAATCCACCGCGACGGCATGGCGTACGAGATCCGGTTCGAGCGCGGCAACACCGCCGTGAAGCTGCATCCGCTGCATCCGGTGTCCGACCGCGGCACGACCGTGACGTTCCAGCCCGACCCGACGATTTTCACCGAGACGACCGAGTATGTCTGGAACATCCTCGCGAAACGCCTCCGCGAGCTCGCCTTCCTGAACCGCGGCATCCGCATCGACCTTTCCGACGAACGCGAGAATCCGGTCCGCTCCGAAACGTTCCACTACGAAGGCGGCATCATCGAGTTCGTGCAGATGCTGAACCAGAACAAGGAGCTGGTGCATCAGGATGTGATCTACATGCACAAGGAGCGCAACGGCATCGACGTCGAGATCGCCATGCAGTACAACGCCGAGTTCCAGGAAAACATCTTCAGCTACGCGAACAACATCTGCACCGGCGAGGGCGGCACGCACATGACCGGATTCCAGTCCGCGCTCACCCGCACCGTGAACAACTACGCGAAGGCGCAGAGCCTCATCAAGGGCGACAAGCCCATGACCGGCCAGGACATGAAGGAAGGCCTGACCGCCATCGTCAGCTGCAAGGTCCCGGATCCCCAGTTCGAAGGCCAGACCAAGACCAAGCTCGGCAACAGCGAAGTCAAGGGCATCGTGGACTCCATCGTCAGCGAA
>JAGCTY010000153.1 GCA_017963105.1 Lentisphaeria bacterium
TCATTGAAAATTACAAAAACAGGATGTATATTCTTGACCAACTCGTGAACTACGAAGTCAATGTCGAATCAGTCATGGAACGGAATTCCCATTCCATGACTCGTTGACAAATGCCAGCTCCGGACAGATGGCCTTATTTCCGAAAAGACGGGAAACGCCGCGCGAGCCGCCGGAGCAGCCGCGACGACGACCTCGTTTTCGAACGGGGAAAGGCAAGGAAGAATGAATACGTTTTTTCTGTATTTTTGGTTTTCCGGTGTTGCTTTTTTGTTGGACGCCATTATATTATTGACGTTCAGCTCAGGAAGCGAATGCGGCCGGCCTGCCGTGCCGCCATGCGTGGAGACACACGTACCGGATTCCCGGATTGCGACGGGACCAAGAAAGAACCGAGGGGAAATGACCTCGCCGGACGTCGGACTGTTTTCAAGGAATCAAATGAAGGAGTTTACCCCATGCCGGTCATTCAGTGCAGAATGCGCGGAAACGCGGACGACAAGGACGAAAAAACGATCGAATATCAGATCGACGCCGACGAAACGTTGATCTGGGATGGTTTTTTCCCCGAGGATAAGAAGCAGAACATCACCGCCGTCATACTCCCCGAAGGCATCACGACAATCGGGGACGAGGTTTTCAAAGAGTGGGAGAATCTGTCTTCGGTCGAAATTCCACGGACCGTCAGGACGATCGGAGATGAGGCCTTCCACGGCTGTCTGAAATTGAACTCGGTCGTGCTCCCCGACGGCTTGAAGAAAATCGGGAAGTATGCGTTCCAGTGCTGTGTCTCCCTGACCTCGATCGTGATCCCGGACAGCGTGAAAACGATCTGCTACTACGCGTTCGACCAGTGTTCCGCCCTGACCTCGGTCACGCTCCCGAAAGGCCTCAAGACCATCGAATGCCGCATCTTCCATGACTGCATCAGTCTGACCTCGATCGAGATTCCGGAAAGCGTCACGGAAATCAAGGGTTACGCCTTTTACAAATGCACCGGGCTGGCCTCGATCGTGATCCCGAAAAACGTCACGACGATCGAAATGAGCGCGTTCGAAGCCTGCGACAGGCTGACCTCGGTCGTCATCCCGGACAGCGTGACGGAACTCGGGGAATGGGCGTTCGCATCCTGTGAAAACCTGACCTCGGTCGTCATCCTCGGCAAAGTGAAAGCGATCAGGGAGAGGACTTTCGCCTACTGCAACGCGCTCACCTCGGTCACGCTTCCCGACAGTCTGGAGGAGATCGGAAACGGCGCGTTCGAAGAATGTGCGAAACTGAAAATGCCGGGGATTCCGGAAAACGTGAAATTCGGGAGCGGCGTCTTCGCCGGCTGCGAACTTGGGGGCGACCTCATTCGGGAAGGCGTGCTGATCCACGCAAAGAACCAATCCGGAGACATCGTCATCCCCGGCGGCGTCACGGAAATCGCGGGTGAGGCGTTCTCCAAATGCAGGAAACTGACCTCGGTCGTCATCCCCGACGGCGTCACGGCGATCCGGCATCACGCATTCGAAGAGTGTTCCGCCCTGACCTCGGTCGTCATCCCGGACAGCGTCACGAGGATCGAGAAATCCGCTTTCAAAGGCTGCACGACCCTGACCTCCGTCGTCATCCCGAAAGGCGTGAAGACGATCGAAGAGGAAACGTTCCGGGGTTGTACGGCCCTGGCCTCGGTCGTTATCCCCGACGGCGTGGAGGAAATCGAATCAGGCGCGTTCCGGGATTGCGCGTCCCTGACCTCGGTCGTCATTCCCGACAGCGTGAAGGAGATCGGAATGTTTGCTTTCCAAGGCTGCTCCAGACTGGCCTCGGTCAAGCTCCCGGAGGGCATCACCGGAATCGATTGCGAGGTTTTCGAAAGCTCGGGCCTGACATCGGTTGTCATTCCGGATGGCGTGACATTGATTTATCGATCCTTCTTCGACTGCAAGAAGCTGACCTCGGTCGTCATCCCGGACAGCGTCACGAGTATCCGGGAGTTTGCATTCAAGGGCTGCCTGTCCCTGACCTCGATCGTCATTCCGGAAGGCGTGACGGAAATCGGAGAGATGATGTTCGAAAAGTGCACGTCCCTGACCTCGGTCGTCATTCCCGACACCGTAACGTCGATCTGTCCGAGGGCTTTCAAGAACTGCATTTCCCTGACCTCGGTCGTCATTCCGAAAGGAGTGACGGCTATCAACGAGGAGACGTTCTTCCGCTGCACATCCCTGACCTCGGTCGTCATTCCCGACACCGTAACGTCGATCGGGAGAAACGCCTTTTACGGCTGCACGTCCCTGACCTCGATCGTCATCCCGAACAGCGTCACGAAGATCCGGGACAATGCTTTCGACGGCTGTGTCCGCCTGGCCTCGGTCGTCATCCCGGACAGCGTCACGGAAATCGGAGACAATGCTTTCGACGGCTGTATCTCCCTGCCCCCGGATGCGGTGCCGGAGGCGGAGGGGTCCGACGATGGGAACCGGGTGAAACTCATCAACAACGACCACGACCTGATCCTGGAACAGGACACCGGGATCACGGGGAACGTCAGCTATGCCATCATCGTTCCGGACGGGGTCTGCCTGGAACTCAAACCGGAGCCGGGTCGGGATCCTCTCTATCAGCCCTTTGTCCAATACGATCCCTCCTACATTACCAGATGCGGGTTCTGCAATGCGAGAATCGTCTGTTACCACGGCGGCAGGGTCATCGTCCACAACGCCTGCGGAGCCGCCCAAATTGAGCAGTACGGCGGAGAAGTCGTCATCGGGAAATACGCGGAATGCCACAGCTACCGTCTGCGCGGCGGCAAACTGACATGCCGTGGACATATCGCCCATTGCCTGATCGAAATGGGCGGCCCCGCGGACGACCTCCTGACCGATTGCGACACCCGCTGCGCCTACATGAAAGACGGGGCGGTCGTCGACAAACTTCATATCGACGAGTCCAACATCTATCTCATGCCCGGATCGGAAGTCCACAACTTTTCAATGGAAGACTATTATACCGAGATCCATATCTACAAAGACGCAGTCGTCGACGGCAATATCGACTGCGGGATGATCTATTTCCATGACGGCGCCACCCTGCCGCCCGGTCTCCGTCTCCGCAGGGAATTGGGCGGCAGCTTCTCCCTGTACCATGAACCGTAAGGGCAGACCGCGGCCCGGGCCGCCGCGGCGGCAGGCGGCGGGAAAACGAATGTCCGGAGGCACTTCGAAATGCCCCCGGACTTTTTTTGTCATCAGATGACGGTCTGATAGCGGTACGTCGGATTGGGACGGCCCGGCATCAGGCATTTCAGGTTTTTGATCGAGGCGGAAACGCCGAATGCGGAAGCCGTTTCCGGGAGGATGGCCTCGACGGCCTTCTGCAACGCCTCCGGCGACATCTGCACGCGTGCATTCAGGGTCATGACCGCGGACGCGCCCTTCACGCCGGTTTCCCCTCGCATGTTCACCTGGCCGCCGATCGCGCCGACGTTGCCGAGGACTGCCCTGTCGCCGCAGGTGAGCGACAGCTTGACGTGTCCGATCTCGGCGTTGTCCGCGCGGAAGGCGTCGCGGAGGCTGGCCAGCAGCTTTTCCGCGAAGGCGTTCCAGTCCGTATCCGCGGAGCCGGTGAGCTCGATAGCGGCGTTCAGCCAGCCCAGGACGGCCTCGCCGTGGGCGTAGCGGTCATAATCGACCTCGGTAATGTGCGCCCCGGCGGAACCGCCGGACAGGATTTCGTCCAGCCAGGCGTCGACGCCGTCGCCCTGAAGCGCGGAGACCGCCGCGGCCGGCGCGGAGAAGTTCTGCTTCAGCAGACCGAGTTCTTCCTCGACCTGCGCGGCGGTGAGCGTGTCGGCCTTGTTCAGGAGGATGCGGTCGGCTTCCTCCAGCTGACGTTTCACGATGTAGAGGGCGTCCGGGTGGGTCAGGCTGGGCACGAGCTCCAGCGCCTCCTTCAGGCGGACCGGGTCGACCAGGACCGTGAGCGGGGCCAGATCGAGGTCGGCAAACATGTCCTTCACCGGCTGGAGGATGGTGGCGGAGAGGTCGGTGCAGCTGCCGACGGGCTCGGCCACGATGAGGTCGCATCCGGCGTCGATCAGCGACTCGACAGCCTTCATGAAGCCGGGGAAGTTGCAGCAGAAGCAGCTGCCGGAGACTTCGCGGACCTCCACGCCCGTGCAGGTCAGGATCGCGGTGTCGACGAGGTCGGCGGCCTGGTCGTTGGTGATGAGGCCGACGGTGAAGCCGCGCCCGGAGAGGCGTCCGGCGAGGGCGTTCAGCATGGTGGTCTTGCCCGCGGCGAGGAATCCGCCGACGAGGATCAGTTTCGTTTTGCTCATGGTATGAGTTCCTTATTCTTTGCCGCAGCAGCATTCGCCGGGCTTTTTGTTCATCAGGGGTTCGTAGACTTTCGTGAAGAGAAGCGCGGCGACGATGCCGCCGACGACCGGGGCCAGGATGTAGACCCAGAAGAATCCGCCGCAGGCGTCCGGCAGGGCCGCCCTGCCCCAGCCCATGATCATCGCCACCACGCGCGGTCCGAAGTCGCGCGCGGGGTTCAGACCGGCCTGCGAGAGCGGCGCGACCAGGCAGATCACCGAAGAGACGGTCAGGCCGATCCAGAGCGGCGCGGAGTCGCTGGAGGGACGGCCCACGTTGCAGCCTTCCGTGAGGGCGAAGATCAGCAGGACCAGCAGGAACGTGCCGAATCCTTCCGCGAAGCACGCCAGCCAGAACGGCACGGCAGCCGGGTAGTACTCGCCGAACATGCGGCCCGTTTTGACCGAGGCCTCCGTGCCGCGCACGATCGCGTGCGCCGTCTCGAAGTCCCGGATGGACGTGAAGAACAGCAGATAGATGATCCAGCCCGCCGCGAACGCGCCCAGGAATTGCGCGGCCAGGTAGGTCGGGACCTTTTTCCAGGTCATGCGGCCGCTGCACGCCATCGCCACCGTCACGGCGGGGTTCAGGTGCGCGCAGCACAGGTGGCGCGTCAGGTAGATGGACAGCGTGACGCCGATGCCCCAGAACAGGGCGATCAGCGCCAGGCTCACATGCGCGCCGAACAGCGTATCGACCGCGACGGTCCCGCAGCCGAAGAGGACCAGGAGGAAGGTCCCCGAAAATTCACCGAGAAATTCTCGTTTGAACATTAATGATTCACTTGTGTTTGAGTTTGAGGATGGCAGGAAACAGACAATGGGAGGGCGGCGCGTCCTGCCGCGCGGCCGCCTGTCTTTGCGATTTGGGCATCTCTATTCATTTTTTTCGGCGGCTTCCCGCATCCGGACGATGTCCAACTGGTAAGATTTTCGGTGGTTACGTTTTCAGGCAGCCGCACTCAAATCTTCCTGTATCGGCCATTTCGCCCGGCTGCTATGAATCCATCCGAAACAATGACTGGAAAATGCCCTTGATTCTTTTTGAGGGCGGACGGGGGAATGTCCGCCCGGCGCATCACGGATCGCGCCCTCTTTTTTCGATGGTCTTGTAGGAACGGACCTTTTTTTCGGGCTGGAAGCACCGGCCTTCCGACCGGATGCAGCCAGTTGGAAACACCCCGAGGAAATATGTCGCGAACGGGGCGAAATGGAGCTCGATGATCGCGGCGATCATCAGGACGCCGGCGGCGGTCAGGAACAGGAATCCGGCAAAAAGCACGCTCAGATTGAGCGAGGCGAACGCCGCCAGCAGGAGCAGAAGGAGCAGGGAAAGCCCCGCGCTCCCCAGGAAAAGGCACAGGTTTTCCGTCAGGTGCAGCATCACGAGCATCCGGCGGGACCAGCCGGTTTCCGCCAGCAGAGAGGTCTCCTCATGCCGGGCGCGGAGGTTCCGCGTCATGAGCAGGACCAGCGCGCCGAATCCGAGCAGGAACCCGAGCACACCGAGCTGGAGGAAGATCGCCAGATAGCGGTTCTGGAAGCGTTCGGCGCGGGCCATGAATTCGTCCGTGCTCGTCAGCTCCAGCCCGAACGGCTCCAGGTACGCACGCCACGCGGCCACGTCGGCCTCGCTCCGGATCAGGAAGAACTGCGCGCCTTCGGTTTCGGGGAAAAGGCGTTCGAACGTCTTCAGTCCGGTCAGGACGCCGCCCTGAAACACCGACGCTTTCAGCACGCGGTCCAGCGTGAGCGCGCCCTCGGCGTACTCCACGGCGTCGTGCTGTTTCTTCTGTAAAATCCACTGGAGCGACTCCGCATCGGCCGCCGCCGATCCGTCCGCGAGGAAATTAGGGTCGCCGGTCAGCGCTTCGAGGTCGGCGCCGTACACGGTCGGATTCGCCGCGAGCAGCAGGTTGGAACAGTCCGCGCGGTCGGCGGCGTGGACGCGCACCGGGAGCCCGCCCGCCGGGAACGGAGCGTCGTATTCGGGCACGACCGGCAGGAGCGTGGTCGCGACATAGGCGTATCCGAACGCGTCCTCGCCGCGCGCCTTGATCCCGAACGTGCCGACGCCGAGCGTGCCGAGGTAGCCCAGGACCAGCAGGACCGCGTACGGGGCGTACCGGCGGCATTGGCGGACGAGCGAGAGGAACCCGATCCCGATGACGGAACGGATATGGGAAGAATGCGGCAGGCTGAGCTTCGGTTTGCCGGATTTTGAGCGGACCGAGAGCATCACGACCGCCCACGCGCACGCCGCAGAAATTACAAACGAAATCAGGTAAGACAAAGGCTTCCCGTGGAACCGGATGTGCTCCATCAGCACGATGCCGTTCCAGGAGTGTTCCAGCAGAAAGATCTGGAACCGGCACAGGAACGTGCCGATGACGAGCCCGGCGAGCATCCCCGGGACCAGCACGGCGGCGAATTCCGCGAGCAGGAAGCGCCGGACGCGTTTCAGCGGCATGTAGTCGCGCAGGAGCGCGAGCTCGGCTTCGCGGTCCTGGATGTGGAGTTTCAGCAGCATCGCGAGCACGAGCAGGCCCGAGACGATGAGGAAGAAACTCAGACCGAGGAACAGCGGCGCGAACGGCACGCCGCGGTTCACTTTGTCCGCCGATCTGTTCATGATGTCTTCCACGCGGCTGAATTCCGGCATCGTGCGGAGGACCTTCAATGTTTCCTGCCGGACGCGGTCGGCGCTCCATTCCGCCGGATAGAGCGCGGCGGTGCACTGTCCGGGCGCGAACATCTCCTGCGCCTCTTCGAAATTCAGGTACGCTTTCGGCTTGCTCCGATGTTCGTTCCAGTAGGCTTCGTCCTCGTCCCGGATCCGGTCGAAATCGATCGGGATCGCGGCCTCCCATCCGGAACACTCCGCGGAATCGGTCAGGCCGGGTATCTCCGGCGAAAGCACGTCCGTGATGCCGGAGTCGTAGACCGTGCCGGCGTGTGCCACCGTTTCCGTCTTGCGGAGGATCTTGCGGAAGGAACCCGAGGTGAAGAATGTCAGTTCGGCGGAGTCTTTGAAGCGTTCCTTCAGACTGGACGAAACGAGAATCCGACCTCGTTCGACGGGAACCGGACCGTTCTTCATGGCGCTCGCGAAGAAATAGGACAGGTCCGTCGTGCCGTCCGTCAGCGTCTCAACGAACAGCGTCAGGATTTGCGAGGCCGTCTCCGGCAGGGCGTCCGAAACGGCTTTCGGCAGGAAATATGACTTGCTTTTCAGGACGGGCCGCCCTTCCCATTCGTCCAGCACGAGGCCGGAAAGCTCCCACAGGACGTCGTCGGAGAGCCGGACCGGGTCCTGCGACCAGACTTCGTTGACGGCGGTCTCCGGCAGGTCCAGCGCCTGCGTGAGCGCTTCGCGGCTCACGAAAAGATTGTACGGCGCGAGCTGCGGATCGTCGAAATCCACCTCGGCGCGCGGGTCGGACCATTCGCCGCGCCACACGAACGGCGTCTGGCGGAGTTCGGGCGGCTTCCCCATGGCGCTTTCCGCCGGGATCGTGCTCAGTTCCTGCATGCGGACGGAGATCATCGCGCCGTCCTTCAAGTTCAGTTTTTTCACCAGCGCGGAACTGCCGCGGGCAACGCGGCCGGAAACGGAATCGTCGGGCAGCGCGTAAACGTCGACCGGGATGCCGTCGGCCAGGAAACCTTTCACATGGAGCACACCCAGGCCGTCCCGGATCGGACTCGTGATCGGGATCGGGAGTCTCTGCCGGTACCGCGCGACCGCGGCGTTCGCCGACACGTTGTCCATCAACGTTCCGCGCACGCTGTCGCCGATCAGGAACGCACCCGTCAGGACCGCGCAGATCAGGCATGCGGCGGCTGTCAGGGACACGAAGCCCTTCCAGTGGTACCGCAGATCGCGCAAAAAGAGACGGGCAAGAGAGGTCATAAGCTCACCGACCGGGGAAAGAAGTCCAGGACGCGGGTGTTGTGCGTGACCATCAGGATTGCGGTCCCGTGCGTCCGGTTGACCTGTTGCAGGAGTTCGAGCATGGAATCGCTCCGGGCGGCGTCAAGCGCGGACGTCGGTTCGTCCAGCAGCAGGAATTCCGGTTCGAGGATCAGTGCGCGCGCCAGTGCGACCCGCTGGAGTTCGCCGCCGGACAGCTCGGACGGGAAATGGTCCATGCGTTTCGCAAGTCCGAACTCGTCAAGCAACTGTTTTGCGCGGGCGGAACAGTCCTTCCCTTCGCCCGCCGACGGGATCTGCACGTTTTCCAGCGCAGTCAGCTGCGGCAGCATCCGGGCGTACTGGTCGGCGAATCCGATGTGATGCAGGCGGAACGCCCGGCGTTCTTCCGGCTTCATTTCAAAGATATTCTGATTGTCAAACCTAATCGTTCCCTCGTCGGGTTGTTCCAGCCCGGCGATCATCCGCAGGAGCGTGGTCTTGCCGCTGCCGGACGGCCCCAGCACGGTCAGCGCCTCGCCCGCGTTCAAGGTCAAATTAAAATCTCGGAACAGTTCGATGCGCTCGTCCGCCCGCGTGAACGTCTTGGTCAAATCGGTAACGGTCAAGTTCATTTTTCCAGCTCCTTTTTTTCGGCGTAGAAAACATTGCCGTATTCATCGGGGACGGCAAGGATGCCGCGAGTCTCGGTCACGCCCGATTTGAAGTCGGACGGGAACTTCGCGATGACGTACTGCTTCCAGCTCCAGCCCTCGCGCAGTCTCGATGGAACGGCGAAAAGGCTCAGAGCGCCCCGGCGGGAAATCGTGTAGACGCCGCGGTCCAGGCCGGTGCAGATCGGGTTCAGCGGCTCGTCAGCCGGCAGATCGGCGATGAACGAGCCGTCCGCGCGATTGTGAACATGGATCTTTCCGTTGGAATCCGTCAGGAAGACATAGGATTCCGTCACGAACGGCGAGGTAAAAAAGGTGGATTCGGTTTTGACGCGGCAGAGGACCTCGAAGCTGTCGGCATTGACCGCCGCGAGCTCGCCGCCGTGGGTGAGGATGTACAGCACGCCGTCGGACAGGACCGGGGTATCCGGGATGTAGGACTCGAAGTCCAGCGACTTCACGACCTCGCCCGTGCGAAAGTCGATCTTGCGGAGCTTGCCGTCGCAGCTGCCCAGGTACAGGAACGAGCCGTCGAACACCGGGGAGCCGTTGATCTGCCCGTTGCATTCGACCTCGTGAACGAGTTTCCCCGAGGCATCCAGCGCGTACAGAGAATGGTCGTGCGATCCGAACCAGATGAGGCCGTCGGCGCGCACCGCGCCGCCCGTGATCTGGTTGCCCGCGCGGAACGTCCACAGCACGCCCTTGTCCGGCGTGAACGCCGCGAACGTGCCGCTTTCGTCGCCGACGTAGCACACGCCGTCGAACTCCGCGACCGGCGCGGAAATCGAAATGTCCGACACGGAAACGGTCCGCACGGGTTCGCCCGGACGGAAAAACTTCACCTCGCCGCGGGCGTTCCCGGCGGACAGCGTTTTCCCGTCGGACAAAACCGAAAGTTCGCCGAGCGGGGACGTGTCGGTCAGGAGCATCCCGGAAGCCTGTATTTCCTTCGTATCATCCGGGGAATCCCCCATGATGAAGTACCACACGACACACGCGGCTCCCAGCAGGAACAGAATCAACAGGGCTGTAATGCGGAGAACTTTCATTGCGGGTCAGCTCCTGTTTTTCATCGCCAGCGCTCCGGTCGGGCACACGGCGCAGACGGTCGCGGCGGTATCCGCATCCAGCGAATCCCAGCCGTCGGGACCGGGCGAGATCACGGCGCGGTCGGCGCGGTTGTGAACGGCGAGTTTTTCATGCGAGACGCCCACGCACCGCTGGCAGAGAATGCACTTCCCTGCGTCACAGATGAGGCACGGCGTTTCGACCGGAGCGGGAAACTCCAGTTCGTTTTTCGGTTTCTTCGCGCCGTATTCGCGGACGAGGGCGAAGAACGTGCATTTGCCCTTCGCGGCGCAGGAGCCGCAGCGGAAATCGTGCCGGACCAGCATCAGGGACAGCGCTTCGCGGCGGAACGCCCGGACACGGTCGGAGTTCGTTTCATAGATGTGCCCGCGCTGGATGAGCTGTTCGCATCCGGGCACGAAGCGTCCGAGCACGGCGTCCCACACGGCGCAGACCATGCAGTGCGCGCCGGTCCCGCCTTGTTTCAAATAGCACAATGTCGGCAGCTCCACATAGTCCAGCATCGTGCGGCCGGGCACGAACGGGTATTCCGCGCCGTCGATCAGGATCAGATCGCCTTCGGCCGGCCTGGCGTGGGGTTCTTCCGGGAACGGCAGTTCCTGTTCGGGACGTTCGCGGCAGGGGTTCACGACGGCGTGTTCGGGGCAGACGCTCCGGCAGACGCCGCAACGCACGCACTGTTCGGAGAGGATGCGGGCGCTTTCGAGCGGTTCGCACTCGATGGCCCCGGCGGCGCACGCCTGGATGCACTTGGTGCAGCCGATGCAGTCGTCGGTGATCCTGAACTCGGTCAGCTCCACGCATTTCCCGGCGGGACACTCGTTGTCGAGGTGCGCCTCGAATTCGCTGCGGAACTCATGCAGCGCGCTCAATACCATGTTCGGCGCGGTACGGCCGAGGGCGCAGAGCGACCCCTTCTGAATCTGCCGGGCCAGGTCTTCGATGCGGTCAAGCAGTCCGGGCGGCTTCGGCCCCTTGTGCGTGAGGGATTCCACGAGGTCGCAGAGGTGGGCGACGCCCTCGCGGCACATCACGCACTTGCCGCAGGATTCGTTGCGCAGGAACCGCAGGAAATACAGGGAAATATCGACCATGCAGTCGGATTCGTCGATCACGATGAGGCCGCCGGAGCCCATCATGGCGCCGTTTTTCTGAAGCGTCTGATAGTCCACGCGGATGTCGAAATGGCGTTTCGGGATGCAGCCGCCGGACGGGCCGCCGATCATGACGGCCTTGACGGTGTGGTTCTTCTCCGCGCCCCCGCCGTATCGCTCCACGATCTCGTCGATGGTGATGCCGATCGGGACCTCGATCAGGCCGCCCTGCCGGACTTTCCCGGCGAGCGCGAAGGCTTTCGTGCCGTGGGATTCGTCCGTGCCGACCGCGTTGAACGCCGCGCCGCCGTCCGCGAGGATGATCGGCACGCACGCGAACGTCTCCACGTTGTTCATCAGCGTGGGAAGACCGCGGAGGCCGCCGTTTACCGGGAACGGAGGGCGTTTGCGCGGAATGCCGCGCCGCCCCTCGATGGATTCCAGCAGGGCCGTTTCCTCGCCGCAGACGAACGCGCCCGCGCCGCGGAAGAGCACGAGGTCGAAACCGGGCGAAATGCGCCCGAAAACGCCGTCCGTGCGGAGCTTCGCGATCACGCGTTCCAGCACGGAAACAGCCTGGGAATATTCTTCTCGAATATAGATGATAGCGAGCTTCGCGCCGATCGTGCGGGCGGCGATCAGGATGCCCTCCAGCACGCGGTACGGATATGACTCCATCAGCATCCGATCCATGAACGCGCCGGGGTCGCCCTCGTCGGCGTTGCAGATCACGACCTTGTCCGTGCCCGGGGCTTCCAGCGCCATGCGCCATTTCTCCCCGGTCGGGAATCCGCCGCCGCCGCGTCCGCGCAATTTGGAAATCTTCAGCTCTTCGACGATCTGCGCCGGGGACATGGTGAAAGCCCGTTCCAGCGCGGCGAATCCGCCGTGCGCCCGGTAGTCATCGAGCGATTCCGGGGCGTCCATGCCGCTGTTCCGGGTCACGAGCCGCAGTTTGTCGAGTTCCGGCGGCAGTTCCGCCAGCTTCATGCAGCCCTGTGTGCGGCGGCTGTAGAAGGCATCCAGGAACGCCCTGCCCTTCCAGCCGAGTTCACGCGTGGAAAAATGCTGCGCTACGATCTGGCGCACGTCGTATTCCTGCACGTTGTCGTAGTGATAGACGGCGTTTTCCATCACGACCGTGACCAGCGGCGCGCGGTAGGACATGCCGTGGCAGCCGACTTCCTTCACCTTGTAGTCGAACTTACCGGAGCGGCGTTCCGCCTCGAACAGATCGAAAATGCGTCCGCTCCCTGCCGCACGGCAGGACGAACACCGGCAGATGCGGATTTCCGGCTGACGTTTTTCCTGTTCGGACTCCGCCGCCATATTTGCGCCGGACGCCTCCTCCTCGCGGACCATCCGCAGGAAATCCTTCACCACGGTCCCGACCGTGCCGGGCACGACGTGCCCGAAGATGTGCCTGTCGATCTGCACCGCCACGGCGAGCATGCAGCAGCCGAGGCAGGCGACCTTGCTGACCGTGAAGAGCCCGTCGGGCGAGGTGTCGCCGCCGTCCGAGATGTCCAGGTGCTTGAGGAACGCCTCGTAAACGTGCTCCGCGCCCTTCACGTAGCAGGCGGCCCCGACGCACACTTTGATCAGGTGCTTGCCGCACGGCGTGAACCGGAACGCCTGGTAGAAGCTCGCCACGCTGTAGACGCGGTTCAGCGGCACGTTCAGGCGGCGGGCGAGTTCGGCCATCGCTTCCGGCAGCAGGCAGCGGTCGCGCCGCTGAAGCGCGATAAGCTCCGGCAGGAGCGGGTCGATGAGGTCGATGTGAGGCGCAGAATCGGAGGTCATGGTTTCGCCTCCAGGCAGATGAGTTCGTTTTCGGCCGTGCGGAGGATGATATTGCCTTTGTGGAACGCCGGGACGCAGACGACCTTTTTGCCGATTTCGAATTTCCCCTTGATTTCGATTTCGTCCTCTTCGGGCTCAAACGAATAGAGCACGCCGTCCAGGTCGACCGCCACGATCCTGCCGCCGACCGCGACCGGCGAGGCGTAGAACCCGTTGTCGAGGTCCTCCTCGTAGAGTTCATGACCGTCCGCCGCATCGATCGCGATGATCGTGCCGCCGCTGCCGAACAGCAGATACTGGTCGCAGAACAGCACGGCGGACGCCACGTCCGGCGCGGGCGATTCGTCGTTCTGGAACAGGATTTCCCCGTCGTTCACATTGAGCGCGCCGGTGAACGCGCCGGAGTTCGAGAAATAGATCTTGCCGTCGCGGACGGAAGCCGAGGCTGCGACCTCGCCGCCCATGCAGTCCTGATACCAGAGCTGTTCACCGGTTTCGAGGTCGAAAAGTTCGGCGCACAGGTTGCCCGCCGTAAAGATCATGCCCTTGCCGTCCGCGATGACACCTTTCGGCGACGACCACGACTGCGCGCTCTCGCGTTCATTATTCCATACGGTCTCCCCGGTGAACACGTTCAGCGCGTAGATCGTCTGCGTTTCGTCCAGGTCGTACTGCACGATGAGCTTGTCGCCCATCAGCAGCGGCGAGGATGCGTATCCGTACATGATGACGGGGTCGGGCAGCTGTTTGTGCCAGAGGAGCGTGCCGTCGTGAGCGAGGCAGAGCACCTGGCCCGTGGCGAAGACCGCATAGACGCGCTTCGAATCCGCACACATGGTCGGCGCGGCGTATCCGGTGTCCTCGGTGACTTCGGGCGTGTTCGCCGCCGCCGGCGCCGCCGTCTTCCATTTGAGCTCGCCGGTGTTCGCGTCGCAGCAGAACACTGCGTGGTTTTTACCGTCGCCGCCGGACAGGAACACGAGGTCGTCCCAGATCACCGGCGAATTGTTGCCGGGGAGTTCGATGGATGTGCTCCATTTCTGCCGGAAATCCCAGCTCGCCGGAAGCGCGTTCGAGTTCGGAAGCGTGGAGCCGCGGAACTGCGGCCACTGCGTCGTTTCCACCTCAAGCGCGGCGAGGAGATCGATCGTTTCCGCCGGGACATCCGGTTTTGTCGCGGCGGGCTGCCCTGTCGAACCAGTTTGCGCTTCCGCGATCTGCGCCGGCTTTTTCGTTTCCGCGGGAACGAGCACGATTCGCAGGACCACGAGCGCGACTGCCAGCACGACGATCCCGCAGGACGCGAAGACCAGCAGCTGGCGGCGCTCCTTCTCCGGGGCGGACGCCGCCCCGCGCGGCACCTTCAGTTTCGGGGCGAACCAGCACATCTCCGCGCCGAAAAGCCCGCACAGCACGAAGAACGCGATGCCGAGCAGGAGCACGCCGCGGCGCTGTTTGTCCGCCGTCTGGAAATAGGTCGCACGGTACAGGTAGTCCAGGTCCCGCACGGTCTTCGCAAGCTCGGCGTCGGCCAGGTCCCGCTGTTTCAGGGCGGCAAGCTCGTCCTGCGCCTGTTTCAGCGGTGCGCGGCTCCGGACCATGTCGTAGGCAAGCAGGGTCCCGAGTACGAGTATGAAGGTCAGGGCGGTCCATTGCAGGAAACGGAGCGTCCGGCGTATTTCGTCATTTTTCATGGTGTTTCTCCTTGCGTTCCAGCGGGCATGCGGCGTAGCATCTGCCGCAGCAGAAACAAAGCGATGCGTCGATCGAGTAGACTTCCTCTTCCCTTCGGCGGCGGGCCTCCGCGATCAGCTCGGCCATCACCAGCGCGCCGAACAGCACGCCCGCGGCGGTCGAAGCCAGCAGGACGCCATTTTCCAGCCGCACCACGCGGGCGCGGAGCTCATCGTGCGTGGTTTTCGTGCTTTCGAACGCCTCCACGGCCTCGCTCCGGATCCCGGCGTCGAGCTCGTTCTGGAGCCGCACGTCGCGGTGGAACGAGCTCAGAACGGGCGCGCAGAAATATCCGAAGAGACCGCCCGCGAACAGCGCGAACGGGATACAGGCAAGGAGCATGGAAATCCGGCGGGAACCGGTCCTGCGCTGGACCGCGGTTCCGGCGTTCTCCGGAGGCAGGACCGCGCCGTTCGGGCAGCCCTGTTCGCAGAGGCGGCAGTTCACGCAGTCGTGTGCCGTGATTCGAGGTTTCAGCAGGCTGAACAGCGAGAAGAACCGCAGGAGCACGCCGTAGGGGCAGACATAACGGCAGAAGGGACGCGAGATGAAGAGCCCGATGAGCAGGAAGACCGCGCTCAGGATCGCGAACGGCGTGGCGAAGTCCAGCAGAAAGACCGGCAGGTACGGCTCCAGGTAGCACAGAGGGAACCCGATGCCGAACATCGCACAAACGGCGAAAAGCAGAAGCAGAAGCACCGGGACCATGCGCAGGATACGGTCCAGCGGACGCGGGATGAACACGCTTTTCCAGTGCAGGAGCTCCTGGATTGCGCCGAGCGGACATGCCCCGCCGCAGAAGACGCGCCCCACGAACAGCGAGGCCGCCAGCGGGACCGCAAACAGCAGAAGGACGCCAGGCTGGATGTACGAACCGGCGGCGACCCCCTCTGCAATGTTCTGGAACATGCCGACCGGGCACGGGCAGGACGCGAAGAGGAACCCGAAGACCGCGAGCCCGGCGAGCGAATAGGCGAGCATGGCTTTGCGGGAACGCCATTTGTAGAAAAAGAGGGAGCCGGCGGCCAGGAACACGCACAGGACCAGCACGCGCCAGAGCACGGTGTCATTCGCGAGCTCCTCCAGCGACATCTTCGGCAGCGTGTAGGATTCGAACTCCGGCGCGGGAAATCTGGCCTGGGCCGCAAACAGCACGGAGGGATGCGGAAGCGTCATGACTTCACCTCCGGCGGCTTGCGGTAGATGTACGGTCGGTCGGCGGGGACGCGCACGAAGGCGTCCGCCGGGCAGACTTTCGCAATCCGGCATTCGTTGCAGTTTTTGCACAGGTCGCGCCGCACCTGAAGGAACAGCGAACCGTTGCCGAACGCGAGGCAGCCCTTCACGCACTTGCCGCAGCCGATGCACTTTTCCTCGTCGATCTTGTACTCGAAATACGGATCCTCGACGTAGGTGCGGATGATCGCGTCGGTCGGACAGCGCATATTCTCGCCCGCGGTGTTGAACTCGATCCGCTTGTCCTGGTAGTACCCGCTGCAGAAGAGGCAGTAGCCGCAGGACGCGTACTGGTGCACGCATTTCACCGCCGACTGTGCCAGGATGCACTCCGTCTCGCACTTGCCGCACTGCACGCATTTGTCCGGATCGATCTGCCAGAAATACCCCGTCCCCGTCTCCCGGCGTCTGCGGAACAGCGCGGCGAACGGGGCGAGAATCATGGCAAGCAGCCCTGTGCGGATCAGGTCGCGGCGGGTCATGAGCGGGATCCCTCCTCAGCTTGCGCGGCCTTGAACGAACGCGCGGTCGGGTGGCCGCAGTAGTCCAGCGCGGCGCATGTCCGGCAATAGCCCTTCGGGTCGGTGCAGACGTCCTGCGTTTTCCGGCGGGAGGAACCGTGGCGGAAGATGAGCGCGAGGAGTCCGCCCAGCAGCAGGAACCGGGCGCTCCAGCCGATGAACTCGCGGCGGGTCATGGTATGTTCGTTTTCCTGTTTCATGAGACCTCCCAGTGCTGTTTCGTGCCGGTATCGTACAGATGGACCGCACCGCCGGCGTCGCGCCCGAGGCAGTAGTTGAACTCGGAATCAGACAGCCTGTCCGTGACGACGCGTTCGAGATCGCCAGACGGCAGATAGACGCACGCACGCCGGACGCCTTTCTCCATAGTCACGAACCGTCCGCCGGGAAGCGCGGCGAACCGCACGGGATTGCAGCAGCCGCCGAACATTTCGCGGGGTTCCCAAGAGGCAATGAAACGTCCCGTGGCGGGATCGAGCTGTTCCAGCCGCTTGCGCCCGATGTTCGCGACCCAGAGTTCGCCCTCCGGTGACAGGTCCAGCGGAAATGCCGCGCCGGGCACGATGAACTTGTCCTCGCCGTGCGATTCCCACACGGGGCCGCCGTTTTCCAGATTCGCCAGCACGGTCCGTTTCGCCCGGTCCACCTGAAAACTCATGCCATTCATAGTATGGTTCGGACGCACGGCGAATTCCGGCGGCGCGAACGGCGTTTCCGGCACGATTGCGGGCGGCGTCTGAAGTTTGCGCCCCACCAGCCATCCGAGCAGGCCGAGGGAGCAGACTCCGCCCAGCCACAGAAGAAATTCGCGTCGCGTCATTTTCATGGTTCCACCTCATTTCGCAGATCGAGACACACCATCGAGGTGCTGTCCCGCAAGATCATCAGTCCGCCGGCGAACGCGATCGGCCCCCAGGAATCCACCCCGGGCAGGATCTTATAGTCCGCCAGCCGTTCGAACCGGTCGTCTTTGTATTCATAAACCGAAAGCACGCCCTCGTCGTCCAGAATCCAGAACGCGCCGTCCGCGTACAGATAGGGGCCGAGCCCGAACCGCGCATCCTTGCCGCTTTCCGCCTTGATTTCGGGGAGCGAGGATACATCCGCCGCGATGAATTCCGCGCGGCGCGCCCCGGCGTCCTTCGGCTGGATCACGAACATCGTGTCGCCGATCAGGATCGGGGTCTGCTGTTCCGAGGCGGGCCCCTGCGTCGGCTTCCATTCCTGTTCGACCGAGGCGGAGAACACGTCGCCGTCCTTCTTTACATTGAGGAGAGACGAGCCCGCGCCGTACCCGGCGGTCAGGAAGAGCCGTCCGTCGCCGATCACCAGCGGAGTCGGAGCCCACACGGCGGGCTTCCATTTCGTGCAGGTCCACAGCGGTTTTCCCTGCTCGTCGCAGGCGGCGATCCCGCCGATCCCGGCGTAGATGTATTGTTTCGTCCCGCACAGCGTCGCGGACACGACGGAAGAATGCGACATTTTCAGTGCGTGGTCATTCGGCGTCTCCCAGACCGTTTCGCCCGTTCTCAGGTCGAGCGCGGTCATCAGGACCTTTTCGCCGCCGACGCCCAGGATCACGTTGCCGTCCTCGATCAGCGGGCACTGCCCGGCGTACCACTGCGGGATCTCGGCCCCGTAGGCATCCACCAGGTCGCGCGACCAGAGCAGATCACCCGACTCCGCGTCCACGGCCATCACGTGCGCCGCCGGACCGAGCGTAACGACCACGCCGTCGGAATACGCCGGGATCGTGCGGGATTTGCCGTGGTTGCGCCGGATCGGGTTCTTATAGCCGCGCCGCCAGAGCTCCGTGCCGCCGAACAGCTCGAAACACCGCAGCGCATCGGACGAATCCTCCTCGACGTAGTCCAGCACGTACACGCGGCCGTTCGCAATGATCGCGCCGGAATACCCCTCGCCGAGCGGCTTCCTCCAGAGGACTTTCGGGCCGGATTCGCCCCAGGTTCTGGTCAGCTCGCCGTCGTATTTCGCCAGATTGTCGCGCGCTGCGCCGCGGAAACACGGCCATTCGAACGCGAATTCCTGAACCGAAACGTCAACGTCGAACTTGGAAAAATCCGCACCGATCTGCGTCGTCATCTTCTTCACCACACGGTTCTCCGACTTGTCGCGGACGGGCTCCGCGTAGTCGACCCGGCGCGGCGTGGTGAACGTCAGGTAATGCCAGATGCCGATGCAGGCCGCGGCAACTGCGAACACCTTCAACATATTGTTCACGATCTGAGCCGTCATGCGTTCACCGCCTTTGCCAGGAAAATCGGGGCGTACAGCTCCTCGCTGTACCACAGATGCGCGAAATACAGCCCGATGGGCTCGGCCGGAAGCGCCTCGGGATGCGCCGCGAAAGGTTTCAGAAACGCGCCGTCCAGGTTCAGGGCGGCTGCACAGCGGGCGGAAACACAGATATTTTTCCACATGCCGTCCGCTCCGCGGACCGACCTCAGGTAGGCACGGGTCTTCTCCAGGAACGGCAAATCAGCGCCGTCGAGGTGGGAGAGCACGACCGCGCTGCCGTATTCGGGCGCCTCCTTCGACGGGTTCGTCTGGTCGCCGAACCAGAGCGGAACGAACGAACCGTCCGGGCGCTGGACGCGCTGGAGATAGCGCACGATCCGCTTTTTCGCGCGGACCACGCGGCGTTTGAGCGCGGGCGGCAGTTCGTTTTCGTACAGCGAGAACGCCTTGTAGGCGTGGGCGGAGATGTCCGGGCAGCTGCGGTCGAACGGCAGCTTTCCCCAGCCTTTGCAGAAGGTCGGAATGCCGCCGTCGGAGTTCTGGAGATTCAGCAGCCATTCGATGCCCCGGCAGACGGCTTCGGACGCCTCCTTGCCCAGCGTGTGAAGCGCGATCAATGCCGCCGAGGTGTCGTCCGCATCGGGCACGCCGCCGGAATATGTCGTCCACGCCCAGCCGCCGGGCGCGGAGCGCGTGAAGGGATGCACGGTCTTCGTCTGGGCGGCCAGCAGCCGGGTGCGATACAACGCTTTTTCCTCCGCGTTCAGCAAGGGCGCGAGCACGTCCAGCGCCAGAGAGGTCGTCCACAAACGCAGATCGCGGTCGATCGGCCACGAGCCGTCCGCCCGCTGCGTCTCCGTCAGGAAATTCACCGCGCGTCTGGCGGCGGGGTGATCGTGCAACCCGGCTGCGCAGAGGCAGATCACGCAGAACCCGGTCAGCGGCGCGGCCTCCAGGAATCCGCCGTCCTCCGGCTGTTTCCCGACGAGCACGCGGAGCGCCTTTTTCACGGCGAGCGCGCGGAGTTTGTTCGGGCGGTGTTTGAGCTGGGCCAGGCCGACGCAGATGAGCGCGGGGATCGCGTAGCTCACGACCGGGAGATTCAGGTATTTGAACAGGGATTCCGGGAGAAGCACAGCCTCGAACGGGAAATTCGGCATGCGGCGCCAGGCGTCCGCGGCGTCGGAGAAGAACCCGGACGCGGTCGCCAGGGCCAGAAGCGGCACGGAGAATGTCAGGTCTTTGCCGTATTCCTTGAGCAGCCCGGCGCGGACCGAAGCGAAGTCCAGCCCGCCGAACGTCTTTTTCAGGTATTCCTCCGCCTCGCGCACGGCATCGGCATGCGTGCCGCGCAACGCGGCGTAGGCCAGGAACGTCGCGGTCAGGTTGGGCGGGGATTCCGGGGAATCGCCGTACAGGCCGTCCGCGTTCCTGTGCTCCAGCAGCCACGCCCTGCCGGCGTCCGCCACGTCGCCGTGCCCGCCGAAGAGGTCCAGCGCCACGCACGCGACCGCGGTCGAGACCGCCGAACTCGAAAGACGCCCCTCGATGAAGCCGTCCTCGCGACGGTGCGACAGGATGAATTGTTTCAGCGCGTCCGTCATGCCGTCGCCCCCATGGCCAGCAGGCCGTACACCGTGTATTCCAGGTCGCCGGAGGGATCGCCGGGGACCGCGCCGAACATGCCGTCCGGACGGAAACATCCGCTCAGGAACTCGCGCACGTCGTAATTCGCCCTGCGTCCGGCACGTTTGAGCGCGTACAGCGCGACCGCCGCGGACAGCAGGTCGCCGCCGGGGAACGTCCCGTCCGGTTTCTGAAGTCCTGCCAGCGCCGCCGCGGTCGTTTCGTCGGGATGGAGGCATAAAGCCGCCGCAGTCGCCGCCACGCCGTATTCCGTAGAGCCTTTCAGGTTGGAGTACAGCCCGTCCGGCAGACGGTATGCGCTCAGGTCGGCGGACGCGTCGTTCCGCAGGAAGCACGAGTACGGCGAGAAGCGGTCGCCCTGCGGAAACGCGGCGTCCGGCAGGTCCGGGAAATCCAGTTCCGGCGCGGGGAACGGCAATTTCTGGATTGCGCGGGGCAGTTTCATGAGTTTCAGGAGATTCCGGCTGTATGCGAGCGCAGCCCGGTGAACGAGGTCGGCGGGCGCGACCTCTCCCAAGGTCTTTTCGCAGAGGTTCCGGTCGATCTTCGCATCGGAAACATACGCCAGACACAGCCCGAACAGCGTGTAGTACAGGTCGCCGTGTCCGCTCCGGTCGGGGAACAGCCCGTCCGGCTTCTGTATGAGCTGCACGATCCCCCGGAGCGCGTCCTGCGCCTCGTCGGTCATCCGCCCGAACCCGGAGGTGCATGTCTTCAGGAAATCGAGGTCAAACATCTTTCAGCACCTTTCCGGCGAGGCGGTACAGGAAGATCTTCAGCGGCACGTCGGCGACCTGCTCCAGCAGTTCATAGATGTCCTCGCGCTGCGCCTGGTACATGCGGACCGTTTCCGCGCGCGCCGCCTCACGGTTCCATCCGTTCGACCGCATCAGGACATCGACCGCCGAGGCCGGGTTATCGGCTTCATCTTCGAGATCATCGAAAAGCTGGTAGGCTGCGCCGAGCTTGTCGGAGAACGCATGGAACAGCCCGCGGAGCTCGTCGAAGCGTCCGGCGGCGATCGCCGCGGCGAAGAGCGCCACGCGGAACGCAGGCGCGGTCTTCAGACGGTGGATCCTGAGGCATTCTTCCGACGTGAGCACGGGCTGCCGGAGCGCTTCGAATTCGCGCGCCTGCCCGAGCGCGAGCTCGCAATGGGCGAGCGCGGCTTCCTCGCAAAGGCTTGTACGCATTTCCTGCGGGATGGATTCGTGGCAGAAGAGACGGTAGCCGATCCCGATCAGGTAGTCGCCCAGGTTCAGCGCGGCAGGCAGTCCCAGCCGCACATGGCACGTCGACTCGCCGTAGCGTTCCGCGTCGTCGTCCTCGATGTCGTCATGGATCAGCGATGCCTTGTGGAAACACTCCACGGCCAGGGCGACCGGTTCCAGATAGCCCGGCAGGTCCGGCGCGGACGCGCTCAGCGCGGCCCAGCAGCCCGCCGTGATCTTCGGGCGGTAATGCTTGCCATGCGAGCTCAGGGTGCGGACGGATTCCGCCTTGAGGAGATTGTCGGGGATGAACCGGGAAACGCCGTCCGGCGTGAACAGCGCGTCGATCCGCGACCGGACGGCGCCGTAGGAAAACTCGTGCAAATCCTCGCCCTGCGGCACGGCCAGCGCCCGCTTCAGATCGTCCGGGTCGAACGCCGTGTCTTTGCAGCCGTCGCGGAGCAGCGGCACGGCGATCCCCGGCACGGCGGACCGCAGCATGGCGGGGAACGATTTCTCGAGCGATTCGAGGCAGGAAACGCCGACGACCGCCTGGATTTCGCCCTGTTCCACCCAGTCCGCCACGGCGGAACTCGATTCCGCGACCAGCACGGGCATGTCGAGCGCATCCGCCTCGTCGGAAAGCCGCGGGATACTGCACCGTCCGCAGCCGCGGCAGATCAGGCCGAGGTCGTCGTGGGCGGCGGGGCATTCGGGCTGCTTGCGCAGACAGAACGGCAGAAGCAGAAGGCGCTGTTTCCGGGCGATGTGCGGGAAGTACGGGCGCCAGAGCGCGTTGTTCAGCTCGATCATGCCGTAATGGTCGAACCCTTGCCCGTTCAGGTCGAGCCCGGCGAGAAGCTGTTCCGCGTGTTTTTTCAGAAGATTCAGGCTCAACGGCGGATTCAGCCCGGCGGCGCGCACATGGTCGGCGGCGGCGAGGCGGATTCTTTCACGGATCGCGGAGTCCTGCGGGACTGTCTGTTTCAGTTCACTCATCCGTAAGCTCCGAATCCGAAGAAGTAGTTGCGTTTTCCGAAGCGGTACGCCGCGTCCCGTTCGGGGATCTCGACGCCGGGGACGTCGTGGCAGGACATCGGGGGACGTTCCGCAAGTTCGCGGAAGAACGCGTCGCGTCCGGAGGAATCCTGGGCGCCGTTCGTCTTCAGGTAATCGCACAGTTCGTGCGGCGACTTCATGACCATGCAGTCGCGGCCCTGCCCCGTGCTGAATCTCCGCAGTCCGGGCAGCAGCGCTTCCTGCTGGAAGATCGCTTCGAGATTGGACGCGTCCGCGTTCAGATATCCGCCGGCCGACTGCATGATCGGGCAGAACTCCACCGCTCCGTTCGGGGCGATGTGGTGCGAGAGCCCCATCGCGCCGGGGCAGAGCCCACGCCCGTCCGCGTCCCAGTAGGCGTCCAGGATCAGGATCTTCGCGGTCCGGCGCTGTTCCACCAGGAACTGCCGGAGTTTCAGCACATGGTCGCGGTCGAGGGCGTTTTCGTACTCGGGGTCGACCCCGCACGGACGGTAGATGAAGTACCAGATGTAATGCACGCCCTTTTTGACGAGGAAATCGAGATATTCCCGGCTCACGAGCTCGTCGAAATTCTTTTTGTTGATGCTGGCGGTCACTCCGGTGAAAAGCCCGGTCTGGACGGCCGCCTCAAGCCCGGCCATGGAGCGCGCGAACACGTCGTCGCGGCCACGTCTGCGGCGGGACTCCGTCTCAAGCCCCTCAATGCTCACGAGCGCCGTCACGTTGCCGAGCGCCGCGAGATCGTCCGCCGTTTTTCTGTCCAGCATTGTCCCGTTCGTATACAGCTGGAAATACGCCTTCGGGTTGTTCCGGAAGAGCGTCATGAGGTCGGGGTGGAACAGCGGTTCGCCGCCCAGGATACCGAAGAAACGGGATTCGTATTTCGCGGCGGTGTCGATGATGCCCTGCATCTGCTCAAGCGAGAGGCTGCACGGCGGATTCGTCTGCGAGACCCAGCAGCCGCGGCACTTCAGGTTGCACCGGTTCGTGATCGAGAGCATCAGGAACGCCGGGAAGAACGGTTCGCCCCGCTCCATCCGCCGTTCGAACGCACGGACCGTGCGATGCCCGTTCCAGGCGAACCGCAGCAGATTGCGCTGCGCCCGCCAGGAGCATCCGGTCATGATTCGTGTGATGGCGGATAGTTTCATGCGTCCTCAAAACAAATTCATTTATCGCGGAAAAGCCGCACTTTCTTCCGGTATTCCAGACGCTCGCGGAACGATGTCTGGTCGGCGGGGGACGGCTTCACCGGTTCGTCCAGGGCGCCGTTCAGGCGTTCCTCCTTCGATTTCGGGAAGATGATCGCATTCGCGGGGCAGATTCTGGCGCAGGCGGGGCAGTCCGTCTTGCAGGCGGCGGGATGCACGATGCGGAACCGGTCGTCGACCTTTTCATACACGCCGAACATGCAGAAATCGGCGCATTTCCCGCAGTTGACGCAGCGGGCGGCGTCGATCACGGGGAACCAGGGGATCCAGTCCGGCGGCGCGGCGAGAGCATGGACCGCCTCCCGGACCGCCTCCGGCGACACCTTCCGCGCGTCCAGGCAATTGACCTCCGCGCCGAACATCGCCCGTATCGCGCGCATCTGGCAGGCCAGGACCAATTCGCTGTCCGCGATTGTCCGGCCGGAAACAGCCTCGAGGCAGAGATCGGGCACGATTTCGCACGGGACGCCTTCGGACGACGACGCCTTCACGGCTTCGTCCAGCACATCCTGCGGGAGTTTCCGGTATTTGCTGCATGCGCAGATGACAAGTCTCTTCTTTTTTATCGGGTCTTCGCCGGTCATGGGTCTGTTCCTGGATGGAAATTCGTTGAGTTCAAGTTGAGGCCGCACACGTGCGCGCGAAGAAAAGAAATCGGACGGACGGAACCGCGAAAGGGAAAGCGGCTGCCGGAATCGGCGCGCTTTGGTTCGGGGCCGGATTCGGCGCACGGACACGGAAATCGATTCGCACCCCGGCGAGGCGGCTATGAGGAGCGGGAGACCCGCGGCCGCCCGGCCGGGGAAATACGGGATGCGGCGGGCTTATTTCGCCTTGATGTCAAACGCGCCGAGGACGTTTCCGTGGCGGACATACATGATGCCGTCGCAGATCACGGGATGCGCCCAGTGTTCCTTGTCGCCGAACTTGATCTGGAAGCTGCTGACGACATCGAGCTTTTCGCCGGGCTTGGCAATGGCGATTGTGCCGCGCTTCTCCTCATACATGTAGATGAGGCCGTCGGCGTAGATCACGTTGCCCTTGCCGAGGTTGCTCCAGGGCACCTCATAAAGGGTCTCACCCGATTCCCAGTCCACGCACATCCAGTTGCCGCTGTTGTTGCTGGTCCAGTTCGAGCCGTAGAGCTTGCCGTCGATCAGCACGGTGCAGTCGTGGTGCGGGTCCAGTTTCTTGTTCGTCCAGATGACATTGACGCCTTTGCCGTCCTCTTTCAGTTCATACAGCACGCCGCCCGCATCATATCCGGCGGACACGAAGAAGCGATTATCCTCGACTGTAGGGGAATTGCAGTTCACGCCGCCCATGCCGCTCAAGCTCACTGTCTTGGCGTAGTCGTTTTCCCACATGACCGTGCCGTCCTTGATGTTGACGCCGTTCACTTTCGAGCCGGTCATCACGATCAGCTGGTCCTTCACGATCACCGGGGTCACGTAGGCCAGCGTGTCGCCGTTGGACTTGGCGGTCCAGACTTCGGAGCCGTCCGCGACCTTCAGCGCCACCACGAGCGCCTTGCTGCCGCCGGCGGTGACAAAGACCACGCCGTCCTTGACCACGGGGCATTCCGCCATGGCCCACATGCCGAACTTCGAACCGTAGTCATTCGCGATATTTTTCTGCCACAGGATCTTTCCGTCGGCGGCGTTCAGGCAGAAGAGCTCGCCGGAACCGGTGGTCACCACCAGGCGTCCCTCGCCCTCCTTCTCGCCCGGCACATACGTCGGGGTGCTGCGGGCGCCGGGGTACGAACGTTCCCACGGTGTGCCGGTGGCGGTCCTCCAGATCTCCTTGCCGTCCAGGTCGAGGCAGATCACATACTCTTTCCTGGAACCGCCCTGCCCCTGCTGGGCGCCGCGCTGGCCTCTGCCGCCTCTTCCCTGGCCGCCGCCGAATCCGCCCTGCGCCTGGGGAGCAGCCTGGCCGCCCTGCCCCGCGCCGGTACCGGTGACATACAGGCGGTTCCCGACCTTGACCGGGCTGGACCAGCCTTCGCCGAGGCCAGTGTACGTCCATTTCGGGGTCAGACCTTCCTGCGGCCATGTTTTCAGCAGACCTTTTTCTTCCATGTACATGCCCTGCGAGTTTTCCCCGCGGAACCGGAACACGTCCCCTGCGAACAGGGCCGCTCCGCCCATGACGACCAGCGCCGTGGCCAACAAAGTCTTGTTCATAATGTCGATCTCCAAGCTAACGCATCCAGCCGTTTTTCTTTCACGGACTGAAGCTGGTTTGTGGATCCGGCGGAAAGTTCGATACGGGACCCCCTTCCGATGCGTTTCGGAGGGGAGAACAGTCGCCGATTGCCGATGTATTACTACAATATACTCTTCAAAACTTGTATGTCAAATGCGTTTCTATACATTTTTAGAAAAAAATCGATGTCTTTTCCATTATTCGTCGCGGGAAATGCCTGACGCGGGGAATGCGATGCGGATGAATTCGACGTGCACGGGAATCCGGCGCGTCATACGGATCCCGCCTCGCCGCGCACGGCGTCCCGAGTGCAAGACTTTGCTTCACCGTGAACGAGCTGTACCCGCCTCGCCGCGCACAGCGTCCCGAGTGCAAGACTTTGCTTCACCGTGAACGAGCTGTACCCGCCTCGCCGCGCACAGCGTCCCGAGATGTGCGTTCCGAAAAAGATAAAAAACTCTTTTCAACCGGCATTTTTCGTTTTTTGAGACTTGAAAAAACGCAACCGGACGATTATTTTATAAGACACCTTTATTAGCCGGAAGCAGATGGTTTTTCAGCGGACGGGCAAGACAATGCAGGAGTTTTTGTACGGGCGGCCCGACGGCTGCCGCGGGAATCTCAAAAGCGCTGTTCCCTGCCCGGACGCGAGAAACCGCCGATGTTCCGGGAATCGGGACAGCCGGCGGCAGAAAGATCGATCGAGGCCGGCGATTCCCGACCGACCGGGCCATAGCCACTCTTCAAAAGACGAAACGACAGCAGGACACGGAAAACAGGAAAGGAGCCGTTAATCGCCATGAGCGATGATCCGTTCGAAAAAGGCTTTAATGACGCATTGACCATAGAATCCGCGGGAATTTCGATCATTTTAGGATTGCTGCCGATCATCATTGTTGGCTGCATCGTCGTCTACGCGATGAAATTGTGCGTTGTCCTGGGCGCGGTTTTCGGCCTCGGTTACGGGGTTTATCTCTTCTTCCGGAACAACTGGCTGGAAGTAATCGACCTCAAGAAGAAAATGGAAAAATGGAGAAACGGAAAAGGAAAACTCCGGGAAAAAGTCCAATCGAAAGACTTCAGGGAAATGGCAAACGTGGTGTTTCTGATCGTCGCTTACGGCTACAACAGCATCTTTCGGAAGATACAAAGCTGGTTTTCCACTCGCAGGGAGGACGGTTATGTTCACCCCGGAGACGATTCTCCCCCGATTTTAAGCTTTGAGTTTATCAAATATCTTTTCGGTCCTTATTGGCTGAAGGGGCTTTGGCTTCTTTTCAGGGGAATAGGCCCATTTTTTCTGGTCGTTTGCTGCATTTGGGGTGTGTGGCTGAGTGTCGGCGCATCGTGTCTGGGGCTCGCGCTGTACAGCCTCGCCTGTCCGGTATGCCGGGCCCTGCTCGCATCCTTCCAAGGCCCGAAGGCGAATGGATGAAGCGGATTCGGATTCGAAACAACAGGAAAGGACAAAACAATGCACTATTTCGGAATCGACCTCGGAACCACGAACTCCTGTATCGCCGCATACGACGAGGATTCTGGACTCGTCTCCATTATTCCCGCAGTCGGCGCCAGGAACACCACGCCGTCCGTGGTGTATCTTCCGGACGGCGATGCCCCGGAAGTCGTAGGCGACACGGCGATCAACCAGCTCAAAGTCGAGCCCAAGAGAGTCATCACCTACACCAAGCGCCTGATCGCGA
>JAGCTY010000154.1 GCA_017963105.1 Lentisphaeria bacterium
ATGGGCCAGGGCCGTCCCGGACAGGGCGGACGTCCCGGCGGATTCGGCGGCGGACGCGGCGGATTCGGCGGCGGCACGCAGAGCGCCGTTGCGGCATGGCCGCGCCTTCCCTCCGCGCTCCTCGAACCCTCCATCTACATCATCCAGGAAGACGGCACGCACAACCTCGAACTCCGCATCGCGAAGAAGTCCGTCCGCGCCCTCGACGACGAGCGCACGGAAGCGGCCTATGAGCTGAAGGATCCGCTGTATCCCGTCACGGTCACCCTGATCGCCACGGCGTACAAGACCGCCGACGTCTTTACCTCGCAGATCATCGTCCGCAACAACGGCGAAAAGAACATCACGCTGCTCGACCGCGACGCCGCGTTCATCAACCTGCCGTTCACCAACGACACCTACCTCACCAGCTTCTACGGCGACTGGGGCCGCGAAATGACCGAAATCCACGAGGACAAGGTCGGGCGCGGCGTGCTGAAGCACCTCACCAACAAGGGCTCGCGCGTGGCCGTCCCGGACTATCCGGGCTGCTACATCTCCTTCGACGGCAAGCTCGAAGAGGAAAAGGGCCGCGTCTTCGCCGCCGCCATCGCATGGAGCGGCAGCTGGGAATACAGCATCACCACCACGCAGAACAACACCGTGTTCTTCGCCGCGGGCGTCCCCGGCACCCCGACCATCCTGAAGCCCGGCGAAAACTACACCTCGCCGAAGATCGTCATGACGTTCTCCAACGAGGGCGCGGGCCAGGCTTCCCGCAACCTCCACAACTACGGCCGCATGTACGGCGTGTACAACGGCGACAAGGAGCGCCCGGTCGTGCTGAACAGCTGGGAAGGCACGTACATGGACTTCAACGAGGCCAAGCTCGACACCTACATCCCCGATGCCGCCAAGCTCGGCGTCGAATACTTCGTGCTCGACGACGGCTGGTTCGGCAACAAGTACCCCCGCAACAACGACACGCAGGGCCTCGGCGACTGGATGGTCAACAAGGCCAAGCTCCCGCACGGCATCGAACACCTCTGCGACCTCTGCGAACAGAACGGCATCAAGTTCGGCATCTGGGTCGAGCCTGAAATGGTCTGCCCGAAGAGCGAACTCTTCGACGCGCACCCCGAATACGCCACCGAGCTGAAGGGCCGCAATGTCCAGCTCATCCGCAACCAGCGCGTCCTCGACCTCGCCAACCCCGTCGTCGAAGCATACGTCTACAAGTGCGTCGCCGACATCCTGACCGAGCATCCGCGCGTCGCCTACATCAAGTGGGACCACAACTGCACGCTCGGCGCGAACCCCGGCAGCCACGTCGACCTCGACAACCAGGGCTCGTTCTCCGACAAGTACACCGAAGCCTACTACCGCATCATGGAGAAGCTCCGCAAGAACTTCCCGAACGTGATCTTCCAGGCCTGCGGCTCGGGCGGCATGCGCGGCGACATCGGCGCCCTCCAGTACAGCGAAGAGATCTGGGGCAGCGACCAGACCAACGGCATCAACCGTATCTCCATCCAGTGGGGCTGGAGCCACTTCCTGCCCGTCAAGGCCGTCGCCGCTCACGTCGGCTGCCTCAATGACGGCGACTACAAGTTCCGCACCGACGTCGCCATGACCGCGCGCCTCGGCGTCGAGCTTGATCCCTCCTCCCGCAATGCGCGCCGCCTCGGCGATCCTTCCATTATCGCGAAGGGCATCGCCGTCTACAAGCAGCTCCGTCCGCTCCTCCACAGCGCCGACCTCTACCGCGGCCGCAGCCCGATGGTCTCCCAGACGACCGAACTCACGTTCGTCGCCCAGGATAAGTCCGAGGCCGTCCTCTTCGGCTTCAAGCGCGACCGCGGCGCGAGGAACGAGGCCATCAAGGCCTCCGGACTCGACCCGAACGCGAAGTACAAGCTGACCGAGATGAACACCGACACCGAACCGCGCATCGAAGCCGGACAGACCCTCACGGGCGCCCAGCTCATGCAGACCGGCGTCCAGGTCAGATTCCCGGACAAAGTTTCCAGCGTGAACATCAAGCTCGACAAAGTCCAGTGAGCTGAAACAAGCTGACAAACATCAGCAAAAAACAGTGCGGACGCCGGAATCGAAACCGGCGTCCGCTTTTTCATCCGCGTGCCCCCCGGTCCGTACCCCGCGGGGAAAAGACGGGCGCAGGTGCGTGATTTTCAACCGCGCCCCCCCGGTCCGAACGGAAAAAACGGCCGCAAATCCGGCTGGCGGACGGAGCAGGGGGGACATCCTTCAGCCCGTTTCCGTGGCGGGGCGACGGCGGCTTTTTCTCCTTGCTCGTTACTCTATCCATGCCATGGCGCTCTTCCCTTTCCGCCTTCGTGCGAAAGTTTTTTATATATTTTTTTTGTTTTGCTATTTTTCCGCTTGACTTTTCTCTACCCGCGGTGTATGGTATTGCAATCTTGCGACAGACCGCACAACGGAGTGGATCACGGGATCCATCCTGCTCAACCGTGCGGGACTGTTTAGGATACACTGTTCGGATGATGCGCACGCAATTCAGGTTGAAGTCCTCTTCAGCGGGTCGTTCCGGGGCATTCGGTTGTGCCGTCGCCATCGCACTGAATTTCAGGCCGCAAGCCCGAGATGGTTCGTCCCGCCAGATTTTTTGAAGCGGTATAACCGCGAAAGGACAACACCACAATGAGACTGTATGTGGGCAATCTCGCATTCGCAACCACAAACGACGAACTCAAGGCCGCGTTCGAGGCGTTCGGCACCGTCGACTCGGCGAACGTCATCATGGACCGCGAAACCGGGCGCTCGAAAGGCTTCGGATTCGTCGACATGAACAACGACGAGGAGGCCAAGGCGGCAATCGCCGGACTCGACGGCAAGGAGCTCGGAGGCCGCACCGTCCGCGTGAACGAGGCGCGCCCGAAGGAAGACCGCCCGCGCGGTCCGCGCCGCTTCTGAGCCGAAGCAACCCGAGCTCAAAACAAGCTGAAAAAACAGGACGGTTCCGAGTTCATCGGGACCGTCCCTTTGCATGAATTGATTGTGAGGGAGGGGGAGTGTCGTTTCGGCCTCAAATCCGGAGCCAGCCGTCGGCGGCGTCAGCTTGACTATTACTGGGACTTCCTGAGGCGGTTCCGGCGCTGCTGGTAGTAGTTGCTCCGGCTCGTGAACCCGCTCCGTTTCGCGGCTTCTTCGGGCGGGACGCCCTCGGCGATCAGGTGGTCCGCCGTCGCCAGCCGCAGGTCGTTCAGGTACTGGCAGAACGTCAGCCCGGTCGCCTCCTGGAAATGAACGTGGAACGCGCTCCGGCTCATCCCCGTGATCCGCAGGGCCTCCTCGACCGTGACCGGCCGGACGTACATGCTGTCCAGGTAGAACAGCAGTTCGGAAATGCGGCGTTCCGGGTCGCCCGAGTCGGACGCGACAGGGCCGCGCGGCGGTTCCGGCAGATGGAATGCGATCTCCAGCATGGCGCCGAGCAGGGAGTTGATCCGCAGGGCGTTGCCGAACGCGGGCTTCTTCTGGATGTCCATCATGCGGTGCAGGATGTCGCCGCAGGTCTTGCTGTCCGCCTCGGACAACGGCAGCAGATAGCCGTTTTTCTCCACATAGCGCGACAGATGCTCCATCAGGAACGCCGCCTCGGACGCCGCCGAGGTGTCGCCGAGACAATACCGCACGGACTGCATCAGCACGGCGGTCCGGCAGCCTGATTCCGAGGCGCAGAAAACGTGCGTTTTTCCCGGCGGAATCAACAGCAGGTCGCCGACCCGGACGCGCTGACGCCACTGGCCGACCGCCTGGATCCCGCCGCCTTCGCGGCAGTAGAACCATTCGAATTCGTCGGGGTGCGCGTGCTGGCGGCAGCTGGAGACGTCGCCTTGGAACGGGTGAAGGTAGACGTCAAGCACGTTGGGCATGACGCGGATTTTTCGGACTCCGGACGGTGCTTTTTTCATAGGGCGGGTCACTTCTCAAAATGTTAGGGGGTGTGAAATTGAGTTTCTAAAATATATCCGCGTTGCCCCCCAATATCAACCCCTTTTGTTGCTTTTTTTCGACTATTTCAGGCTGAAATAAGGAAACAAACGTTACTTACCGTAGCGCCCGCTCGGCGATATGCCGGGAAATGCGCTTCGGTTCAGGTTCATTTTCTCCTTTTTTTAAAAAAAACGCTTGCATTCTGTCTTTTGTGCATTATATTAGCGTTTGGAACACAACAATCGGAGCCGCGATGACGCATCTTCAGCACAGTTTCTGTTCGATTCCCGCACAAAAACGGGCTTGCTGTTCCGTACCCTTTTCATCTCTGTTCGACTCCCCTCATTTTGAGCTCGATGATTCCGTAAAGCAAGCAAGCCTTTATTAATTTTCATTAATTAAAGGCTCACTTCAACCGGACGAATTGTTTCCGGTTTCTTTTTCTCCTCATTCCCGAACACGATCCGCCTCCGCATCCATCCCGGTGCGGCGGCATTTTTTATTTGACAAATCTAATCCATATAATGTGAAGGATAAAACATGACAAAAACGCACAAAACCCGCAAAAAGTTCAACGGTATCCTCGGTCTTTTCCTTGCGGTTCTTCTTCTGACCGCCTGCGGAAAGAAGGGGCAGGATGAATTCGAAAAGGGGAAAGCCCTTTATACGGCACAGGATTATAAGACGGCGGTCACGCAGTTCGCTTTGGCCGCCGACAAGGGCCATGCCGAAGCGCAATACATAATCGGCCGGTGCTATGCGGAAGGCAAAGGTGTGGAAATAAGGCCATCTGTCCGGAGCTGGCATTTGTCAACGAGTCATGGAATGGGAATTCCGTTCCATGACTGATTCGACATTGACTTCGTAGTTCACGAGTTGGTCAAGAATATACATCCTGTTTTTGTAATTTTCAATGA
>JAGCTY010000155.1 GCA_017963105.1 Lentisphaeria bacterium
CACGTCGATGACTTCCTGGGGCTTCATGGAGGTGACGACCTTCGCGAGGGCGGAATAGCCGCCTTCGGCGACGTACTGATCGATGTCTTCGGGATTGATGCGGCCGGTCTTGCGGAGGACGATGCGCGCCTGGAGTTCGCCTTCGGCGGGGGATTCGTCTTCGGGATAGTACCAGCAGCGGTCGATGGTGTGGGTGCCGGTGGCCGGAGCTTCGAGGCCGGCCTGCATGATGGCGGGGATCTGGTGCGGGGTCACGTCGCCGTAGATGATGCGCTTGCCCTTGTCGTCGGTGAGCATGATGACGGGCTCGGCGTAGCAGAGGCCCATGCAGCCGACTTCGACGACGTCGAACGCTTCTTCGAGCTTGTGTTCGGTGATGTAGTCGTTGATGGCCTTCAGGACTTCGCCGGTACCGGCGGCGATACCGCACGTTCCCATGGAAACGAGCAGTTTGACGGGCGCGTGCTTGCGCGCCTTGAGGGCGGCCGCGTATTCGGCGAGCGCCGCGGGAGAGTCAATTCTCATATTGGGTAATCTCCAAGATTAGTCGGTGGATGGGGTCGATCAGTCTTTGCAGTCGTCCAGGAGGCCCTGGACCTTTTCCGCGGTCATGTGGCCGTAGACTTTGCCGTTGACCATGACGACGGGCGCCATGCTGCACGCGCCGAGGCAGCGGAGGACGCCGAGGAAGTACTTTCCGTCGGGCGTGGTCTCGCCTTCGGAGACGCCGAGCTTGCGCTTGAGTTCGTCGACGACCTGCGCGGCGCCCTTCACGAAGCAGGCGGTGCCGGTGCAGACGTTGATGGCGTAGCGGCCGATCGGCTTGTCCGTGAAGAAGCTGTAGAAGCTGATCACGCCGTAGACTTCCGCGAGGGAGATGCCGAGGCGTTCGGCGACGAACGACTGGACCTCGACCGGGAGATAGCCGAAGAGGGATTGAGCTTTGTGAAGCGTCTGGATCAGGAATCCGCGCTTACGGGTGGGGTTGTCCGCCAGGGGCAGACTTTTGATGTAGGCGTCGAGGGCCTCCATCTGGGAGGATTTGCGGGAGGACATCTCGCAAACTCCGTTCACGCAATGCATTTCACCCATGTTTGAATGAGCCTCCAATGTAGAGAGTTAGGGATATGGTTTAAGGTTGTGAAAAGGGTCTTTGGAAAATCGTCCCGTAATATACTCCATTTTTAAGGAAAAAACAAGTCCGATTCGATAAAAAAATACTGAATTCTTCGACTTTTTCATTTAATATTTAAAATGCAAAGGTCCCGGCTTACTTCCGGAAACGAAAGATGATCGTGAGGCTAGATGCCCCACACAAATAACCATGGAAATGCGTCAGGACACCTAAATACTCGATTCCGTTTCTCCGTCTTCGTCCACCATCTCGAAATCCGGCTCAAGGAAAGCGTAAAAGTAATCCACCTTTTTCTCATCCAGATCCATTTTGCCTTCTTCCCATGCCGCGACATTCTCTTCGGTTTCGTCCATCATGGACGCCGCGTCTTTTCTTGTTTTTCCCCCCTTGTACATCATCGCCATGATTTCCTTCGGAGTCGGCCTGATTTCCCTTTTCCTGATGGCAAACGGAATCTCGACCGGTTCAAGCACATCGCCCAGGACAACCTTCAGGCGTGGCTTTCCTGAAACGGTTGAATACCTGATACCCGACACCTCCGTACAGAGGTTCGGATAATTCCTGTATTTCCGGAACATGAGAGTGAAAACTATGAGACTTTCTCCCTGCTGGTACTCGTCCGCCGTCGATACGTATTCATCGTCCAGCATCTCTTCCGGAGCGGGCAGGCCACGAACAGCATAGTTCCATGCGGCCATACCCATTTCCCAGAGGTGCATACGCCCATCGAAATCAAGCCCGAAGATGTCGTTCACAAGCCTATACTCCAGCGGAGCACACATGTCCATAATGGCATCGGCTATGTGGTCGGCCCTTGCCTGCTCCAGTTTTGCCGACGCCGTTCTCAACGCCTTCAGTTTCGCCCTGCGTTTTACCTCTCTGTTATGTTCGGATTTTGGCATGACCGCCTCATTATGTTCAGGAAAGGCCGATTCTGTACGGAAATTCGCGGTTTGCGTTACTGAAGCTCGTTCAGGAAGGTCGCGCTCAGGGTATGGATGGCCTGGATCGTGCTGCCGAGCGCCTGCCGCTCATCTTCGTTCATGTCCGGAACGACTTCCTGTTCGATGGCGTTGATGTTCTCCAGGGCGGCCTGAGCCCGCACAACCGCATCGGCGCGCTGCTGGTCGTTCATCCCGGCGGCAAGCTGGCCCGCGTTGGCGCTTACGGCATTGAGGATGACGTTCACAATGCCGAGCGCGAACTTCGTCTTGTTCCTGTCCTCCTCGGACTGTTCGCGATAGGTGTCGAGCGCCTGCCAGGCGGATTCGACGGCTTCCTCCGGCGTCTGATTGTGAAGCTCCTTGCGCTCGGGCTCGGCGTTTGCGGCGTTGTTCTGCTGCACGGGCGCCATGCCGGAGAACGTGGAACCGATGTCGACTTTGCGGCGGACTCTCGGACCGTGACGACGCTCGGGTGCGGGCGGTTCGACCTCGGCCACGGTCTCTTCTTCCGCAGGCGGAGGCGTGCCGGATTTCTGAAGGATCTTGATCGTGGCAACGGAAAGGAAGGCGGCCAGAATGACGCCGCAGACGGCCACGAGGACGACGTTTCTTTTTTCCATCGGGATCCCTTCCTGTCGTTTTGTTGTTCCGTCAGATCAGAAGAGCGCGGAGTTCATGAGGGATTCGTTGAGGTTGCGCATGGACTGGAACACGCCGCCGAACACCTGCATTTCCTCGTTGGTCACGTTGGGCAGCATCTCCTCCTGAATGGCGTCGAGGAGGTCCAGCGAACCGCCCGCGGCCTGAAGGAGCTGGTCGCGCTGTTCCGGGGTCATCCGCTGGATGAACTGGCCGGCGTTCTGCGCGATGCCGTTGACCATGTACGAAGCCATGTTCATGACCATCGCCATCTGCTGTTTTTCCTGCGGGGTCGATTCCCGGTAGGCGGAAAGGATATCCCAGGCAGCGTTGACCGCCTCCTCGCGGGTAGGCATACCCTGGACCTGGTCGCCCTGAACCGGCATCATGCGGCTGATGCTGGAATTGACGTCGCGTCTCTGGCGGCGCGGCTTCGGCTGTTCCTCGGGTTCGGGTTCCGTCTCCTCGACGACTTCCTCGACGACCGGGGCGGGCGTCGGCGCGACGGTGTCCTTGTGCTTTTTCAGCAGGATGAAGCCTCCGACGACAAGCGCGGCGGCCAGGATGAGGACGACGGGCAGGATGACAGCGTTTTTATTCATGATCGGATTCCTTGAACGTTGGTTTTGGTCTAATATGTTACTAAATCACGTCTTTCGCGGATTGTCAAGCAGAAATGACGTTTTTTTTGAAAAAAAGTGTATGATGCCGGTCCGCTCATGTTTTCCTCTGAAGTTCTTACTGAAGGGCGTTCAGCAAGTTCACGTTCAGGTTGCGGACCGCCTGGAGCGTGCCGCCGATCACGTTGAGCTCTTCCTCTGTCATGTCTGGGGCGACCTCCATTTCCATGGCGTTGATGTTGATCAGGGATGTTTGTGCGTTTGCGATCGCTTCCGCGCGCTGCTGATCGTTCATTTGCTGTACGAATGCTCCGGCATTATCGCCGATCGCGTTGACGATGAGGGTCACAAATCCGAGCGCGAAATTCGCCTTCGCCTTGTCCTCGTCGGACAGCTCGCGGTAGGTGTCGAGCCCCTGCCACAAGGATTCCACGGCCTCTTCCGGCGTCTGCTCGTGAAGCTCCTTGTGCGGTTCGCCGTCCTGCGCATTGTCCTGCCCGGCTCCGCCCCAGTCGGAGAACGTGGAGGCGATATCGACTTTCTTTTTGACCTTCGGGCCGTGGCGGCGGACGGGCGCGGGCTTCTCCTCCGGCTGTTCGACCTCGGAGACGGCGGGCGGCTCGGGCTTGCGGTCCTGCATGATCCTGACGGTGGCAACCGCGAGGAATACAACGAGGATGATCCCGCAGACGGCGACGATGACGGTGGTGGTCTTGTTGTTCATTATGGCGTTCCTTTATGGGTTTGTGTTTGGAAAAGAAGGTTGTTTTTTTTGAGTTCAGGCGAGTTCGGCGGGATCGGCTTCCGGGTTCGGCTCCACGCCCTCGCTCGCCTTGATGTACTGGCCGCAGAGATAGACGTTGCAGAAGAGATAGCAGAAGCACAGCGCGAGCAGCGAGAAGATGATGCCGACCGAGAGCAGGACCCACGCGATGAGCGGCGGACACTGGCTGGAGATGGCCGTAAAGATCACGTTGGAGCCGAAAACGAGGCAGAAAACCCAGTAGACGATCACCAGCATGCCGACGATGCCGAGCAGGAATTCCTTCCATATCTTCAGCAGGAGCAGCACGGCACGGCCGAGCATCTTGAACGGGTTGACGGTCTTGTCACGCGTCAGCACCGGGATCACGATGCACATGGAAACGACCCACATAAAGTTGAACGGGGCGATCAGCAGGGACCAGGTCACCAGGCTCCAGAAATGGGAGGCGGCGGTCCGCCAGCCGCGTTTGAAATCCGCTTTCTGACCGTTCCACACGCGGATGATCTCGCTGTCCACCGTGAGCAGGAGGAAGTTCGTGAAAAGCGTGGCGAGGAACTGGGTGGCAAACGCAAATGTGATTAAGATGCAAGCACTAATCCAATGCATTCCCAAATGGACATGATGATTGTAGAACGCGTTGAGCTCTTCCGTCGTGTGGCACGGCTCCCCGGCCAGGGCGGGAATGAGATAGAGGGCGCCAAGGAGCAGGCCGATGTAGAACACCACGAGCAGGAGGTCCACGGTGGCGAGTTTCAGCAGCACCGAGTCGCGAATGGAGATCAGGAGGGAGTTTTTCAGCATCCTGCGGACGGAGGCGATCGAAGATTCGGATTTGACGGGCGCAGGGGCGCCGGCGATGTCAATGGTATTTGAGTTTGTCATGGTAAAAGAACCTTTCATTGGTTCGGTTGATTCATTTGTTGTTTTTCACATTGGCGGCGTGTTTCGCAATCAGGTAGTCGGAAACATCCTGCTCCGAGATGCCGAACATCCCGGCAGACGTGACCAGCGAGGCGAAGAGGGTGTCCAGATGGCGCTGTTTCTCCTCGTCGGTGAGCGTGTGGCGGGCGTCGTCGCGCTCGGCGACGAAACACCCCATGCCGCGACGGGTTTCGATGAGCCCGGCGAGCTCCAGTTCGCGGTACGCCTTCGCCACCGTGTTCGGGTTTACGTTCAGCTCCGCGGTCACGTCGCGGATCGACGGGATCTTCTCGCCCGGCGCAAGCGCACCGGAGAGGATCTTTCCGGAGAGCAGCTGGACGATCTGCCTGTAGATCGGGACCCCGGAAGAGAAGTTGATGGTTAATTCGGAAACGTTCATGGCAGTTGCCTTTCGGCTTGTGTTATGGTGTTGTTGTTTTGTAGTGTACTATTACAATAGCACACCGTTTCACCGTTGTCAAACGAAAAACGCGTTTTTTTCGAAAAAAAGTCGGATTTGAGGTGAAAAGGGAGCTGTAAGAATCATACGGACGTGTAAACCGATAAATCAACGAAAAGTCCGGCGGCGGGTGAATTCACCTGTTTCGCACCTCCGATTTCCGTCTTTTTCGGGTTTCGAATTTGAAAAATCCCGGTTCCGGCTGTATAATTATTTCTCATCACGATTTAGAAGAGGACACGCGCGCCATCCCGGCCGCGGACCATGGGATTTCAACGCAAACTTTCAGGGATAAGGGAATTATGGCTACGGATTTCGTGCATCTGCACCTGCATACGGATTACAGCCTGCTGGACGGCGCGTGCGCCATTTCGTGGGCGAAACTGAAGAAAGAGGACGCCGAGGGCAAGGTCGACCTTGTGACCATGGCGCAGCTGTACGGCATGAAGGCCTGCGCGATCACCGACCACGGCGTGATGGGCGGCTGCTACGAGTTCCACAACGCCATGAAAAAGGCCGATATCAAGCCGATCATCGGCTGCGAAACGTACATTGCGCCCGGCAGCCGCCTTGAGAAACAGCCCGGCGTCCCGTACATCAAGGGGTTCCACCTGATCCTGCTGGCGAAGAACAACATGGGCTACCATAACCTGTGCAAGCTCAATTCCGAAGCGCACATGACCGGGTTCTACTACAAGCCGCGCATCGACCGCGAGCTCCTCGCGAAATACCACGAGGGCATCATCGGCATGAGCGCGTGCCTCCAGGGCGAGATCGATGTGGCGATCCTGCGCGGCGGCGTGGACGCCGGCCGCAAGGTGCTGTTCGAATATCTCGACCTTTTCGGCGGCAGGGAAAACTTCTGCCTGGAGATCATGTACCACGGGATCGAGGACCAGAAGACCGTCAACCGCGCCCTCATCCAGCTCGCCCGCGAGAACGACGTCCGGCTGGTCGCCACGAACGACGTGCATTACCTGAAGAAAGAGCATGCGCGTTCCCACGAGATCATGCTGTGCATCCAGACGCGCACCACGCTGAGCGACGAACGCCGGATGAAGATGGATTACGACGAGTTCTATTTCAAGTCCGGCGACGAGATGATGCGCGTCTTCGGGACCGAGGCCCCGGACGCGATCACGAACACGCTCGCCGTGGCCGAACAGTGCGACGTCACGATCGGCTACGAGAACCACTACCCGGAATACACCCCGCCGCAGGAGTTCGTCGACACGCTGGACCTGGACGCCATCCGCGCCGAATCCGTACAGGAGATCGACGACGAGATCGCGAAGGACCACGAGAAGGAACCGGACAAGCCGCTTCCTTCCGACGACAAGCGCGCCAACCTCATCGAACGCCGCATCGTCATGAAGAAATCCGCCGCCTATCTCCGCAACATCTGCCTGTACGGCACGGGCCGCGCGGACAGCGTGTGCGGCTACGAGAAGAAATACGGCTACGACCCGTTCAACCCGCCGGAGGACAAGAAGGAGGAGGCGGAGCGGAACCTCAAGCGCATGGACTTCGAGCTGTCGGTCATCAACCGCACGAAATACCCGAGCTACTTCCTCTGCGTGTGGGACTTCATCAACTGGGCGAAGGAACACGGCATCCCGGTCGGCCCGGGACGCGGTTCCGGCGCGGGCTCGATCGTAGCCTACCTGAGCGGCATCACGAACATCGACCCGATGAAATACGACCTGCTGTTCGAGCGGTTCCTGAACCCGGACCGCGTGTCGCCGCCCGACTTCGACACGGACTTCTGCGAACGCCACCGCCAGGAGGTGATCGACTACGTGATCCAAAAGTACGGCGAGGACAGCGTGTCGCAGATCGGCACATACGGCACGCTGAAGGCGAAGGCCGTGGTGAAGGACGTCGCACGCGTCATGGGGCGCACCCCGGCGGAAGGCAACATGATCACCAAGCTCATCCCGGAAGACCCGAAAATGACGCTTGCGAAAGCCGTCAAGGAGTCGGCCGAGCTCAAGCAGCTTCTCGAGAAAGAGGCCTGGGTCCGCGACATCTTCAAGTTCAGCGCCCCGATCGAACAGCTCAACCGCCAGATGGGCATCCACGCCTGCGGCGTCATCATCTGCAACCAGCCGCTCGCCGACCTCGTCCCGCTCGGACGCGGCGCCCATGAGGAAGTCATCACGCAGTACGTCGCCCCGCTCTGCGAGAGCATCGGCCTCCTGAAAATGGACTTCCTCGGCCTCCGCACGCTGACCGTGATCCAGGACGCCGTGGACAACGTGAAGCGCACGCGCGGCATTACGCTCGACATGGATGCGATCCCGCTGGACGACCAGAAAACCTACGACCTCATCAACCGCGGCGACACCGTCTCCGTGTTCCAGCTCGAATCCGGCGGAATGCAGGACCTCTGCCGCAAGTTCGGCGTGGAAAACATCCGGCACATCATCGCCCTCGTGGCGCTTTACCGCCCCGGCCCGATGCAGTTCCTCGACCTCTTCGTCGGACGGAAGAAAGGCATCTTCGCGCTCGAATACGACCACCCGCTCATGGAACAGTACCTCAAGGAGACCTACGGCATCATGCTCTACCAGGAGCAGATCATGCAGGTCGTCCAGGTGCTCGCCGGATTCTCCCTCGGCCAGGCCGACATCCTCCGACGCGCCATCGGCAAGAAGAAGATCAAGGACATGGAGGCCCAGCACGACAAGTTCATCGACGGCTGCGCGAAAACGAACCAGATCCCGAAGGCCCAGGCGGAAGGCATCTGGGAGAACATCAAGAAGTTCGCCGAGTACGGCTTCAACAAGTCGCACAGCGCGGCCTACGCGCTCCTCTCCTACCGCACCGCCTACCTGAAGGCAAACTACCGACCCGAATTCATGGCCGCGGTGCTCACCAGCGAACTCTCCAACGCGAAGAAGCTGACGTTCCTCATCAACGAATGCCGCACGAACGGCATCCGCATCCTCCCGCCGGACGTGAACACCAGCAACGTAAACTTCACCGTGGACGGCGACGCCATCCGTTTCGGCCTCGGCGCGATCAAAGGGTTCGGGCAGGGCATCTCCGCCGCCATCATCGAGGCGAGAAAGGAAGGCCCGTTCACCTCGATGGCAGACCTCGCCGAACGCACGGACGGCCTCAACGCCAAGGGGCTCGAGGCGCTCATCCGCTGCGGCGCCCTGGATTCCACCGGGCTCAAACGGTCCCAGCTCGTCGCCATGATCGACTCCGCGCTTTCGTCGGCCGCCGCCGCACGCCGCGACCGCGAATCCGGGCAGGCCAGCCTCTTCGACATGCTGGACGACCCGCGGGACGCCGGGCTGGAGGAACAGGCTCCGCCGGACATCCCGGAGTTCCCGGAAAGCGAAATCCTGGAGGACGAGAAGCAGCTCCTCGGGTTCTTCGTTTCCGGGCATCCGCTTTTCTCCTCGAAGAAGACCATCGACACGTTCTCCACGGCCAACCTCGCGGAAATCTCCCATATGCCCGGCGACGTCGGCGTCAAGTTCGGCGGCCTCGTGACCTCGGTCGCCAGGAAATACACCAAGAACGACGGCAAGCCGTTCGCGGTCGTCCAGATCGAGGACCTCACCGACACCATCGAGTGCGTCTGCTACAACCGGCTTTACACCGAGGTCGGCTCCCTGCTCGTCGAGGGCTCCAAGGTCTTTGTCCGCGCCATCACCAAGAAAGGCGGGGAAGAAGACGCGGAGGTCTCGCTCCAGCTCGAAGACGTGATCCCGCTCGAGGACGCCATGTACTACAACACAAGCACCCTCCAGGTCAATCTTTTCGAGGGCGAGATGAAGCCGGACGACTGCAGAAAACTGTGCAGGCTCCTGACGCGCCATTCCAAACCGCCGCGCGAAGCGGCCCCGGCGAAACCGGGATCCGGGAGTTCTCCGGCTGCACAGGGCAAAACGGATCCCGCACAGAAAACGCCGGGAAGCGCCGGGACGTCCGACGCGGATATGATGCAGGCAAGCCTTTTCGAGAGCGCTCCGCGGACGGAGAATCCTTTCCGGGCCGCCGGCGATTCCGAGGGGACGCCCGCCGCCGATTCCGAGGGGACGCCCGCAGCCGATTCCGAGGGGACGCCCGCAGCCGATTCCGAGGGGACGCCCCCCGCAAAGATGCTCTCTGCAAGGGACCTGTCCGTATCCGTGTCCGGTGAAACGCCCGCGACCGATTCCGCGGGAACATCCGCGACAATCGCCCCGCAATCCGCCCCGCCGCGGGAAGCGGATTCCGCGGAAGCGAAGACGAAAGTTCCCGCAAAACGGGAAAAACCGAAGGCGAAACCGGTTCCGGACCCCGTTCCGGTACTCCTCTGCGCCGCCACGAAAGACCGCCTGGCCGCCTTCATCGAGCTGCCGCAGTCCGTCCGCGTCTTCGTTACCCCGTCCCTGCTGAACGACATCGACGCCCTCCTCGGCGAAAACCGCTACACGATCAAACCCAGCGACGACGTCCCGCAGCCGCGCAAACAATGGCGCCGGGACAAGGAGTCCGAACCGGCCACGGCCTGATCCCGGGAGTACCGCCCATGTCAATCGCAATCCGCATCCGTTCTCTTCTTCCGCTCTGCATGATCCTGGTCGCCGTGTCCGGCGTCCTCCTCCATGCCGCACCGATCAAAAAACTTCCTGACGAACCGGAGGAATCCGTGTCCGCCGGCACGGAAACGCCCGGCGAGGCGGAGGAATCCGCCGCCGAAACGGAAGACGGAGCGAAGCCGGACGAAAAGAAATCCGCGAAAACCGAGGCCGAGGCGATCAGGGAGATCACGGAGCGCCTCGACAGAATGATCTATCCGTACAAACCGCTCCAGCGCGGAAAGGAACCGCTCCTGAACCGGTCCCTCTCCGACGAGGTCATCCCGATCTGGCGTCTGATCTACGTGAAACCGTTCGACAAACCTCAGGACGAGGCGCAGCGGGAGTCCGCCGCGACGGACGACGACGAAGACGAAGAAAACGAAGACTTCGCGGCGGTCACGCTGATCCCCGTCAAGGCCATCCGGCTCTCCAATGCCCTGCGCCTCAACACGGTGGGGAAGCCGCAGGAGACGAGCCTCCAGCCGCTTTTCTTCACGAAATACGGCATCATGTGGCGCAAGCTGCAGTCCCAGTACGAGAATTTCACGCTCTACCTCGGCGCCACGGAGAATTTCCACGTGTTCGCCTCGGCCAACATCGGCGTCCTCTACACGCTGTTCCGCAACGTCGACATGAAGGGCGGCACCGACCTGATCTCCCTGCTCGTGGACTGCCTCGACATCGAGGACGAGGAATTCTTCACGAACCGGTTCGCGCTCGTGCACCTGGCCGAATTCGGGGACGCCTCGATCCCGGCCCTGCAGAGCGCCATCAAACGGGTCGCCGCCTCGGGCCAGGCGCCGATCCAGCAGTTCCTCGGCCTCACGAACATCGGCTCGCTAAAGGCGGTCGAACTGCTCAACGAGGCGTCTGATTCCAGGAACGCCCTGATCCGCGACGCCGCGTTCACCGCGATGATCGGGATGCCGACCGTGAAAAGGGAGCTGAAGCACGCCTATGTCCGCATGGTCGAGACGCGCGAAAAAGTCTGGCCCGGATTCGCCGCCTGCGACAGCCTGAGGTGCGCCAAAGAGCTTTCCCCGATGCTCGACGCCTATTACGCCAGACCGAAATCCGTCGCGGAGTTCGAGACCGTCGCCCGCGCCCGCTGGCTGCTCAAGGACCCGAAGCTGAACCTCGTGCACACCAGGGCGCTGAACGAGATCACGATCGCGTCCATCCGCAGCGGCGAGATCGCCAATTCCCCGCAGTACCGCAACGTCCAGGAGACCGACGCCTCCCGTAATGCGCGCCTTCAGGTCGAGGACGAGAAACGCATCGCCTCGGCCAAGGAGGCCATCCTGAAAGCGCCCCAGACCGACCTCAGCGTCGCCGCGGGAATCGAACTCGCCATGTTCGCGACGAAGGACAAACGCGTTTCCACGCAGTACATCGCCCGCGTAAACCGGGTCGGCATCGACATCCTCCGCGCCCTGCCCCGCCAGGAGACGCTCCGCTATCTGGACGCGCTGATCCGCTACAACGAATCGATCCCGGAGGCGGAAAAGCTGACCGACATCCGCGACAGGGTGGGAAAATGACTTTTTTCCGCATGTTTCCGACATTTATCCAAAAAAATATTCCGCTTTGTTTGAAAAATAAAAAACAGCGTGTAAAGTATTAAGATAAATCGTATACGTAAAACCATTATCGAACAGGCAGGAATGGAGCGAATGATTCCCGTTGTAATCACTGGCCGCGGTCTGATCACCCCGATCGGGCTGAGTTTGGCCGAAAACCTGGAGTCCCTGAAAACCGGAAAAAGCGGGATCACGCGGGATCCGTATTGGCAGGAACTCAACTTGGACTCTCAGGTCGCCGGTTCGGTGAACCTCGAAGGGTTCGAATGTCCCGCGTTCGACCGCAAACAGCTCCGTTTCATGACGCAGAGCGGCGTCATGGCCGTGGCAGCCGCCTACGAGGCCATCACCGAAGCCGGCTATACCATGGAGACGCTTCCCGGCTCCAGAATGGCCGTGATCACCGGCTGCGGCGGCAGCAGCTATGCGGAGTATTACAAGTCGGTCATGACGTATGAACGGACGCATTCGACGCGCAAGATCTCCCCGTTCAGCATCCCTCGCATCATGCCGTCCTCCGCCGTAGCCAACCTCTCGCTCGTCTACAAGATCGGCGGCGAAAGTTACGACGTCAGCTGCGCCTGCACCAGCGGCGCGGTGGCGCTCATCCAGGCGTTCCGCCTGATCCAGTCCGGCGCCTACGACATCGTCATGGCTGGCGGCTGCGAGGAACTCTGCTGGCAGCAGGCTCTCGGATTCGGCGCGATGCACGCGCTTTCGAGCAATTTCAACGAAGAGCCGGAGAAGGCCAGCCGTCCGTTCGACAAGCAGCGCACCGGATTCGTGCTTTCCGAGGCCGCCGGCATCATGATCCTGGAAAGCGAAGCCCACGCGAAGGCGCGCGGCGCGAAGATACGCGGACGGATCAGCGGATACGCCTGCAACAGCAACGCCTGCGACATGGTCGCCCCCAGTCGCGAAGTCTCCGCCGCGGTCATGTCCGACGCCATCGCGAACGCGCACCTCACGCCTGCCGACATCGACTACGTCAACACGCACGGCACGGGCACTCCGGTTGGCGACCCCGTCGAAATCGATGCCCTCAAGACCGTCTTCCATGAAAACGGCGCATCCCCGATGATCAACAGCACCAAGTCCCAGACCGGCCATCCGATCGGGGCCGCCGGCGCGATCGAGCTGATCTTCTGCACCCAGATGATCGAACACTCTTTCGTCAGCCCGTCCATCAACGCGGACGACATCGAGGAATCCATGGGATGGGCTGACATCGTACGCACGCCGCGCATGAACGTCCCTGTCCGCCACGCGCTCAGCAACAGCTTCGGATTCGGCGGCACCAACGCCGCGATCATCGTTTCCCGCGACGACGCCTGAGGTCCCTGTCATGCCCCCGGTCCTATATCCGCCGGGTGCGGCCGTCATGGCCCCGATTGCCGGACACACCGACATCCCGTTCCGCCGCATGATACGCCGGTTCGGCTGCCGTCACGCGTTCACCGAAATGATCGACGCGGGCTCCCTCGTGTTTCAGGGGGAGAAGACGCTCCGGCTCGCACAGCGCGGTTCCGACGCGGGCTTCCTCGGCATCCAGCTGGTCGGCTCCGACCTCCCCACGCTCAAACGTGCCGCCGAACTCATCAACGACATGGATTTCGATGTGCTGGACTTCAACCTCGGCTGCCCCGCGCCGAAAGTCGCCCGGAAATGCGAGGGCATCCGCTTCGCGCTGGAGGACCCGGACGGAGCCATCCGCGCGTTCGAAACGCTCGTTTCCGCCTCGCGCCTTCCCGTGACCGCCAAGACGCGCATCCAGGACGAATCCGACCCCGCACCGACCGTCGCGTTCTGCCGCCGCCTGCGCGACGCGGGCGCGAAAGCGATCACGATCCACGGCCGCCTCATGTGCAATTTCTATTCCGGCCCGGTGTTTCATGATATCATTTCCGCGGTCCGCGAATCGCTCGACATCCCCGTGGTCGCCAACGGCGGCGCGATGGACGGAGAATCGTTCCGCATGCTCCTGCGGGAAACGGGATGTTCGGCGGGCATGGTCGCGCGCGGCGCGCTCGGCAACCCGTGGATCTTCCGGGAGATCGCCGACCCGACCGCACCGCCGCCGGACGTAGCGGAGTTCACGGAAACCATCCGCGTTTACATGGCGGACATGCTGGACTGCTACGGGCCCGAGTTCGCGTACGTCGTGGCGCGGAAAACCCTGCTGGAGTTCCTGAGGGGGCGCGGCTATCCCGGCGCGCTCCGGGCGTCCGTTTCGTTCCTGGACTCCGCCGACGCGCTGCAAAGACTGCTCGACGCGGTCGCCGATGGGCCGACCGAACGCTACACGGAGAACCTGAAGCTGCATCCCGAGTCCGTCGAACGGAAACTCGTCCGCAGTCATTCATAAAAACGAAAAAAGAGAAGGCGGAACCGTTACGCCCGGCCCCGTCCGGTCATCGGCCGTCAGTCCGCCGGACGATCCGGGAATCAGCCCTCGCGGCGGTGTTTCGCGATGGCGCGCCGCATATCCATGTCGTCCTGCTTGCGGCGAAGCGTTTCGCGCTTGTCCCCGAACGTCTTGCCGCGCGCGAGTCCGAGCTCGATCTTCACGTGCATCCCCTTCAGGTACATTTTCAGGGGGATGAGGGAATAGCCCTTTTCCTTGACCTTGTTGGCGAGACGCAGGATCTCCTTCTTGTGCATCAGGAGCTTGCGCGGACGCTTCGCCTCGTGGTTGAAGCGGTTGCCGAACGAATACAGCGCGATATGAATCCCGTAGGCCAGGAGCTCGCCGCCTTCGATCCGGGCGAAGCTGTCCTGGAGCTGGACGCTGTGGGCGCGGCAGCTCTTGACCTCGGTCCCGACGAGCACGATCCCGGCCTCGCAGGTCTCGATGATCTCGAAGTCGTGGAACGCCTTGCGGTTGCGCGCGATGACGGGATCGCTGCTGTTTTTCGCGTTGTCTTTTTTGCCCGCTGCCATGATGAATCTTTCCAGTTCGGTTATGAGCGCAGGAATTTCGCGGCTTTCGCGCGGAATTCGGCCTGTTTCGGATAGTTCGCGCCAGTAAGGCCGAGCGCGGCGATCGCCTTCACCTGTTCGGAGGTCAGACCGGACGGGATTTCCACGTGGATGCGGACGATCTGGTCGCCCCGTGCTCCGCCCTTCAGCGCGGGCACGCCCTTGCCGCGCAGACGCAGCATCGTGCCGTTCTGCGTGCCGGGCGCGATCTTCATGCGGGTGCGGCCGGAAAAGGTCGGCACGTCCACGACGCCGCCCTGGAGCGCGCATTCGAGCGTGATCGGAAGTTCGCAGACCAGGTCCTGGCCCTTGCGCTCGAAGACCGGGTGCGGACGAAGCGCGATGATGACGTAGAGGTTGCCCGCCGGACCGCCGCCCGTGCCGGGTTCGCCCTGGCCCGCGACGCGCAGCTTGGAGCCCTCGTCGACCCCGGGGGGAATATGAATCTGGAGTTCCTTGTCCACGCGCATGACGCCGCGCCCGCCGCAGCGCTTGCACGGATGCAGGATCACGCTGCCGGTGCCATGGCACGCGGGACACGCGTCCTGCTGCTGGAAGAAACCCTGGCCGGACACGATGAAGCCCGACCCGCCGCAGGACGGGCAGGACTTGCGCGAGGAACCTGGTTCCGCACCGGAACCGCCGCAGGCGGAACAGGTCTCGTCCTTGGCGAGACGGATCTTCTTGTCCGCGCCGAGAATGGCGTCCTCGAGGTCGATCTCCACGCGGCAGTTCAGGTCGCCGCCCTTGCGTGCGCCGGACGCCGAACGCCGCCGCGCGCCGCGGCCGTTCCTCATGCCGCCGAGCAGGTCGTCGAACGAGAAACCGCCGTCGCCGCCGCCGAACACCTGGCTGAAGATGTCGCGCGGATCGGAGAAACCGTTGAAATTGAAGTTGGACGAGGAGAATCCGCCCTGGCCGCCCCCGCCGCCGAAGCCGCCGCCTCCGGGTCCGTAGCCCTGCCCGTTGGTGCGTTCGAAGAGGTCGGGCCCGAACTGGTCGTACTGCTTGCGCTTCTTTTCATCGCTGAGGACCTCGTAGGCGCGGGAGACTTCCTTGAACTTCTCCTCCGCGGCCTTGTCCCCGGGGTTCTTGTCGGGGTGGTATTTGACGGCGAGCGTGCGGTACGCCTTCTTGATCTCGTCCGC